>JBAQCK010000022.1:0-52286 GCA_049294075.1 Bacteroidales bacterium | reverse complement strand
TTCAATGCCTTTCTGAACAGATTGGCCTGGATAACTTCTAGCAGATCCTTTATCCTCTCCGGTAGACCTTCAGATGAAACTGTTTCTTTTTCAAGAGTGTCGCGCCGGGCAATTTCAACTGTATTGTTTTCTATATCCCGCGGTCCGATGGCTATCCTTACTGGAACACCTTTCAGCTCATAATCTGCAAATTTGAAACCCGGTTTAAGGTTATCGCGGTCGTCGTACTTCACAGAGATGCCGGCTTTTTGAAGTCCTTCCATTATTGCCCTGGCCTTCTTGCTTATAAGCTGAAGCTGTTCGTCAGTTTTGAAGATGGGGACAATTACTGTCTGGATGGGAGCCAGCCTGGGCGGCAGAACAAGTCCGTTATTATCGGAGTGAGCCATTATCAGGGCTCCGACCATCCTTGTCGACACTCCCCACGAAGTGGCCCATACATAATCGAGCTTTCCGGTCTTGTCGGTGAACTGAACATCAAAGGCTTTTGCAAAATTCTGACCAAGGAAATGGCTGGTACCTGCCTGAAGCGCTTTCCCGTCCTGCATCAGGGCTTCTATTGTGTAGGTGTCGACTGCCCCTGCAAAACGTTCATTCTCGGTTTTGTATCCCCTGATGACAGGAAGCGCCATATAATTCTCGGCAAAGTCGACATACACATTTATCATCCTTTCTGTTTCCTCAACTGCTTCCTGGCTTGTAGCATGGGCTGTGTGTCCCTCCTGCCACAGAAACTCAGACGTCCTTAGAAACAGACGGGTTCGCATCTCCCATCTGACAACATTCGCCCATTGGTTGATCAGAATAGGGAGGTCGCGATATGACTGGATCCAGTTTTTGTATGAATTCCAAATAATTGTTTCAGAAGTGGGACGGATTATGAGCTCTTCCTCCAGTTTGGCAGCAGGATCAACAACAATCCCCTTCCCATTCTCATCGTTTTTTAACCTGTAGTGAGTAACAACCGCACACTCCTTGGCAAATCCTTCCACATGTGCAGCTTCCCTGCTGAAAAAAGATTTTGGTATAAAAAGAGGAAAATATGCATTGACATGGCCTGTTGCCTTGAACATTTTGTCAAGTCCCGCCTGTATGTTTTCCCATATTGCATAACCATAGGGCTTGATAACCATGCAGCCTCTTACTGCCGAATTCTCGGCAAGATTGGCCTTAATTACAAGGTCGTTGTACCATTGTGCATAATTGTCTTCCCTGTCTGTCAAAAACTTAGCCATTGTATGGTGTAGTATTTTAAATTATTTGGATCATTTATAAACCGGTTGTAAAAGTAGTTAAATAATGGAAATTTAAAAAAGCAGGTGTCTTCGCGTACAGGAAACAGTGATGTTGCGCTGCCCTGCAGACTAAAAGAAAAGTATAAGCGTTTTGAAAATGATTGTTACTTTGTCAAAAAGAATTAAATTTGCTGAAACCTGAAGCCTGATTAAAAATCTGTAGGACCTTATACTTTGGTATGAATTTTGATATTTACAGGTAAGTAAAGTAAACAAAAGGAAACAATAACCAAGATGAAAGCAACAAATTACATATTCGGTCTTGCCCTTCTGACTCTCGCCTCCTGCTCCTCGGGGCTGTATGTGGGAACAGAATACGATGACCTGTATTACGTGAGTTCCGATCAGCCTGTAACACAGGCAAGAACCAGCGAACACAATCAGATTTCCGAAGGCAACCTGAGATCGGGATCATATTACGACAACATCTACGCGGCCGACACCCTGGTATCGGAGGAATATTCCGATGCAGCAGACTATGCTGATGCGGGTAGTTATGACAACAGATACGATTATTATGACGGCTCCTATTCCGGAAGACTGAACAGGTTCTACGGGAACTACTTCAACCCTTACTGGAGGGATCCTTTCTACTTCAGCTTCTACCCTTCGTTCGGGTTCAACAGCTTTTACTCCGGATTCCCGTACTCATATTACGATCCGTTCTACTACGATTACTACAGCCCTTATTCCTACGGAGGTTTTTACAGCCCCTACTCATACGGCGGATACTATGGAATGGGGATGGGAATGGGAATGGGAATGGGATATTATAGCCCATACTACAGCTCCTTTTATTCACCCTGGTACTACGGCAGGTACTACAGCCCCTACACATATAACGACCGTGATGTGAATTACGGCAGACGAGAAAGACCAAGCAACATGTCAACCCGCTGGTCAGGTGGCAGCGCCTCGGGAGTCTCCGGAACTTCAGGAACAGCCTCATCCAGGAGAAGCACCGACCCGGCTTCCGGCACCGGAGTTCCGGCCACCGGAACTGTTGGTACATCAACTTCGAGGAGGACAACCTCACCGGTCAGTGGTACCCAGCAGCCTGTAGCAGGTGAAAGAAGAACCACCACACCGGGGTCCGGCAACACGGGAACTCAGTCAACCCAGACGAGAAGACCAGCTGCGACACGCCCTGAATACAATTCAGTCAACAGGTCATATACTCCTACTTATACAAATCCCCGGGTGAGCACAAGGCCCTCATACAACAACACCAGGGTAAACAGCGGAACCACTACCAGGCCTTCCGGCTCTTCGACCCAGGGGAGAAGCAGTTCATCCTACTCGGCTCCCGGCAGATCAAGCTCTTCTTACAGCAACCCCGGCACCTACTCTGTTCCGTCGAGGAGAAGTTCTGGCAGCGGATACTCATCAGGGTCATCCTACGGCGGAGGCAGCTCGGTGTCGAGGAGCAGCGGCAGCTCCTACTCGGGAGGTTCTTATTCGGGTTCCTCATCTTCGGGAAGTTCATCATCATCATCATCCAGCCGTTCTTCATCCGGAGGAAGAAGGTAAACAAATTTGATAAAATATTGATTATCAATACATTCTGTAATGGAATGCGGTTATTCTCTTAAATAAAAAGAAACTTATATGAAACCCACATGTATCAAATACATAAACACGTATGTATATAATTTTCAATCATGTGCGGTTCCATCATACCGTTAAAATCAAAATTATATTATGATGAAAAGGTCAGCCTTAATAATTGCAGCAGCATTGCTTACATTCACCGGACTGAAAGCCCAGAATGTAGATGATGCCTTAAGATACTCCCAGATCTTCTACACCGGTACAGCCAGGTTTATGTCGATGGGCGGGGCGTTCACAGCCCTCGGAGGCGATATGTCAACATTCAGTCAGAACCCTGCCGGAATCGGTGTGTTCAGATCTTCAGAAATATCGTTAACACCTCAGCTTCTTCGCTCTAAAACATCGGCCAGTTTCAACGGAATTTCCGACGATTACATGTATAATTTTAACCTTGGCCAGGCTGGCGTTGTCGGAAACCTTATAAAAGGAAGCGGAACCACCGGATTGATCTCACTCAATGTCGGATACTCATTCAACAAGACAAACAACCTGAACAATACGGCGCGTATTCAGGGAAACAGTTCAAACAGCTCCATGGCCGACTATTGGGCTGATGAGGCTTATGGTATTTATTATGGCGATATCGGAGGCGCAGCAGGAATTGCTTACGATGCATGGATAATCGATACAATAACAGGTTCTGGCGCCAGCTACTACGGTACGGTTTTTTCGAATTACGGCGACAACCCAACATCGGATTACGGCCAGAACATCAGGCGGCTGATAACCAACGAGGGTTATACAGGTGAACATGCAATATCGATAGGTGGCAACTATTCAAACAAAGTTTATTTCGGGGCCACCCTTGGCATCAGCACCATGAAGTATACAGGCCACTATGAGCATCTTGAGAAAGCCGACTATTACCTCGATTCACAGTTCAGCGATTTCTCCTATGTTGAGCATTTTGAAAATACCGGAACAGGGGTTAACCTTAAGATAGGAGCCATCATCAGGCCGGTAGAGGAACTCAGGATCGGAGTTGCTTTCCATTCTCCCACACTTTATAAGATTGATGAGAGGTTCTATGATAACATCTCTTCCAATTTCACCGATGGAGGCCATTATGAATACGGTAACGACGAGCTGGTTTATGAATATGCACTGACAACTCCTTTCAGGGCTCTTGCCGGCGTTGCTTACCAGATTGAAAAAACAGGTCTTCTGAGCGTTGATTATGAATTTGTTGATTACAGCATGGTTAAGTTCTCGGAAACTGGCGATGACTTTGATTACAGCGAGAAGAACCTTGATATTAAAAATACACTGAAACCGGCACACAATATCCGCGTCGGGGGTGAACTGAGGTTTAATAAAATGTACTTCAGGGGTGGATACGGCTATTATGGAAAAGTATTCAGGGAGGATGAGGTTAACAAGGATTTGTTCAATAGGTCAATTTCAGCAGGTGTCGGCTTCAGGGAGCAGAATCTGAGTATCGACTTCGGCTTTACCAACATGAGAAACGAACAGCAATACATACTGTACGACTCTTACTACGAGACTGCAATGGCCAGCCTGACTAACACCAGGAATATGTTTTCGGTTACCCTTGGTTATAAATTTGGCTTCTAGTTTGCTTTACCGATTATTAAACAAAAGGTGCCCTGCAAGGCACCTTTTTTCTTGCTATAAATACATGGCCGCATCCGGACCAAGGTTGAAGATCAGATCGATGATGCTTAAACCAGGCACAAAACCGGCTTCTCCGAAAACCTGGATGTAAGGCTTTGAACTGAATGCCTGTTCTTTTTTTGGTGAAATACTGTACCTGTAATCCCCTGGCTGAAGACTGGCCGGTTCAAATGAAGAAGTGTAGTTTATACACTTCTTTATATCAAGAAGGGCGAGGCACTCCTGGAGCAGTTCGTGGTTAAGGTCGATAAGAAAACGTTGTTTTTTTTGCAGTATGCTGAAGATGTTTTCCGAATAATACAGGAAGTAAGGCGACCTTCCGTATGCTGAAGTGAAGGCTCTTATATGAACCTGCTGCCATCGTTTCGAATAATCAATCCGGATATCTTTTACCGGAGCTTTTAACCTGTCGCCTTTCGTGACCGGCACGGAGAGACTCAGTACGCCGTTGGATGCAAGTATAATGCATCTGTTCCTGTAGGACTGTTTGATGTAGTTTTCCTCCCGTTCGATAAATACTTTTTCTGCATCCCGGATAAGCCTGAAATAACAGGCTGGAGGAAAATATGCCGTGGAAAGAAGCAGTTTGCCGGCCATCGTGGCAGATCACTTCATCTGGTTAATCATGCTTGCGGAGAAGCCGGCGCCGAAACCATTGTCGATGTTGACCACTGTTACTCCTGAGGAACAGCTTGTGAGCATTGCCAGCAGCGCCGATATTCCTCCGAAGCTTGCCCCGTATCCAACGCTTGTGGGGACAGCGATAACGGGTGAGCTGACCAGTCCTCCGACAACACTTGCAAGGGCTCCCTCCATGCCGGCAATTACAATTACCACCCGGCATTTCCTTATTTCGGGGAGTTTATCCACAAGGCGGTGTATACCGGCGACGCCTGCATCATATATTCTGAGAACCTTGTTTCCGAGAAGTTCGGCAGTGACGGCAGCCTCTTCCGCAACCGGTATGTCGGATGTGCCTGCAGTGATAACCGCAATAGCAGTGTCGGGCCGTTTCATCTCGCGGGAAGGGATGCTTATTATTCGTGCCTCCGGATACCAGACAGCTTCAGGGAAGATATCCTTCACCGCGTCGTACATTTCCCGGCCGGCCCTGGTTCCGATGATATTGTTCTTTTTCCCCGCCATCAGTCTGAAGATGCCAATGACCTGGTCGGTAGTCTTGCCAGCACAGTATACGATTTCAGGATACCCCGTCCTGATTTCCCTGTGATTATCAATTTTTGCATATCCCAGATCGGTAAACGGAAAGTCGTGCAGAATATCGAGTGCTTCCTCCACGCTTTTTCTTCCGTCTTTTATCTCCCTGAGGAGTGCTTCAATGTCGTTCCTGTTCATATTCTTGTGCTTTCAGGATCATACGAGCCTGACCTGTATCCTTCGAGATCCAAAGATACATATCTGAATCCGATTTTTTTCAGACCGGCGACAATCAGTTCCCTTTCGGGCAGTTGAGCCATTTTTCCGAGATATGAGGGAAAACATTCTATCCTTGCCAGGTCGCCATGAATCCTGACCCTGGTTCCCGGGTAACCGGCGGCGGAAAAGAATTTTTCTGCCTGTTCTGCCATTACCAACATGCCGGAACTTATTGTTGTGTTGTATGGTATTCTTGTAAGAAGACATGCCATCGATGGTTTATCCGCAATGTCAAGTCCTTCAAGTCTCAGCAGATCCCTTATTTCCTGTTTGACCAGACCGGCTTCCATAAGTGGGCTTTTTATACCCAGTTCCCTGAGAGCCCTGAGACCTGGTCTGTGAGAACCGGCGTCATCGGCATTGGATCCGTCAGCCACATATGCGAAACCATTGGCAGCAGCAAACCTGCTCAGGTGATCAAAGAGTATCTTCTTGCAGATATAGCACCTGTCGGGCGGATTGTCCCTGATCTGATCGGGGAATGGCAGCTCTATAATTTTGTGGTTTATTTTATGGACCTTTGCAAACCCGGAGGCTTCTTCAATTTCTGAAAGGGGCATATATGGTGTACGGAGTGTCAGCCCCATTATTCTATCCTTCAGCAACGTATGCGCCCGGAGCAGGAGATATGAACTATCCACTCCTCCCGAAAAACCAACAACAAAGGAATTCAAATCGTTGATCACACTGTCAAGCCTGTCCCTCTTGTTTTCGGTCATGATTGTCATTTGTTGCTCAGTATAACGGACATTATATTGTTGTACACCTCCTTGACAGGGATGTTTCTTTCGGATGCAATCTTCCTGCATTCTTCGTATTCGGGTTTGACGGAGACCTGTTTCCCTCCGAAGAATGATCTTTTCACCGTTACCTCGCCGTACATAGTGTCAACCTTGAAGATTTCCCTTGCGAGGGTGTCTTTATTAAATTCAAATGATCTCATTCCAAGTGTGGTAGACTCTGTGAAGATTATCTCTTTCAGCCTGTATTCCGATCCTTTTTCGCATATCACATTAAGAATCACACCTGGTCTTCCCTTTTTCATAATGATCTGAGTGAAGAACACATCAGCAGCTCCGGCCCTGAACAGATTATCGGAGATATGGTCGTAAAACTCCGGATTCATGTCGTCGATGTTTGCCTCAAGCATGACTGCCCTGTGTCCCTGCGCATGTTCTTCGTTTGTTTCTCCGAGAAATACCCTGAGGAGGTTGGGGACCACAGGATGTTCCTTATGTCCTATTCCGTAACCTGTTTTTGTTATATTGACCACAGATCCGGTCCCGAATTTGGTCCCGAGGACAGTGACAATTGCAGCTCCTGTCGGTGTTGTAGCTTCAAAATCAACTCCTCCAAGCCTTACGGGAATTCCTCTTACAATTTCAGATGTAGCCGGTGCCGGTACTGGCAGCCTGCCATGATCGCAATTTACGAATCCGCTCCCGAGTTCAACCTCCGAAACATATACGGCTTCAACCCCAAGTTCAGCAAAGCATATTGCGGCACCGGCAACGTCGATTATTGAATCGACCCCCCCTACTTCGTGGAAATGAACCTTTTCGACAGGTATTCCGTGAACGGCAGCTTCGGCTTCTGCAATCTTCAGGAATATCTTCATGCTCAATTCTTTAACCATGCCAGACAAAGTCGATCCGTTGATTATTTTTTCAATATCCGATAAGTGCCTGTGGACATGTTCATGCCGGGTCTGCCTTACGGTTATTTTGGTCCCCGTGATCCCGTGACGCTGGCTCTTTTCTGAGGCAAGTTCCCATCCCTCAAGGCGAAGCTTCTCAAGTTCTGATCTCAGATAACCGATATCAATTCCCAGGTCGACCATGGCGCCGAGGTTCATGTCGCCGCTTATACCCGAAAAACAATCATAGTACAGTACTTTCATATATAGCCTTTAATAAAGTGTAACAAATAAAATCCGGTAATGTTGATATCTCATAAACCGGGTAATATTCAGTAATCCTGCGTAAATATACAATTTACAATCATTGGAGAATTGATAAAAATAATTCGTATTTTTGATGACTTTTCGGTTACGAATTAAAACCTGAACAATCCATTATGAGGAGGAGGGAGTTTTTTAGAAAATCTGTCGGGGCCGGTATTGCTGCCGGTGCTGCCTTCAGCATTGGAGGATACAGTAAACTTTGGGCAGCAGGGACTTCTCCGGCAAAATATGATCTGGTTGCTTTAATGGGTGGCGAACCTGCTGCAATGTTCGATCTCGGCATTCAGGAACTTGGAGGAATGGGTACATTCATCCGGAAAGGACAAAAGGTTCTTGTCAAGCCAAATATAGGATGGGACGTTGTTCCGGAACTGGCTGCCAATACAAATCCAGCTCTTGTCAAAAGGATTATTGAACACTGTTTCAGGGCAGGAGCAAAGGAGGTTTATGTTTTTGATCATACCTGCGATAACTGGGTTAATACCTACAGGAATTCGGGAATAGAAAAAGTTGCAAAGGATGCAGGTGCAAAGGTTGTTCCCGGCAATACAGAAAACTATTACCAGGAGATCGAAATACCAACAGCTGTAAAACTTAAAAAAGCCAAGGTTCATGAACTCATTATGGAGACGGATGTCTTCATAAATGTTCCCATAATGAAGGACCATGACTCAACCATAATGACCGCCTGTCTTAAAAACATGATGGGGGTGGTCTGGGACAGAGGGTACTGGCATTCGAATGATCTTCACCAGTGTATAGCTGATTTTGCTTTGTTTGAAAAGAAACCCGTCCTCAATATAATTGATTGCTATAACGTAATGGTAAAGCATGGACCGCAGGGCGTTTCAAAAGAGGATGTTGTCCAGATGAAATCACAGATTATTACCTCCGACTGGGTCGCGGGTGATGCTGCAGCTGCGAAGATGCTCAGCATTGATCCCCAGCGGATTGATTATATTCCCATCGCTCACAAGATGGGCCTTGGCAACATGAACCTTGAATCGCTCAATATCAAGCGTATAAAAATGTAATTTGTAATGACATCTTCCTTGCTCAGGAAATTAAGGATTTTGTTTTCTTCCATTGTCCTGGTTTGTTTCCTTTTCGTTTTTGCAGACTTCAGGTCAGCAGTACCGGAGAAATACATTAATTATCTTCTTTATCTTCAATTTGTACCTTCGGCGCTTAAGTATATCAACCTGATGACAATGGCTGCAGGAGGTTTCATCATTGTGCTCCTGCTGACACTTCTTACCGGCCGGACATACTGTTCTTTTCTTTGTCCGCTTGGTATCGGACAGGATTTCTTCAGCCGGATCGGAGGCAGGATTAAAAGGAAATTCAGGAGATTCGGCTATAAAAAGCCGCGTACAGTAATCAGATACTCCCTTCTTGCCCTGACCCTTGGGACCGCTATATTCTTTGGTCTTTACCTGGTTACACTTCTTGATCCCTACAGCATCTTCGGTCGGTTTATGACTTATCTGGGCGAGCCTGTGATTTTGCTTATCAATAATTTTCTGACATGGGTGCTCGGTAAATTTGATGTTTACACTCTCCATCATGTTGATATCAGGGGATTCAACCCCATGACATATGCTGTTCCTGTCGCATTCTTTCTGCTTGTCGGGGCAATGTCCTTTTTAAAGGGAAGGCTTTACTGCAACATGATATGCCCGGTCGGCACTCTTCTGGGCCTGATTTCGAAGGTCTCAATTTTCAGGATCAGGTTCAGTGAAAGCAAATGCACCCGATGCGGGCGATGTTCAGTAAGATGCAAATCATCATGCATTGATTTCCTTAATTACAACATAGATGTCAGCCGCTGTGTAAATTGCTTCAACTGCATTGATATTTGTCCTGAGAAAGCGCTATCCTATAGTTTTATAGCCTCAAAGGAAAAGCCCGCCAGGACTGACGAAGGCAGGCGGAAATTTGTAGCAGGATCACTTTTGATGCTTTTTGGGATTACCGCCGGTGCCAGAAGCCAGGATCAGAAAGGAGTTCCCGTTCCACGCAAAGAGTCGACTGTAAAAGAGCCAAGAAATTTTCCGGTTTGTCCTCCCGGAGCCGGATCGATGGATGATTTTGCAGAAAGATGTACGGCATGCTCTCTCTGCATCAATGCATGCCCGAATAATGTCCTTCAGCCGGCCGTGATGCAGTATGGAATTGCCGGATTCATGCAGCCGGTTATGGATTATCACAGGAGCTTCTGTACTTTTAACTGCACTGTCTGTACCGAAATTTGTCCCACAAATGCCCTCAAACCTCTGCTCCTTGAAGCCAAAAAGCTTACTCAGATAGGGAAGGTTTTCTTTATAAAGGATAACTGTATAGTCAAGACTGAAAAGACGGCCTGTGGAGCCTGCTCGGAAGCCTGTCCTACAAAAGCAGTATACATGGTGCCTTATGAGGGTAATCTGGTGATACCGGAAACTAATCAGGATATCTGCATCGGATGCGGACATTGCGAATATTCATGCCCGGTTACACCTTACAAAGCCATATTCGTCGACGGAAATCCTGTTCACATGGCTGCCGCCAAACCCGAAATCGAAGAAGCCGAAATCACAACCCCGGATGAGTTTCCTTTCTGATCCAGTGGATTAACTAAATTCTTGTCAAACATGATTTTTGTTTGCCTGAGCTATTTTTAAGCTGTTAATTTTGCTTAAATTATAGTCTTCAAAAACATGCTCTTTTATGAAACCTACACATATAGAACATATTGGTATTGCAGTCGCCAGTCTGGCCGAATCGGTGGCGTTTTACGAGAAGGTTCTCGGCCTGAAATGCTATAATATTGAGGAGGTTCCCGATCAGAAGGTAAGGACTGCTTTCTTTATGGCGGGACAGACAAAGATTGAACTGCTTGAGTCGACTGACCCTCAGGGTACAATTGCCCGCTTTATTGAGAAGAGGGGCGAGGGGATACATCACATTGCATTTGCCGTGGAAAATATTGAGGAAAAGCTAAGGCATGCGGAAAAGGAGGGAGTCAGGCTCATCGACACCCGGCCAAGGAAAGGCGCCGAAGGCCTTGACATTGCATTCCTTCACCCGGGGTCGGCGCACGGAGTACTTATTGAGCTTTGCGAGCATCCCGGTAACGAACAGCCGGAATAATTCACTACTTTTTGCATCATAAACAGTACACAAAACACACATTATATTTATGGATAGCCAGGAAAAGGTTAAGCAGCTTATCGAACTGAGAGAAAAAGCTCGTCTCGGGGGAGGGTTGCAGAAAATTGAGGAACAGCATTCCAAGGGAAGACTGACAGCAAGGGAACGGATAAACATTCTTCTCGATGAAGGAAGCTTCGAAGAGTTTGACATGTTTGTAACTCATCGCACTGAGGATTTCGGAATGGGGAAGAAGAAATTCCTGACCGACGGAGTGGTGACCGGCCATGGAACAATCGACGGGAGGGTGGTTTACGTGTTTGCCCAGGACTTTACCATTTTCGGCGGGTCGTTGTCTGAAGCCTTCTCGCAGAAAATATGCAAGGTGATGGATCAGGCGATGAAGGTCGGAGCGCCGGTTATCGGGATAAACGACAGCGGCGGAGCACGTATCCAGGAAGGGGTAAAAAGCCTTGCAGGCTATGCCGAGATTTTCGAAAGAAATATTCTTGCCTCTGGAGTCATTCCCCAGATATCTGCTGTATTCGGACCCTGCGCGGGAGGAGCGGTTTATTCTCCTGCACTGACCGATTTTATAATTATGAGCGAGAAAAGCAGTTATATGTTCGTAACCGGACCCAAAGTGACAAAGACAGTTACCGGGGAGGATATATCGACTGAAAACCTTGGTGGTTCGGGAGTTCACGGTACCAAATCGGGTGTTGCCCATTTTGTCGTGGAAGAAGAGGAACAGGGACTGATGCTGATCCGTAAACTGCTGAGTTATCTCCCGCAGAATAACATGGAGGAACCTCCTCTTACCGAATGCGACGATCCGATCGACCGCAAGGAGGAAGATCTTAACAGCCTGATACCGGAAAACGCGAATCAGCCCTATGATGTCAAGGATATTGTCTTCAAGATTGTTGATTACAGCGAGTTCCTCGAGATTCACGCGGGATATGCAAGGAATATTGTTGTCGGATTTGCCAAGATGGGAGGAATGCCGGTTGGTATTGTAGCCAATCAGCCTAACTTCCTTGCAGGCGTCCTGGATATCGATGCATCAAGAAAGGCTGCAAGATTTGTAAGGTTCTGCGATGCGTTCAACGTTCCCATCGTAACACTTGTTGATGTACCGGGCTTTCTGCCGGGAAGCGGGCAGGAATATGGCGGCATAATTATCCACGGCGCCAAGCTTATGTTCGCTTACGGTGATGCCAATGTCCCAAAAGTTACTGTTACACTGAGGAAATCATACGGCGGGGCACATTGCGTCATGTCGTCCAAACAGCTTCGAGGCGATGTAAATTACGCCTGGCCTTCGGCTGAGATAGCCGTTATGGGTCCATCAGGTGCAATTGAGATTCTCGAGGGAAAAGCGCTGGCAGAAATAAGTGATCAGGAAGAGAAAGCGGCTTTCATTGCCGAAAAGGAGAATGAATACCGTACCAAGTTTGCCAATCCTTATGAGGCAGCAAAATATGGTTTTATCGATGACGTGATTGAACCCCGGAACACCCGCTTCAGGATAATCAGGGCTCTGAGAACCCTTGCAACCAAAAAGGATCCGGGACCCATGAAGAAACATGCAAATATACCCTTGTAAACAGAGTCAGACCATGAGTTATTCTTCAATAAATCTGTTAAGCCTCTACCTTGATGATGGAGCTGCCGTGCGACTGTTGATAGTGCTTAACATAATCCTGCTATCAATCATATTGCTGTGGTTTATAATCAGGATACTGGTTCCCCTGATAAGGAAACTCCTTGCAGGGCGTAAGGATAAGGCGGCTATTGCTGAAACCGTTATCCCTGAAGCCGCGGAAGCCGGCTCAGATGCAGAAGCCGCGATTGCCACAGCTCTTTACCTGTATTTTAATGAGATGCACGACGAAGAGAGCGACATCATCACTGTTAAGAGGGTGTCGAAGACTTATTCGCCATGGAGCTCAAAGCTATACAATATGAGGAATTTAAGGTGATTTTATGCAGACAGGGAATCTCAAATTGGTCATGTAATAAAAAAAATATGAAGAACTTCAGGTTTTTAGTAAAAGGGAAGAAATACGATGTTAGCATTCTGTCCCTTACCGGAAATGTGGCAAAGCTGAAGGTGAATGATGAGGACTACGTTGTGGAGATAGAAAGGAACGTAAAACCCGATAAAACCCCGATTGTTGTCCGGTCTTCAATTAAGGAGCCCCGGAAGGAAATAGAGAAGAAAACGGGAGGCCCGAAAACGGAAGTTAAATCTCCGCTTCCGGGGATCATTGTCAAAATATTTGTTAAACCGGGAGATACTGTTGCAAAAAACCAGCCGCTGTTCACCCTTGAAGCAATGAAGATGGAAAATGAGATCAAAGCAGAGCGCGACGGCGTGATCTCTGGCGTGAAAGTTACGGCAGGGCAGACAGTTCTGCAGGATGAGGTTGTAATGGAAATGGATTGATCTGCTTTTGAAACCCACATGCATCAAATACACAAACATGTATGTATATAATTTTCAACCGAGCTTGCGAGCTCGAAGAAGTCAAACATGTGGGTTCCATCAGACCATTAAATTAAAAATTATGTACTGATGAAACATCTATAGTCCCGGTATCATGGATATAAACTGCGCGACAACAGGAAATTCAGGTCCTAAAATCAGGTCCGACTGCCAGATAACACTTTGTCTGAAGAACGAGGGAGGGATCTCGATAGATCTGAAATCCAAGGTGGAATCCCTTTATGGAGAATCCATCAGAACTCTGAGCTCAGGTATGCTCGGCTACTTCGGGATTCAAAACGCTCATCTTGTAATAGATGATTCCGGAGCGCTGCCTTTTGTTATTATGGCCCGGATGGAAGCCGCTGTAAAGAAACTGACCGCAGCGGGGATGAGCTTTCTTCCTGATTTCCCTGAAGCTTACAGGTATTCAACCCTCCGCGACAGATTCCGTTTTTCAAGACTGTATCTGCCGGGGAACACTCCAAGCCTTATGATAAACGCTGGTCTTCACTCGGCCGACGGGATCATCCTCGACCTGGAAGATTCAGTAGCTCCCGACAGAAAGGACGAGGCAAGGATCCTGGTAAGGAATGCCCTGCGCCAGCTCGATTTCAGGGGTGCGGAAAGAATGGTGAGGATAAACCAGGGTGACAGGGGAATGACCGATCTCGATTCCGTAATACCCCAGAATGTTAATCTCATCCTGATACCTAAATGCGAGACTGCTGAAAACGTGAAGGAAGTCGCAAAGCATATCAGGGATATAAAGGCAGAATCCGGATTGGACAATCCGGTTTATCTGATGCCGATAATTGAGAGTGCAATGGGAGTGGAAATGGCATTCGATATTGCCAGAGCCGATGAAAGCGTTGTTGCCCTGGCTGTCGGGCTGGAGGATCTTACCGCCGATATGGGTGTGCGAAGGACTGCTGATGGGAATGAGACCCTTTATGCCAGGACAAGGATAGTAAATGCTGCCAAAGCTGCCGGGATCCAGCCGATTGATTCGGTTTTCCCCGATGTTGGTGATATGGAAGGTCTCCATCGGAATGTTGCGGTTTCAAAATCGCTCGGATTCGAGGGGATGGGTTGCATTCACCCCAGGCAGGTGGCAGTAATAAGGCAGGGATTTGCCCCGGAACATGAAGAAATTGAAAAAGCGCGGAAAATAGTGATGGCTTATGAGGCCGCTCTTTCGAAAGGTCTTGGGGTGGTTGCCCTGGGTTCAAAAATGATTGATCCCCCTGTTGTGGCCCGGGCCATGAAGGCTATTGATCTGGCTGTAAAGCTGGGACTCCTTGATTCAGGATGGAGAGATGAGTCTTCGGCTGAAGTGAATTAATCAACTTAAATATTGATTATCATGTCGATTCCGACTGTTATAAATGCCGTGGGCAGGGCTGTGCCGGCAGAAATAAACGGCAAACCTGCAATCCCCTTCAGGGGTGTCGGAAAATACAGGCCCTCGGGAAATAAGTATGGTCCTCCCATACCTTCATGCATCGATTTTCCACCTGATGGCAACAAGGTGGTGCCAACCCTCGAGGAGGCTCTCCTGCGATGCGGCATCCGCGATGGAATGACAATATCCACTCATCATCACCTCAGGGATGGAGACCTGATAAGCAACAGGATCTTCGAGATAGCCTCGCGGATGGGAGTGAAGGATCTTGTATGGTTCCCTTCTGCTTCTTTCCCATGTAATGACCCCGTTATCAAGTACCTCGAGGATGGAACGATAAACAGGATAGAAGGAAGCATGAATGGTCCGCTCGGCAGGTTCGTATCGGAAGGAAGGATGAAGGGTACCGCGGTACTGAGGTCGCACGGGGGACGCGTTCAGGCAATCCAGGACGGTGAGGTGAAAATCGACATAGCAATCCTTGTTGCACCATCAGCCGATTCATTTGGCAATGCAAGGGGAACCGGAGGAAGTTCTGCATGCGGGGTACTGGGATATGCCAAGGCCGATTCGATGTATGCCGGCAAGGTGATTGTTGTTACTGATAACCTCGTTGATATCCCTTGCTTTCCGATGGAAATAGAGGGAAACAATGTCGACTATGTAGTGGTTGTCAATAAGATAGGTATACCGGAGAAGATTGTTTCCGGAACCACCCAGATTACCAAAAGTCCCGACAGACTGCTGATCGCGGAGCTTACCGCGGCATTTCTTGAGAAGACGGGCATCTTAAGGGACGGAGTAAGAATGCAGGCCGGCGCAGGGGGTACATCCCTTGCTATCGGGGTTTTTATTAATGAGATACTAAAGAAGAAAGGCTGGAAGTCGAAATTCGGATTCGGAGGCAGCACCAGGTACATGGTGGAAATGCTTGAGGGTGGGCAGATGGAATACATCCTCGATGCACAGGTATTTGACCTCGAATCGGTTGACTCTATTGCAAGAAATGCGAACCATGTGCCATATTCAGTATTTAATGCATATAACCATCATTCCAAAGGTAACCTGACCAGCATGATGGATATTATGATACTCGGGGCAACCGAGGTCGATCTGAATTTCAACGGGAATGTGGTGACGCACTCCGACGGTTACCTGCTTCATGGAATTGGAGGCTGGCAGAACTGTCTTCATGCCCGCAACGTAATACTTCCGGTGCCATTGTTCCGCGACAGGATCCCTGTTATAGTCGACGAGGTCACAACACTTTGCGGCCCGGGGGAACTGATCGATGTGGTAATAACAGAGAGGGGCATTGCAATAAATCCACTCCGGCAGGATCTGATTGAAAGTGTCCGGAACAGCGGACTGCCGGTCACTACAATTGAACAGCTGAAGCAGGAAGTTGAAAGGATCTGCGGGAAACCATCAAAGCCTCAGTTCGAGGATAAAATAGTTGCTGCAATAAAATGGGTCGACGGTACAATTATTGATGCAGTCAGGAAAATCAAAAAGTAAATTATTGTTAAATGGGAAGATACAAGTGCATCATCTGCGGATTCGTCTATGATCCTGAAGAAGGGGATCCTCATTCCGGGATTGACCCGGAAACTGATTTCAGCGATCTGCCTGATGATTATAAATGCCCTGTGTGCGGGGCGGGCAAGGATGAGTTTTTTGCCGCCGACTGAACCAGTAAGGATTCAAGTTAATTATTCCCCCCGGGTAACGTCAGGAATCCTGTCTATCACATCAGTGAGCAGGCTCCAGAACATCTCCACTGTATCAATCCTGATCTTTTCTTCAGGTGTGTGAGCCCCTCTGATGGTCGGACCGATTGAAATCATGTCTATCCCATGAAATTTCTCGTAAATGAGTCCGCATTCCAGACCGGCATGTATTGCCCTGACCAGTGGCTTTCGTCCAAAAAGCTTTTCGTACGATTCTGTGGTTATCCTGAGGATCTCCGATCTTAAGTCCGGTTTCCATCCGGGGTAGCCGTCAGAATGCAACACCATGGCATCTGCCATTTTCAGGCATTTTTCAACCATCCCGGCAACTTCATGCTTCGACGACTCCACAGAGCTTCGCTGAGTAGTTACTATCCGTATCCTGTTGTTAGCATCAAAAGAGACTGAGGCAAGATTTGTAGAGGTCTCAACCAGGTCTTCTATGTCTTCCGACCAGGCTATTACACCATGGGGGCAGCAATCAAGCGCCCTGATCAGTTTATCCTGGCTTTTCCTGTCCATTACCGTAAGAGGAGCAGGTATTTCATTGATGGCAAGTTTGATATCCTTCTCTGTTTCAGCAAATTCTTCTGCAAGCCTGAGGCCTCTGTCCTCAATCCATTTTACTATCTCCTTTACGTGAGCCCGATCGGCAGCAATCACGGCAAAAGCTTCCCGTGGAATCGCATTCCGCAG
This sequence comes from Bacteroidales bacterium, assembly GCA_049294075.1. Taxonomy (GTDB): domain Bacteria; phylum Bacteroidota; class Bacteroidia; order Bacteroidales; family VadinHA17; genus LD21. The sequence goes on along the minus strand of JBAQCK010000022.1, from coordinate 34,891 downwards.
ATTGCCCCCGTTGAAGCTGTTTACCGATATCCCGAATTTGTCAGCAAGGGACGACAGAATAGAGTTCATTATCTTCACTGAATTGCCGTATCCCTTATGGATCTCATCTCCTGAATGTCCGCCGCGAAGCCCGGTTAATGAGATTTTAATACCCATGCTTCCGTCGCCGGCAGGAATGCTTTTGTAATAAAAGTTTCCAACCGTATCAATACCCCCTGCACATCCGATGTAAAGGATTCCTTCATCCTCCGAATCGAGGTTAATAAGTGTCTTCCCTTCAAAAAAACCAGGTTTCAGAGCTATGGCGCCAGTCATTCCGGATTCCTCATCAACGGTGAAGAGACATTCGATTTTACCTGTCTTTATTGTAAGGTCAGTGAGGATGGCAAGCTGAGACGCAATTCCTATTCCGTCGTCAGCCCCCAGAGTCGTTCCTCTGGCTGCAACATGGCCATCAATTATATAGGGAATGATGGGATCGGTAAGCCAGTTGTGAGGATAATCGGCATTTTTTTCTCCCACCATGTCCATATGACTCTGCAAAACAGTGCTCTTCCGGAGTTCGTATCCCGGTGAGGGCGGCCTGGTAATAAGAATATTACCGATTGTGTCTTCCTTTGATTCGAGTTTATGCCTGGCAGCAAAATCGAGAAGATATTTTCTGATCTTACCCTCATTTTTGCTCAAACGCGGTATCCTGCATATCTCCTCGAAATAGATCCAGATTGGCGCCGGACTTAAATGAGATAAGGTGCTCATGCTTTTTATGTAGCGTTAACGAATCAAAAGTACTTCTTTTTTTAATAGTTGGGTGAAGTGACTATAAATTATAACAATCTGATATACTTAATTTTTGTTAAATTTACGGAGCAATAAAAATTTAGGTTACACATGGCAAAGCAAACAATAGTTACCCTGCCCGGAGACGGGATCGGAAATATAGTTATGAAGCAGGCTCTGAGAGTCCTTGATGCTTCCGGTTTTGAAGCTGATTACATACACGGCGACATTGGCTGGGATCTCTGGTGCAGCGAGGGTAATCCTCTCCCGCAGAGGACCCTGGATCTTATAAGCAAACACAGAATCGCGCTCTTTGGTGCCATAACCTCAAAGCCTAACGAAGAGGCAATGGCTGAGCTCGATGCCTCGTTACGGGATAAAGGTTTTGTGTATTCAAGTCCGATTGTCGGACTCAGGCAGAAATTCAATCTCGATATTTGCGTCAGGCCTTGCAGGTCCTACACCGGAAATCCCCTGAACTTCATACGAAGGGGAAAGGGAGGTGCAATTGAGGAACCTCTGGTTGACGTGGTGATCTTCCGGCAGAACACTGAAGGTTTGTATTCGGGTGTGGAATGGACAAATCCTCCGGATCAGGTTCATCAGGCCCTTATGACTCATCCGAAATTCAGGGCCAATTATGGCAGCGTGCCCCCTGAGGAGCTGTCAATTTCAACAAGGATTTTCACAAGAAAAGCCACCCGGCGAATACTAACTGCAGCCTTCGAACACGCTAAAAAATACGGCTACAAGTCGGTGACAGTCTGCGAAAAACCAAATGTAATAAGGGAGACCTCCGGCCTTATGTGGAAGATGGCAAAGGAAACCCAAAAGAATTTCTACCCCGCGATTAAACTTCTCAATACAAATATTGATGCACAGATGATGTGGCTGACAAAAAATCCCGAGGACTACGGTGTGATTGTGGCAGGAAACATGTTCGGCGACATCGTGTCGGACGCGTTTGCAGGATTAATAGGCGGACTTGGTTTTGCATGCAGTGCGCAGTACTCTGAGGACGGGATCGCGGTATTTGAGCCAACTCACGGATCGGCTCCGAAATATGCCGGATACGAAATTCCCATAATCAACCCGATTGCAATGATTGAATCGGCGTGCATGATGCTCGATTATCTTGATGAAAAAACCACAGCTGCCAGGATCAGAAAGGCTGTTGCCGAAACAATCCTGGAAGGAAAGACAAGAACATACGACATGATGAAGATGACAGGTTCTCCGGAAGTGGTAAAGTACGGTGCAGCATCAACCATTGAGATGGCAGATGCCATTATTTCGAAACTAAAGTGAAAAGGAAGCTGGAAATGAACGACAAGGTTAAGAAACTATGGCCCGAACTGGATTGGATTAAGGACGAGTCGCTGCGCGAAAAGACGGCCAGGACATGGGAAACAGCTCTGGAGAAAAGTGTTCTGAAGGCTGAAGATCTCGACCTTATTCCTTTCACCCTGCTTTGCGGACCCGATATGAAGGTAACTTTTATGGAGCATAAGCGTTGTGTGGTTCATATTGCCAGGGAAAGCGGAGAGAAGATGAACCTGTTTTTCGGCGATAACCTTAAGGTGAATATGGATGTTCTGATTTCAGGAGCTATACTTGCAGATGTCGGAAAGCTTCTTGAATATGAGCTTGATGCTAACGGAAAAGCCGTTCAGGGCCGGTACGGCCAATACTTGCGTCATCCATTCTCGGGGGTGTCGCTGGCTGAAGAATGCGGTGTGCCTGCCGAAGTGTGTCATATAATTGCCGCGCATGCCCACGAGGGCGATCTTGTGAAAAGGACAACAGAAGCATATATCGTGCATCATGCCGATTTTATGACCTTTCTTCCTTTCAAAAGCCGCCTTTTAGTCTGAAAAACCGAACAGGATTATTAGCCCAGCTTCATCTTCTCGATTTCCTCAAGGTTTCTCTCATTGCAAACATCCTTGGCATCGGGAGTGTAGAGGTAATCAATAAGGTCCTCATACCTGTCCATGATTTTACCCCTGACGATCTTCATCGTTGAGTTCATCAGGCCGTTTTCCTCATTGAATCCTTCATCAAGAATGCCTATAGCAACAGGAAGCCATCGCTGGGGGAACATGTGGCCATACTTCCCGTTTGTGCGGTACTCATTCACTTCATTCTCAAGGAGTGTTGCAACAGCTCTTCTTCCTTCTTCCGAATCAGCTGTCAGATTTTTCTCCTCGAGATAAAACTTAAGGGAATGCTGGTTGGGAACAACCAGGGCCACGGAATATGGCTTCTGATTATTGTATAGCATACACTGATCGATATACTTAGATTGTTCAGACATGGCTTCCTCAATTCCCTCCGGACTGAATTTCTCACCGTCATCAGCAATAAGCAGACTCTTGAATCGTCCGAGGACATACAGGAATCCGTCAGGAGACATGTAGCCCATGTCACCAGTATAGAGCCAGCCGTCCTTTATAGTTTCTTTTGTGGCCGCCTCATTTTTCCAGTAACCGTGCATGACATTCCCACCCCTGATTACGATTTCTCCTTTTTCTCCGACAGCGAGTTCCCGGCCCTCATCGTCGCAGATCCTGAGCTCCATATTGCTGACAACTGCACCTGAAGAACCCAGTTTATGCCTGGCTGCTGAATTCGATGAAATGACCGGGGAGGCTTCGCTTAATCCGTAACCCTGATACATGGGTATCCCAATAGCATAGAAGAACCTCTGGAGTTCTATTTCGAGCATGGCTCCTCCGCCGATGAAATAGTCAAGCTCGCCGCCGAAACTCTCTCTGATCTTACTGAACAGTATCTTGTCATAAAAGTCGATGAGTGGTTTTTTCAGTTTCTGCAAGCCACGCCCCTTGTTCCATCCTTCCTTGTTGTATGAATAGGATATCTTCATGGCATGATTGAAAAGGAGCTCTGTCAGTTTGCCCTTCTCCTTGATTCCCTTTTCTATGTTATTCCTGAAATTCTTGGCTATTGCCGGAACGCTCATCAGCAGGTTGGGCTTGATCTCCTTGAGGCAGACCGGCATGTTTCTGAGTGTTTCCATGGGGGTCTTTCCGGTTTTAACCGACGCCACGCTTGCACCCTTGCCCATGAAGGCATAAATGGCTGCCGTGTGTCCGAAGGAGTGATCCCAGGGAAGAATAAGCAGTGTTTTGTAGAATGAGGGAATATCCATCAGACTGTATGACTGATATACGTTGGTCACATAGTTGCTGTGGGTCAGAATAATACCTTTCGGATCGGCCGTAGTACCCGAAGTATAGCAGATATTGGCAAAATTGGATGGTTTGATGGCTGAATAGATCTCCTTGAATTTTTCTTTGTTTTCAGGTTTTTCCAGCCACTCCCTTCCTGCCTTCCTGACCTCATTGAAGTGAATTTCATTTTTTTCATACTCCTCCTGGGTGTCGAAGTGGACAATCTTTTCAATGGTTGGGCAGTCTTTGATCACCGTTTTCAGCTTCGCTGCCTGAATAGAAGAGGCCAGAACCATCCTTGATTCCGAATGATTAATCCGGAATTTGATCTCTTCCGGATTGAGTTTGACCGAGATGGGTACGTTGACAGCACCGGTATAAAGAATACCAAGTTCACCGATAACCCAGTTATTACGGCCTTCGGAGATAATACTCAGCCTGTCACCCGTTTTGATACCCATCGTGATGAGACCGGCAGCAAACTCATATACCTGTTTCCTTGTTTCACCATAGGTGGTTCCTTCGTACTTATCCTGAGGCTTTTCCCACAGATAAACATTGCTTTCATACTTTTCAACACTCTCTTCGAAAAACTGAATTATTGATTTCATGCGGTGCGTAGATTATATTTACGTAACTAGATATGTAATTAAATCGTAATTACTATGTCAGGGGGTGGAATTTTCGAAGCCTAATATACAAAAACCTTTTAAATCAATTATTGTTTGAGGACTTGTAAAAAAGGTTTATCATTTGGATTGGTTTTCAATATTTTGTACTTTTGAAATGAGAGGCTGTTATATAAGCCTCAAAATAGAAACCTCTTAAAGTCAGACTATGAAACATATTGCGATAGTATTTCTGGCGATGATTCTCATTTTGCCTGTTTCCTGCAGGAAAATTCAGGAAAGGGGGTTGTTCGGCAAGAAGGCTAAAACACTGGAGATGCTGCTTGCCCAGCAGGACAGCATCAGGGTGGCTGATTCAATCAAAAGGGTCGAAGCCCGCCAAAGGGCAATTGAGGAAGCAAGGCTTGACAGCCTTATAAGGGCCGAACAGGAAAAGGCCGCATCTGAAGCCCGCCTGAAATACAATATTGTGGTCGGCAGTTTTATAACACCGGAATATGCTCTTGCATGGGCGGAAGAGTACAGGAAGATGGGTTATGATCCGCAGATAATCCGCATGGCTGACAGCCGGTTTGATCTTGTTGTTGCGGAATCGCATGAACAGTATTCAAGGGCTTTCAGGAGGCTTGAGCAGTTCCGTGATACCGTCGAGATCGATGCCTGGCTGTATGTCAGGAGGTAAGTCTACCTGAAAATTGTAGAATTCCTGTCGGGACCCACGGATACAATAGTTATTGGTATGCCCGTCTGTCTTTCAATGAATTCAACATAATTCTTCAGATTGACCGGCAGATCGTTGTATTTTCTTATCCCGGTTATATCTTCCGCCCATCCAGGCAGTTCACTATAAACCGGTTCAATCACGGCATTTTTATCAAACGGCACCTGATTGATGGTTTCTCCCCCGACTTTATAGGAGGTGCAAACCTTAATTGTACTGAATCCCGAGAGGATATCGGCTTTCATCATGAATAGCCTGGTAGTGCCGTTTATCATGATGGCATATTTTAGAGCAGGCAGATCGAGCCATCCGCATCTTCTTGGTCTTCCTGTGGTTGCACCGAATTCAGATCCCTTTTTCCTCAAAAACTCTCCTGTTTCTTCTTTCAGCTCGGTTGGGAATGGTCCGCTGCCTACCCTGGTACAGTACGCCTTGAAAATCCCGAATATTTCACCAATAGTTCTTGGCGAGACACCGAGTCCTGTGCACGCACCTGCACTGATGGTGTTTGAAGAAGTGACAAACGGATATGATCCGAAATCCAGATCGAGCATCGTTCCCTGTGCACCTTCGGCAAGCACCTTTCTGCCGGCAGAAAACATTTCGTTGACAAGGTATTCGGTGTTTTCAATCCTGAATTTCTTCAGGAGTTCAATTCCTTCAAACCAAAGCTTTTCATAATCGCTGATGTCGAAATCAAAGCCGAGGTTCCTGAGAAGAGCTAAATGACTGGCTGTAAGCCCGTCATACACAGACCTGAAGTCATCAAGCACAATATCGCCTGCCCTGAGGCCGTTACGGCTCGTCTTGTCGGTATATGCAGGCCCGATACCCTTAAGTGTTGAACCAATCCTGAGGCTGCCCTTCTTTTGCTCATAAGCTGCGTCGAGAATCCGGTGAGTTGGCAGGATAAGATTTGCCTTTGTTGAAATGACAAGCCTTCCTGTCAACTCACCGAGGGGGATTCCCAGTTCCTCAATCTCCTGTTTGAAAACTGCCGGATCGAGTACAACTCCGTTCCCGATAATATTGAGCTTGCCGGGATGAAATATCCCCGAAGGAATAAGGTGAAGAACATGCTTGATATTGTTGAATTCAAGAGAATGGCCTGCATTGGGCCCTCCCTGAAAACGTGCAACCACATCATAATCAGGGCTCAGAGCATCCACAATCTTTCCTTTCCCTTCATCACCCCACTGAAGGCCAAGCAGTATATCAATCTTCATGAATCCTCAGGATTTATAATACAGTTTCGAAGTTACAAAATAATCCGGCCTGCGATCACGTTGATAATATTATGTTGATAACTGAAGGGGAAATTCTCAGCGGTCGGAGGCGGTGTTGCATTCGGGAGACAATGGATTTTCAAGAAGGGATTCGTTATTGATTTCTTATTCGGCGGCCACCACACTGACGGAAGTGTCGATATTCAGCAGGGCGGTGAGCCTGCCGATATAACTAAAATTGAAGGTTTTAAAACCAGGGTGGGTCTGGCGGTTGGTTTCGCATTTTAAAAATCAAATGTCTGCGCAAAAAGGGGGATTAGTCAATCCCCTTTTTGTTTTTTTTCGGGTTTGTCAGGGTTGCCGTATATGTAGAGGGAATGATACATTGGAGTGAATCCGTGCATACCGCATGCTGTACGGATGATCTGCTGAATTCTGGGATCACAGAATTCTATTACCTTACCGGTCTCTAAATCGATCAGATGGTCGTGCTGACCACACTGGTAGGCCCGTTCGTACTGGGCAATGTTTTTCCCGAACTGGTGCTTAATTACAAGATTGCAGTCGAGAAGCAATTCAATTGTATTATACAGAGTAGCCCTGCTGACTCTGTAATTCTTGTTCTTCATGAAAATGTAAAGCGATTCCACGTCGAAGTGGCCGGTTCTTGAATAAATCTCATCAAGAATAGCGAACCTTTCGGGCGTCTTTCTGTGCCCCTTCTTTTCCAGATATTCGGTAAATATCTGCTTTACTGTCGATGTGGTATCATTTTCAGCCATTTAAGTACCGGTTTTTTCTTGTCATTTTTATAGTCTTTCCGGAGCAGCGTGATGATAATTATTTTGTGGCTATCCGGAAAAATCCTCGACACGCGTTATAGTGTCAATTCCTTTCACATTCGACAATTTCAGGATAAGGTTGTTCAGGTCCTGAGTGTGATGAACATAAAGGTCAATCGTTCCCTCGAAAATTCCCTCCCTTACGTTGAAATTGATATTGGTCATATTGACTTTCAGCTCTGATGAAATAATATTCGTGAGGTCATTTACCAGTCCGATCCTGTCCACCCCGCTTACCTTTATTCGTGCGAGGAAGGAGACCAGTTTGTGTATAGCCCACCTGACCGGCAAAATTCTGTTGCCCTCGTTCGACATTATTCTGATAGCTATAGGGCATTTGGGCTTATGAATCACTATCGACCCCTGTGGTGAGTGATAGCCGATAACTTCATCGCCCGGAATAGGATTGCAGCATTTTGCTATTTCGTACGACTGACCGGCATTTTCGATGTTTTCCCTCAGAAGGAAAGGGGCTGACGGATCAATTCTGCCGGCAATCGTCTCATCTCCTTCTTCCTTTTTGTCTTTTTTTGTTCCAAGGAGTTTAAGCTCCCAGTATTTTATTACATTCTTTGCGGGCGACTTCCTGATAATCTTCTTAAGGTTGTCGGAGTTAATTGTTCCCAGCTCTATTCCCGAATAGAGTTCATCCTTATTCGGTACATCATAGGCCTGCATCAGCTTTTTGAGTATCTCGGTGTTCGGAGAGGCTCCTATTTCGGCAAGTTTCATCTCTAGGATTTCCATCCCTCTCTGGATCCTGTTGGTCGATTCGGCCCTTAGCACACTTTTAATAGCTTCCTTTGCCTTTGAGGTGGTAACGTACGAAAGCCATTCTCTTTCAGGCCTGCCAATGTCAGATGTGATTATCTCCACCTGGTCACCGCTCATTAGTACTGTGCTGATCGGATTCAGCTTATGGTTGATCTTGGCGCCAATGGCTTTGTTGCCTATCTCGGTATGTATTTCGTAGGCGAAATCGAGGGCTGATGCTCCTTTTGGCAGGCTGACAAGGGTTCCTTTTGGAGTGAAGACCATTATTTCGGATGAAAAAAGGTTCATCTTAAACTCGTCAAGGAATTCGATTGGGTTCTCCAGCGGGTTCTCAAGCATCGACCTGATCTTCTTGATCCACTTGTCGAGCTCAGTCTCGGGTACGTTGTCGCCCTTATATTTATAATGGGCGGCATAACCTCTTTCCGCTATTTCATCCATGCGCCTGCTTCGTATCTGGACCTCGACCCAGTGGCCTTCAGGACCCATGACTGTTACATGAAGTGCCTCGTAGCCATTGGGCTTCGGCCGGCTCACCCAGTCGCGCAGCCTGTCGGGCTTTGGCAGATATGTATCAGTGATGACCGAATAGATGCTCCAGCAGGTTGTCTTTTCGGGTATCCCGGGCATAGGGTCAAAAACAATCCTGACAGCAAGCACATCATAGACTTCTTCAAAAGGCACATTCTTAGCTTGCATTTTCGTCCAGATCGAGAATATCGATTTCGGACGACCGCTTATTTCGAATTTAAGACCTGATTCATTGAGCTTGTTTATGATTGGGAAACTGAATTTGTTGATAAGAGAGTAATATCTTTTCTCTCCCAGCTTCATTTTGGATTCGATTTCCTCATATATCGCCGGCTGCCGGTATTTGAAACTGAGGTCTTCAAGCTCACTTTTTATGGCATACAGGCCTATCCTGTTTGCAAGCGGAGCGTACAGGAAGATAGTTTCGCCGGCCACCTTCATCTTTTTGTGTTCGGGTATCGATTCAAGAGTCCGCATGTTATGAAGCCGGTCGGCTATCTTGATCAGAATAACCCTCAGATCGTCCGACAGGGTCAGAAGCATTCTGCGGAAGTTCTCTGCCTGAAGCGATGATGAGGTACCCTTGTCGTATGTAGTGCTTGATATTTTTGTAAGACCGTCAATCAGCGAGGCTATTTTCGGTCCGAAATCCCTGTTTACTTCTTCCAGGGTGTAGTCGGTGTCCTCAACGGCGTCGTGAAGGAGTGCTGTGGCAATCGAACGGGCCCCAAGACCTATTTCCTGGTTAACTATTTTTGCAACAGCTATCGGGTGTATAATGTAAGGTTCACCCGATTTACGGCGAAGATTCCAGTGAGCCTTGTTGGAAATATTGAATGCCTTTTCTATCAGCTCACGGTCGCCCGGCTCCCTGCACCTTACCATATTGTTAATCAGGGAATCGTATTCAGATTGAATAAGCTTTATGTCTTCCTCGTCGAATATATCCTTACTGCCCATAAAAACCCATTGTGTTCTTTTCTGCCAGATACAAAGATAACGTAATTGAGCTAAATTGAAACTGCCATATGATTTGTAGCAGGCCGGTAGTCAACGGATATTGCAACATTCAGGCATTGCCTGGTCTGTTATCTCCTGACAATGGTCAGGGTACCGGTCCTGTCAATAATCCTTCCGGAAGGAGTATTCATCCGGAGGTACCACATTACCACTCCCTGTGCGGCCGGGGATCCTCCTGTCGATCCATCCCATGATTCGGTGTAATCGCGGGTCTCAAAAAGGGTGTTGCGCCGCCTGTCGGCTATTATCAGCCTGTAATCTGAAGGTGTAAAAGTTATTACCGGTCTGAAAAGATCATTTATCCCGTCGCCGTCGGGAGTGAAAATGTTGGGAACAGTAACAACTTCCCCGATTGTTGTACATGCAATTCCCGAAACGGCTTCTCCTTCGATTCCGAACGGGTTATCCTTTTCGGAAGCCCTGATCCTGAAACATATCTCCTCTTTTTTTAGTTCATACATGATTTCCGGTATGCTGACAGACAGAACTGTATCGGCGGGCCCTGTAGTGGCTTGAAATTCAAAACCATTTCCCTTGTCGGCAAGTATGGTGTACGATGATACGGATCCGCGCCACTGACGGTAACTATTCCATTTGAGTATTATCTCGTTGCCTGTGTTTGTAAGTGTCAGATGAAGGTTGGAGGCCGTATTGGAGGTAACTGTGCTTTGTTTGCAGATGACTGCAGAAAGCCGGTAGAAATAAATTTCATCAGGGCTGGCTGACCTGTCGGAACAGACAAGCGACTCAATGTCGCCGCCGGTGAACTGGTTTATCTGTTGAAACGGACCTGAAAATCCTGACCTTCTCTCAAGTGCGAATGTGTCGATATCCGATGACGGGTCGATATGGAACGACAGGTCTATCTCTCCGTCATCCGTAACCGTTGCATAATCGGCATTTATCCATTGGGGAGGAGTTGTAAGGCCGGCAACGGCTGAGGTCAGGTTGGATGAGGAGGATAGCCCGTTCTCCAGAACAGCCTTTATTATAAAATCATATTGGCTGCCTTCAGTTATATTATCAAGAATGAATTCGGATTCTTCACTTTCCACCTGCCCGGCGAGGAAAAAAGGTCCCCCGTTTTCCGATGCCATGATTTCGTATCGTGATACCTCATAAGGAAATGAGGGATACTCGCTCCAGGAGATCTTTATGAGGTTATTGCAGGGATCGGGGCTAGCTGTGGCATAAATGGTGCACAATTCGTTTGAAATCTCGCCTGCACTTCTCGATTCATCAAATGCCGTGACGGCATAGCATAGAAGTACTGCCTTTGAAAAGGAATTAAAGAATGAATAATGTTGTGATGAAAGATCGAATACGGAGTCGACTGGCATGAATGCATAGGTATCATTAGGATAATCGCAGTATATGATATATCCGGCAAGGTCGGGTTCGGTATTTGCAGTCCAAAATAACTCAGTAAAGCCGTTCTCCTGATTTATTGTTGCCAGCAGCAGGGTGGGAGGTGCCGGATGTTCGCCATCGGTCTGCCCGTTTGCCGGCAAAAAAACAAGTGATATAAAAATTATCAGGATGTATGTGATCTTTTTATTCATCAGCCTGCCGTGATCTCGTAAATATCCTCTGTGGTATAATATTTGTTTGCAAGTTGTATCAATTCTTCGGGAGTTATTGTCCTGATCGTATGCATTATTGTGGTAAAATAGCTTAGATCCAGTCCGAATTCCCACGCTGATTTAAAGCTTTCTGCAATCGCCATGGGCCCGTCGAATAATCTGACAAGCTCTCCGGCCATGTAATTGCTAACCACTTCTATCTCATCAGCAGGAACCGGTATCGTAAGAAGCAGGTTCATTTCCTTTCTTATTTCATCGACAGCCTTGCCTGCATTTTCCTTTCCGACTTCGGCAGAGATCATCCTGAATCCAGATTTGTCGAATGATGAGACAATTGAGTGAATACCGTAGGTATAGCCTTTTTCTTCCCTTATGTTCTTCATCAGGCGCGATCCGAAATAACCGCCCAGGATAACGTTGAGGAACTTTAAGCCGGGGTAATCGGGATGTCGCTTGTTTATTGTTGCCGCTCCCATCCGTATTGCAGTCTGAACCGCTCCCTTTTTCTTTATATGTTCCTTTCTGACAGGAGAGCCTTCAATTATGCTTTCTGCTTCAATGGTTTGAATTTTTTCAGACCGGAGACAACCGAAGTGTTTTTCCAGGGAGGCTACTGCAGAACCGGGAATTTTGCCTGAAACGATCACAGCCATCTCTTCGGGCCGGTATAACCGGGAATGGAAATCCCTCAAGAGTGCTGGCGTCATCCCATCGAAGTCAGGTTCACTGATCTGCCTTCCATACGGATGATTTTTCCCGAAAACGGATTCGAAGAACCTGTCGCTGGCGATATTCTGGACTTTTTCCCTGTTTATTCTGAACCAGTTTAGCCTCTTCTTCATAAGCTTTTCCAGCTCTTTTGCCGGGAAAACCGGACAGAAGAGAACTTCTGCAATCAGTTCCAGCGACTTGTCGAAATATCTGCTGAGGAAATAAGCGGTGAGTCCGGCAGTGTCCCTTTCCGCCTGAAGGTTCAGGAATATCCCGTAGTAGTCGAGCAAAGCGTTCAGCTCTTCCGATGTATACCTTTCGGAACCCTCGGTGAGCATCATATTGGCCGAGCTTGCAAGCAGGGACAGGTGTTCCTTTATACTTCCGGCTCTGAAGACACACTCAATCCTGATAACATCCTCTGTGCCTGCCTCAATCATGAAAACCCGGGCCCCGTTGTTCAATTCAAACGACTTTAACGGGATATCGATTTGTGCATCAAAAGGATGTACCGGTGGTTGTATTCTCTGGAAACTGCTCATTTGCCTGTCTTTTTTGAGGCTATGTAATACATTGTGGAACAATTCTCCGGATTAAGGTACCGGATCGCTGCATCCATTATCATTGGTTTGCTTACAGCCCGGTAGCTTTCAACCTCCCTGTTTATCCGGGAAGCATCCCCAAGCAGTTCAAAAACCGACAGATTGAGTGCCTTGTTCAGGATGCTTGTATTTGACAGTACGGACGATGATTCATATCGGTTCTTCACCTTGTCGATTTCATTATCCGGGGGAGCACTGTCTTTAAGTTCGTCAATGACCTGGTTGACAGCTTTTTCAGCTTTTTCGACATTAATACCACTCATTAGTTTTCCGGTCGCGATCACAAGTCCGGGATCCAGGTCAGATGTTATATATACATTTATCTCGCTGAAAAGGTTAAGGTCCCTGACGAGCCTGTTGTAAAGCCGGCCTGATTCGCCCCCCGCAAGCAGGTCGGTAATCAGATCCATAGTATGGAAATCGGAGCCGGAACGGGGTCCCATGTGCCATGCTTTGTAAAGAGCAGAGGCAGGCAGATCCCGTTCAATTGTCATACGTCTTTCTTCGGTCTGGACAGGTTCGGCGGGCAGGCTCCTGCCATACTGTTCGCCTGAGGGAATAGAACCAAACCATTCGCGGGCCAGATCGTATGCTCTTTCAGGAGTAATATTGCCGGCAAGTGTTAAAATTGCCCTGCCCGGATTATAGTGACGGTTGAAGAAATTCTGAACATCCTCAAGGTTTATTCTTTCGATGTGCGAGGGATCAATTCCGATTGTCGGCCACCTGTAAGAGTGAGTTGTGTAGGCCAGCGGCCTCAGCCGGAGCATCGCGTCGCCGTAGGGCTGATTCAGATACCTTTGCTTGAATTCTTCAATTACAACACTCTTCTGAACATCCAGTTTCCTGCCGGTGAAATCCGGGGCAAGCATCCTGTCGGACTCGAGCCAGAATGCCGTCTCTATATTACCGGCGGGAAGCGTGAGGTAATAGTTGGTTATATCGTTGTTTGTAAAAGCATTGTTTTCTCCTCCTGCAAGCTGAAGCGGGAGATCATACTCGGGGATGTTCCCTGTGCCGCAAAACATAAGGTGTTCAACAAGATGAGCCATCCCCGTCAGTGATGGATCTTCATCCCTCGAGCCGGCATCATAAAGAATATTCATAGCAACCAGGGGTGTTGACCGGTCCTCATGCACCATCAGCCTCAATCCGTTATCCAGCCTGTAACTCCTGAATTCTACCATCGCCTGGAAATTTAGAAAAAGACAAACTTAATTAAAAAACAGAGACACTTTGTTAATGTTTTTATCTTTGCACTGCTATGTCGATTATAAGGTTTTTCAGGAAGCTATTTGCAAGACAGTTTAACGAGATCGATCAGTCGAGGCTTATTTATGTTCTCAGCCTTGCTGTGGGATTGTTCAGCTCTCTTGCTGCCGCAGTCCTCAAAAATTCCATCCATTACACAAGGAGACTGCTTACCGAAGGGATAACCCCTGAGTCAGGAAGCTATCTTTATCTTATTTACCCTGTTCTCGGTGTCCTGCTGACCGTATTGTTTGTAAAGTACATTGTGAGGGACAACATTGAGCACGGAGTGAGCAGGGTGCTCTATGCGATATCAAGAAAGAAAAGCAGGATTTCAAGTCATAACAACTGGACCTCCCTTCTGGCAACAACCGTCACAATTGGTTTCGGCGGATCGGTGGGAGCGGAGGCCCCCATTGTACTTACAGGTTCGTCGATCGGGTCAACCATAGGCAGGTATTTCGGCCTTAATTACCGATATGTTACTCTCCTGATTGGCTGCGGTGCAGCCGGTGCCGTGTCGGGAATATTCAAGGCGCCCATTGCAGGGATTGTCTTCACCCTTGAAGTACTCCTCCTTGATCTTACAATGTCGTCGATAGTACCGCTTCTAATATCCTCGGTCACTGCGGCAACAGTGGCGTATTTCCTTATGGGTGACAATGTTCTTCTCTCATTTACGATTACTGGTGCTTTCAACATACGTAACATCCCCTGGTACCTTCTTCTGGGAGGGATTACAGGCCTGGTTTCCCTATACTTTACCAGGCTGACTTTGTTTCTTGAGGCCAGATATAGGGAGATCCGCAATATTTATATCAGGCTTCTGGCAGGAGGAATCGTCCTTGGAATTCTTGTTTTTGTCTTCCCTGCTTTTTACGGTGAGGGCTATGATGCAATAATGGCTCTGCTCGAGGGAGAATCTGAGTCTTTGTTCCGGAGTTCGCTGTTTTCGAAGCTGGGAGGCGGATACATGGTGTTTTCACTTTTCTTCCTCTGTCTTATCCTGCTGAAGGTGGTCGCCAGCAGCTCCACTACCGGTGCCGGAGGCGTAGGAGGGATCTTTGCCCCAACACTGTTTCTGGGTGGGGTGACTGGTTTTCTGACAGCCAGCCTTCTGAACAAGTTCGCATTGCTTGACCTACCCGATAACCGTTTTGTTCTGGTCGGGATGGCCGGGACAATGGCAGCAGTTATGCATGCACCACTGACAGCCATCTTCCTCATTGCGGAAATTACCGGCGGTTATTCCCTGCTTATACCTCTGATCATTACTTCAACCACAGCCTATATAACAATTAAAGGCTTTGAACAGCACTCAATCTATCACGTTCAGCTTGCTGAAAAAGGAGAACTGATAACCCACGACAAAAACAAGGCAGTTCTTACAATGATGGACTGGAAGAAAGAAATTGAAAGGGATTTGACAACCGTCCGTGCATCTGATAACCTCGGTGAACTAGTCAAAACGATTTCAAAATCGTCAAGGAACATTTTCCCTGTGGTCGATGAGTACAATATTCTTCAGGGAGTGGTTCATCTTGATGATGTAAGGGAGATAATGTTCAATAGCGACCTCTATAAGACGGTCTATGTTAAGGATATGATGACAATTCCTCCTACATATCTTGATCTGGGCGAAAACGTCGAAGCCGTTATGGAGGCATTTACAAAAACAGATGCATGGAACCTGCCGGTGCTCGACAAGGGTTATTATGTGGGATTTATATCCAAATCGAGGATATTCGGTACCTACCGCGATTTGCTCGTTCAGTTTTCCCAGGAATAGAATTCGGACCCGACTTATCTTTTCCCTGGTCATTTGAAGGAAATTAGTTAAGGATGCACCAAGACTTTTCCTATTTGCATTATATTTGTCAATGGGAGGGGACTTCTGTTTACTCGACAAGCTCCTGAACTGATAAATTATCCTTTTGTAATCTATTGAAAATCAGATACTTATTATGAAAGACACATTGATATTCGATCTTATCGAGAAAGAACGTCAGCGGCAGCTGAACGGAATTGAGCTGATTGCTTCGGAAAATTTTGTCAGTCAGCAGGTGCTGGATTCCATGGGATCGGTCCTGACAAATAAATATGCAGAGGGTTACCCGGGGTACAGGTATTACGGAGGATGCGAAATTGTAGATCAGACCGAGCAGATTGCAATCGACAGGCTGAAACAGCTCTTCGGTGCCGAATATGCTAACGTTCAGCCACATTCCGGCGCCCAGGCTAATATGGCCCTTTTCTTTACAGTCATGAAACCCGGTGATACATTCATGGGATTAAACCTGGCGCATGGCGGACATCTTTCGCACGGATCTCCTGTTAATTCATCAGGGATACTCTACAGACCGGTAGCCTACAGTGTTAAGGAGGCAGACGGACTGGTCGATTATGATATGATGGAAGAGCTTGCACTGAAAGAAAAGCCAAAAATGATAATCGGCGGCGCATCAGCCTATTCGCGTGAGTGGGATTATGAGCGGATGAGAAAGATTGCAGATGCTGTCGGCGCTATGCTGGTTGTGGATATGGCACATCCTGCGGGACTGATTGCAGCCGGCCTGCTTAAGAATCCGCTGAAATACGCTCACATTGTTACATCAACCACACATAAGACGCTGAGGGGACCCAGAGGCGGAATTATTCTGATGGGTAAGGATTTTGTCAATCCATGGGGAATTACTACTCCAAAAGGTGAGGTAAGGATGATGTCCTCACTTTTGAACTCAGCTGTTTTTCCCGGAGTTCAGGGTGGTCCGCTCGAACATGTAATTGCATCCAAGGCCGTTGCATTCGGAGAAGCACTACTTCCTGAATTCGGCTTGTACCAGGCGCAGGTTAAAAAGAATGCCGCTGTAATGGCTGAGGCATTTATGGCATTAGGCTACAAGGTTATATCAAACGGAACAGACAATCACCTGCTGCTTATCGACCTGCGGACAAAATTCCCGGATATTTCTGGCAAAAAAGCTGAGAATACTCTTGTACTGTCACATATCACAGTCAACAAAAACATGGTGCCCTTCGATTCCAGATCACCGTTCCTTACATCAGGACTCAGGGTCGGAACCCCGGCTATCACAACCAGAGGTCTTAAGGAAGAACACATGGGAGTAATTGTCAGTCTTATTGACAATGTTCTTTCAAACATCGACGATGAGGGAGTTTTAAAAACCGTGGGAGATAAGGTGAAAGACCTTATGAGATCATTTCCCCTTTTTAGCCTGTAATAAAATTTTGCACTAAGGATTATCTCAGCACAAAGTTATAGGTGATAGTGCCCTTCTGGACAGCCGGAGCTTCGGGTATACTATCAAACCTGGCTTTGAGAGCCGCTTCCTTTGCTACCCTAAGGAGATCAGCATTGAGGGTTGTGGAGCCTTTGGCCCCCGGATTTGCCTGAATCACTTTGCCTGACCTGTCAACACTGACTTCTACCACTACCTTTCCTGCTTCCTGGTAGTTATATTTTGGTTTTGGAAGCGATTGGACCCCCCTTCCTTCGAGAGAGTAGGAAATTCCCTGATTGCCAAGCCCGCTTCCATCGCCCCTGTTCCTGGAATCTACCGATCCTGTCGGTACACCCTGGTTCCCTGTACCTCCGGCCACGCCTTCGCTGGTGCTTGTTGTTCCGGCATTTTTTGAACCGGCCAGCGCTTCACGGGTTTTATTTTTTATATCGGCTTCTCTCTTCTGTTCAGCCTCAATCCTTTTTCTCTCAGCCTCTTCAGCTTCCTTCCTCTTTCTCTCGGCCTCCAACTGCTCCCTTATTTTTCTGTCGGCTTCAATCTTTTCGAGCCTCTTCCTTTCAGCTTCTGGATCCACTTTCTTTACCTCGGGAGCCTCTTCTGTATCCTGAGTGAGTATGGCTTCTTCGTTCTGAATGTTTTGAGACACCTGCGGAGGAGGACTCGAGGGCTCGGTCTCGACCGGAGGAGCAGACGGTTCGATCATTCCAAAACCGGTCTCATCCAAACCGAAATTAACCAGGATCCCTTCTTCTGTTTCAGGCGGTTCGGGAGCTGTGAAGGCAACAATGATCAGAAGCACCATTGTAATCAGGGCGATTATTGATGTGCCGATGATTCCCTTCTTCCTTTCGCTGGGAATGTTCCAGATGCTGTTATTTGGGTGAGGTTGCAATTATCAGTTTATAATTATTTGCCTGTGCAATGTTAAGTACAGCCACAACTGTCTCGAAAGGTACGTTTTTATCCGCATGAAGCGAAATATATGTCTCGGGATTAGCTCCCAGCTTTTCTTTCAGGAGCGCTTCCATTGACTCAAGCGTTACAGGCTGCTCTTCGAGAAAATATTTCTGATCGGCAGTGATCGAGATCGTTGTCTGTGGCTTTGCCGAGGTCTGCGTGCTTCCTTTCGGTAAAAGAAGCTTGAGAGCGGTAGGATGAACCAGCGTCGACGTAAGCATGAAGAAGATGAGAAGGTTGAAAACAACATCCGTCATCCCTGTCGAGCTGAAATTGATACTGATCTTATTTCTCTGGGATAATGCCATGTCAACGACCTGTTTTTAACGGTTCATTCAGAATATCCAGAAATTCAGTCATTGTGGCCTCAAGGCTGAAAACAACCTTTTCGGTCCTGACTACAAGTGTATTGTAGGCAAAATAACCAAGGATCCCTACAATGAGTCCGGCAACCGTGGTTATCAGAGCTGTATATATACCACCCGACATCATTGAAACATCAATATTGTTTCCTGCCTGTTCCATATTGTAGAACGACTGAACCATCCCAATTACTGTTCCAAGAAATCCAAGCATTGGTTCAGCACCGGCAATCGTTGCCAGAGTGGGAAAGCCTCTTTCGAGTTTTGATATCTCCAGCTTGCCTACATTCTCAACTGCTGTTGATATATCGTGGAGGGGCCGTCCGAGCCTGCTTATTCCCTTCTCGACCATCCTTGCTGACGGAGAATCGGTCGATTTGCAAAGCGCCATAGCGGCATCGATCTTACCGTCATGTATATAGTCCTTTATCCTGTTCATGAAATTGGCATCCTGCCTGGATGCCTTTTTTATAACATAGAACCTTTCAATGAAAATGTATGTGGCAACCAGGAATAAAAGGAAGATAGGTATCATAACCCATCCGCCCTTGATTGCAAAATCCAGGAGTGTCAGCCTCTGAGCAGCCGTAACCGCTGTTTCCTGTCCCTCCTGCATAAGTAATTGTAGAAATCCCATATTTCCCCTGTTATTAATTTATTATAAATGAATTAATTATCATGCTCCTGCAATTTTATACACGGGCGAATTTATTAAAAAACGGGAAACAGGCCCAGTCTATTATTGTGTGTTAATAACATTATCGCAATATTTATCAACTCTCATTCTTCCACTGTCACTTCCTCTTCTTTCCTGAATTCTGCCGGAGGCTTTTTCTTAAAGATGTCCGACAGATTGTTGAAATCCTGCCTTAAAGAAAATCCCAGCCCCTGGGTGTAGGGTGCTCCCTTTCCGGTGTAGGGGTTGTTATATCTGTTGAAGACCTTGAATCTAAGTTTCTCTGTTAACCTGTATTCAATATCGAAATCTCCGATCAGAGGTGTTTCTTCAGTCTCGGTTCCGGTCACATCGAAATTTCCGTTTATTGTCACCTTGTCGTTGAGCAGCTGAGTCGACAGTGCCACCTGGAGCTGTTGTGAGCTTAAGTCCTTAGTCCCGGGCGTGTAAAGGAACCCTACGTCAAAATCGTTACTGATCTGCGACAGCCAGTTGCTCAGCTGGTTCGAAAGCATCTCGGTGGTTGTGACTGCCATTGCCGATGTTCCCGTTCCGGTAACTCCCGATGACGCACGGTAGGAGGGATCGGCATAAAAACTGTTCATCACAAGAAGATAGATGAACTGCTTGCTTTTTTCCTCCTCGGTCGTTATAGCATTTCTGAGGTATGTTCTCGTCTCCTCGTCAGCATTCGGCAGATAGATGTTGAACCCGACAACAGGATTGAACAGGTTCCCCGAGAGATTAAGCTGGGGTTCGACCGGTATCCTGGCTTCATATTTTGGATCCTGCAGAATCGGAAACAGGATAGGGGAGAGTGATGTCTTTATGTTCCTGTATTTTGCAGTGAGATCGATCTCAGCACTTTCTATATTTCCATTGAAACTTATTTTCCCTCCCTTTTCAACTTCAAACTTCTTGTTGAGGATGTTTTTGAGTGTGAAAAGATAATCACCTTCCTCTATGGCGTAATCTCCGAAGATTTTGAATTCTCCTTTCCTGTTAAGACTGATATTGAGCTTGCCTGAACCCTTCCCCCTGATCACGTCACCTGCTTTTGGATCAATAAGGAGCTGCACCTCAGCATCGGGAGTGACATCGAGGTCAAAATTAAGCTCGAGCGACGATCCTGTCGAAGTTGTGTTAGCGGCTTTAATGTCCTTATCCTTCGCCATCATCGCGGAGTCGTGATTAATGAATGTGACGAAGGAAGATTCCGAAACCGACATGCCGGAATTGAGAGGTATAAAGAAGCTTGTCCCGCTTCCTGTTTTTGCAGAGATATCAAATGAAAGAGTGTTGTGGCCGCTCTTTATTGTGGTCACTCCCGAAACATAAGCGGTTCCATAGAAAAGCTCGTTGTCGCCCTGGCTGGTATTGAGAACAAGGCAGTTGTTCTTGTCCATATTGATTGTCAGATCAACAGTGAAATCCTTGAATGATTTGTGGTAAATGGTACCGTTGAGCACGGCGGTGTTACCTTCTTCATCCGCTATCCCTGTATTCCTGAACCTTATTCCGCTCCTGTCGAAGCGTATTGAATCCCTGATTGAATAACGTGTCTGCAGGTAATCGATTTTGAGAGATGTGTTTTCAGGCATGAGAGATCCTGTGAGGACCAGCTCGCCCGGCGCCCCGGTGACTTTTACCATGCCTGATACCGTACCCTTAATGTCGGACGCAAAAAAACCGAGAAGCGGATTGAGCGCATGAACCGGCAGGTTTGCAGCGACTCCGTCAATCCGGAATTGCTTGATCCCCGGATCGTAAAATCCCGATAAATCAAAGTTTCTTAACCCGTTCAGATTGTTTCTCGCACTCAGATCAGCCACTTTCTTCAGCGAATTCCACTGGGAAATAACCGATACATCTCCATAATTGCCGCTTAGTATTGAAAATCCGGCAATCCTGAGGTCGCTCTGGATGAGCGGATCCTTCAAGGCACTTGAGATCACAATATTCCCGTCAACAATCCCCCTGATATCAAGTTGGAGCGGGTCATCGGGGGTATTTTCCGATCGCTTTGCCGGACTGTTAAGGGGGCTCAGGTCTATCCCGCTAAATAACAGTTTAAGGGTGTCATTCTGATTCCCGGAGACAGATCCGTCGGCAATGTAAGAATGGACTCCGCTGGAAACTATGAAACGGTTGATTTTTGTCGATGCTGAATCAACGAGTATAGATGACTTTCTTACTGTCCATGTATTATTCTTTGTGGTAACATCAGTTGAGTCAATATCGATCCGGAGAAGCGATCCGGTTCTGCCGTCAGTCCTGGGGATGAACGAACCCCTCGAAACAAAGGCACCCTTGCTTATCTTGCCAATCCTGTCGTTCCAGTCGAGGTCAAAATTGAGTTTGTCTGATCCGGCTGTGAAACCTGCCCGGAATTCCTTCAGATCGGCCCTTCCCAGAACCAGCAGCGACGTACTCCTCAGGTCGGCCATGAATTTCGATTCCGAATAAAGCGCTTTCAGTGAAAAATTACTGAAGGTGTTGTTCCTGAAAACAAGCATCCTTGAATCTGCCGACACACTTATCAGGCTGTCCCTGTAAAATGATCCGTTAAGTGTGCTCTTCTCAGAAAGGAGAAGGCCTGTCTTAAAGAAATTATTCAGCTTGTCGGTATTCCTGAATCTGACACTAAATGTGAATTCATTCGCGGAAAGTCCTCCTGAAAGCTCAGGTGCACTGAATTTTGAAGGCAGGAGGGTGGCCAGGGCGGATTTCAGTACCAGCCCTATTTCACCAAACTTGTAGTAGCCCCTCAGGTCGGCATCAACGAAATCGGTTTTTACTGAAAGGGCAGGCTTTCCTCCTTCATTAAAGGCTTTAAGGGTAAAGTCGTACAAATCGAGCTTGTTGCCGTATTTCTTGATAGTTGAGTTAAGAAGCCTGATTTCGCCAAACAGGTTGTCAATGTTGTTTCCCCTGAAATTTGCAGTCGCCAGCATGGATAGTCCCGATGTAGTGTCGCTTTTGTCAAAATTCAGCTTGTATAGGTTCGATTCGGCAAGATTGAGGGTAAAATCAAATTCCGGCAGCTCATTGCTGAAGTCGAGCATTCCCAACATGTCCATCCTTATGTTCCGGTCGGATATTTTTATGTTTCCGTCCCATGTCTTTTCAGTGAAGATTCCGTTCAGGGTTACATTCCTGTAAACATATTTGTTGACTTCAACACTGTCTATCCTGCCTGTAAGATTGCCTGAAATATTTGTTGTCGAAGTCGCGTAACCGTCAACATCTGTTTCCATGGTAAGCTTGCCAAACATTTCCCTGTTGTCGGTAAGAAGGCCCAGATCGACATTTTCGCCCTTTACCAGACCTCGGATTCTGAAATTTCCCTTGCCCTCAGGTCTGAATGAGATGTCTGTTTTCAACGACCCGGCATCGGTTCCGATCTTGCCATAGGTGACAAAATCGGTAGTGAAGCCGGTGAAACTACCTGCAAATGATATGTTTCCAAGCTTCCCTATAACATCGGGCAGGTTCAGCGCTTTTCCATTCCTTCGTATCATTTCCATATCTGAGGAATTGGCGCTGAGCTTGCCTATGCTTATATGTATGAAGGTGTCCTTTATGTCAGGCAGACCCGACATGTCAAAATCGCATTCCAGCCTGGTAAAATCCCTGTATGCTGCAGTTATTTTTCTGCCGTTCATATCAGACACTGTTCCGGTTATTCTGCCCGATAATTCAACTGACTCTTTAAGGCCTCCGGCAGCCGGAAGAAAGTATCTCAGATCCGGGGCGCTTATGAGAGATTTATCCAGGCTGATGTCGAGTCTTACCTTTTCAGTGAAGTTTCGGAATCCATCCGTTTCATCTCCCGAAAGGATCAAATGATTTGCATTAATTATGGAACTGTCGAGATAGAGGAAGAGATCCCTGAATAATATATCCTTCCCGGCAAATGTCAGGTTGCTGTTCATGCTTCTCACAAGAAAACCATTCGATTCCCCGAACCGGATGTCGTTGATCTCGAGTACGGTCGAATCGCCGCGGATCCTGAAATCTTCAGCATCGCCGTTAATCCCCGACAGACGCAGATTATTGAAATCGATAAGGGATTTGGCGGCCTGATGTTTCCTTTTGAGAAGGGCAAATCTCCCGTCTTTTATTGTTATTTTATTAACAGAAAATCTTGTTTCTCCTTTTTTGACCGTGTCATCCGGCGTTTTAAGCATGTCGAGATACCATGTGAGATTCATCAAACCGGTTGTGTCGGTTATTAAAGCAATTACAGGCTGATCGATATCCACATGGCCGAGCCTGATATTGTTTCCTGCAAAGTCGAGTCTCAGAATGCCTGCAGATATCCTTTGTGAGTAGAGCATCGTATCATTGTTCTGGTCTTTGATGAGAAGATCGCTTAAAACCAGCTTGTTAAAAAAAGTGTATTCTACCCTGCCAACCGAAATAGACGATTTTATTCTTTCCGAGAAATGACCTGTTATCCTGTTAACCATGAACGTCTGTACCTCAGGTATACGCAGAACAATGGAAGCCAGGGTAGGCACCAGAAGAAGGATGCCAAACAGTATCATAAGATACTTAAATGATTTTTTAATACTTTTGAGCATTAAAATGCCTGAACATTAGGGTTTCAAAATAACCTAAAATATACGGAAAATCAAAGGAAGCATGGCGGTTACAATACTGGCGATAGAATCATCCTGTGATGATACCTCTGCGGCTGTCATAAGGGACGGTCATATACTCTCGAACCTTATAGCAGGCCAGGACATACACATGTCGTACGGGGGCGTTGTACCCGAGCTTGCTTCCAGGGCTCATCAGGCAAATATTGTGCCAGTTGTGGATCAGGCACTTAAAATAGCCAAGGCCGATCCTGCTGAAATTGATGCGGTTGCCTTTACCCGGGGACCCGGGTTACTTGGATCGTTGCTGGTTGGAACCTCTTTCGCAAAGGGTTTTGCCCTTGCAAGGAATATTCCTCTTATTGAGGTAAATCATCTTCAGGCTCATGTCCTTGTGCATTTCATTCTCGAAAAGGACGGTAAGAACAGACTGCCTGAATTTCCTTTCCTTTGCCTTCTCGTCTCCGGCGGACATACCAGGCTGATAGTGATGAAAAGCCATCTCGAAATGGAAATGATCGGAAACACAATCGACGACGCGGCAGGTGAAGCTTTCGATAAATGCGGGAAGCTCATGGGCCTCCCGTATCCGGCTGGTCCCATGATTGATAAGCTCGCGGCCCAAGGCAATAAGGAGGCATTCGTTTTCGCAAAGCCCAGGGTAAAGGACCTCGATTTCAGCTTCAGCGGACTTAAAACAAGCTTTCTTTATTTTTTGCGCGACAGGCTCAGGGATGATCAGCAGTTCATTGAAAAGCACAAAGAAGATTTGTGCGCCTCCCTCCAGGAAACTATTGTTAGCATTCTCATTTCAAAACTTGTGAAAGCCTCTCAGCAGACAGGAATAAGGGAGATTGGCATTGCAGGCGGAGTATCGGCCAATTCCGGTCTGAGAAACAGCCTGGTCAGGGAAGCAGCCAGAAGGGAGTGGAACCTTTTTGTTCCTCCCTTCTCCTACACAACCGATAATGCCGCGATGATTGGAATTACAGGATACTATAAATATCTGAGGGGAGAATTCACCGGTCAGGATGCTGCCCCGCAGGCCAGTTAGGCAGTAGTCGCTGTCAAAACTGGTTACATTGTCAGGAACGCTTTACAATATGGCGTTGATGTTCCCGTTAATTCAGCATGAAGGAATTGAGGATAGAGGCTACCAGAAGTTCACCTGAGATACTGTTGAATCCGGGAGGGATGATCAGGATCAAGGGCAGGTCGATTCATGAAAACATCCTGGATTTCTATAAACCTGTAGAGGATTGGGTCGACGCCTACGTCCTTGAGCCTGCAGAGGTTACATGCATCGATATGAACCTCGAATACTTCAACAGCGCAAGCGCCAAGTTAATGATACAACTCTTTCAGAAAATATCTCGTGTCAGGCTGAAAAACAAGAAATTTATTGTAAACTGGTACTACGAAGAGGGGGATGAGGATATTTATGAAAGAGGCGAGTATTTTTCATCCGTCCTGCATATGCCTTTCAATTTCATAAAAACAGCCTGATTTACAGGCTGTCACAGTTGTTCACTTCCGGCAGGGATTCAGTTCGCGGAGGGATCACTTACCCTTCCCGTGAATAATATTGAATTGGTGGATGTTTCCCTGATGATATACAAAAACGGATGATCCATCCTGAATTCAGGCCGGGGGCTGACGGATCCCCAATGTCAAATGCCTTCGACTCGGCATCATAGTAACTGGTGAGCACGTCGATGAAAGCCTTTTTTACTTCAAAGTCATCTTCTGTCCACACAGAGTTGGCAATTGATATAAGTACCCGCTTGTCAATGGTGAGCAGTGCGCTTGTGAGCGCCTTGTACGATTTATTAAGCGTTTCCTGGTCAATGGGAACAGGATCGGTGACAGGATCATCTTCTTTCTTGCTGCATGACAGCAAAAACAGTATTGGAATAAGGAGGAAAGTCTGAGATGTGATTTTAATAATCGTCTTCATAATCAATAGGTTTTGATTAATACTGCCCTGTCGTAGGGTTCCTCGGAACCTCATGCACAAATAAGGAACCGTTTGTATTAAACGTTCCCGCGTGACGTTTTGTGACAGAATATGATCAAAAATTGTGCCGGCGGGTTACTTTTTTCTTTTCTGTTTACGGTTGGCATCAATGTACCCCTTGAGACAGATACCTGAGACAGTCAGGAGTATAAGGCTTAAAATAAGAAGAACTATGAAGGAGAAGATTGTCGTTTTTTCGGTTCCGGGGATTGGATCCCTGAGCCTCATGACGTATCCAAGTATTGCAAATAAGAAGATTGTAAGTGAAACTGCAAAGGCAAATACAGCCGAAGTCAGATTGAAAATCCTGGTCGATTTGTAATACTTGCTGTTTTTGAATTGATTGAATGAGCTTCTTGCGTAGTACTGGGCACGCTGGCGCGAGCGGTCCTGCCTGTATTTTCTCCACTCTTCCACTACCCTGAAATAGTCCTGTTCATCAAGTTGTCCCTTACCGTGGTTTGCCATAAGGAAATCATAGGCCTCAGTCGCTTCAATGAACTTTTCCTTAGACCCCGGAGTCTGGTTTATGTCGGGATGATACAACCTCGCCTTCTTTCTGTAAGCTTTCCTGATGTCTTCAAGCGATGAATTCATCGGTATGCCTAGTATGCTGTAATAGTTGGATATGAGCATTCGATTATCCTTACGTGACTAAACGATTCCTGTAAATCCCATGAAAGCCAGAGCAAGAATCCCAGCCGTTATCAGAGAGATGGGTACCCCCCTCATGCCTTTTGGGATATCCACAAGCTCATACTGTTCCCTGATACCGGCAAGAATAATCAGTGCCAGTCCAAACCCGAGAGCAGTTGATGCTGAAAAAACCACTCCTTCGAGCAGATTGTAATCCTTTTTGATTACCAGAATTGCCACCCCCAGAACAGCACAGTTTGTGGTGATCAGGGGAAGAAATATACCAAGTGCCTGGTAAAGCGGCTGACTGATCTTCTTCAGAACTATCTCAACCATCTGAACCAAAGCAGCAATGACCAGAATAAAGGTTATAGTCTGCATAAAGGCTATACCCAGTTTGTTGAGCACATATACCTGGATAAGGTAGGTGGCAATTGTTGCAAGCACTATTACGAATGTGACTGCAGCAGCCATGCCAAGCGAGGTGTTCACTTTGTTTGACACCCCAAGGAACGGACACACCCCAAGAAACTGGGCCAGAACTATGTTGTTAACCAGTAAGGCTGAAATTACTATCAGTATATATTCCATGGTCTTGGTTATTAATTCTGCTTGATCTTATTTACAAGTGCAATCATGTATCCCAATGCTATAAAGGCTCCGGGAGCAAGTATGAAAACCAGGATACCGTCGCCCTGGATGAACTTATGCCCGAAAATCGCCCCGCTACCGAGTATCTCCCGGAAGGCGCCAAGTACTCCGAGCGCAAGGGTGAACCCCAATCCCATCCCGAGCCCGTCAATTAACGAAGACAACACCGTGTTCTTGCTGGCAAAAGCTTCAGCACGGCCAAGAACTATACAGTTAACAACTATCAACGGAATGAAGATCCCTAGCGTTTTATAAAGGTCCGGAACATATGCCTGCATAACCAGGTCAACGACCGTCACAAAAGATGCAATGACAACAATGAAAGCAGGTATCCTGACCTTGTCAGGTATCATT
Organism: Bacteroidales bacterium; assembly: GCA_049294075.1. Lineage (GTDB taxonomy): Bacteria > Bacteroidota > Bacteroidia > Bacteroidales > VadinHA17 > LD21. The sequence goes on along the minus strand of JBAQCK010000022.1, from coordinate 7,507 downwards.
TTAGACAACAGCGAAATAACTACGTTTGAGCCAATAAGCACGAATGTTGTTGCAAGTCCCATGCCCATTCCGTTCATGGAAGAGGATGTGGTAGCCAGAGTGGGACAGGTCCCAAGTACCAGGACCAGTATGGGATTCTCCTTAAGGAGTCCTTTTGTGAAATTCTGAAACTGATTCATTTTATTCCTCCTTTCTGAAGCGTGTTGTATGCTCTCTGAACTGCATCGCAAAATGCTCGTGAACTTATTGTGGCCGCTGTTATGGCATCGACCGGGCCTCCGTCCTTTTTCACCCTTAGCTCAAATTCCGATGGATTCTTATCGTTGAACTGGTCCTTAAATCCGGGGTCGGTCATTTTTGTGCCAAGACCAGGGGTTTCCTTGTGTTCAAGGACCGCGATGTTGATTATTGATCCGTCGGGCCTGAAGCCGGCCATGAGTTTTATGTTGCCGCTGAAGCCCTTGTTTGTATATGTGTTAACCGCGTAGCCTATGATGATGTTGTCCTTTTTTGCCGGATACACTTCAAGGCTGTCGCCTTCGCCGGTAGGCAGCAGGAACATCTCGTCGTTGGGATTATTGTTGAAATCCGGAACAACCTGCTTGATGGCGTCCAGCTTTTTGTTGAGGTTCGACAAGGCAATGGGGTTTTTGGTAGCTTCATAAACAAAACCCAGCATAGCCGAAGATACCAGCGCAATGAGCGTAAGTGACAGCGCCATGTTCCTGAAAGTTGATTCAGTCTTAGCCATTTTTAACCTCCTCCCCAAATCTTCTGGGTTTTATGTAAGCATTCATCAGCGGGACAAATGCATTCATGATTAGTATCGCGAAAGAGACACCCTCGGGATAAGCTCCGTAAACCCTGATTACCACAGTAATAATCCCTATCCCGCAACCATAGATGAGCATCGCTTTGGGAACCATCGGCGATGTAACATAATCTGTGGCCATGTAGATAGCCCCGAGAAGGACACCACCAGCCAGTATATGGAACATGGGGTCAGCATTCTTCTCGGGATTAACCAGCCAGAGGATGCCTGTGAATATCGCGATGCTCCCGATAACGGCAACCGGGATATGCCAGGTGATGACTTTCCTTAACAGCAGCCATACAAATCCAATAAGCAGGGCAACTGCAGAAACTTCGCCCATCGATCCTCCGATATCTCCAAAAAACATTTGTGCAGGAGTGGGAAGCTGGCTCATTATCTCTGAAATCGATTGGCCCCCGGCAATCCCTCCTTTCAGAATGGCAAGCGGTGTGGCCCCCGTAACTGCATCAAGGTACCCGGTGCCCAGACCTTTCGGAACCGGCCAAGAAGTCATCTGAACCGGAAAGGAAATAAGCATGAACACTCTCCCTACCAGTGCAGGATTGAAAGGATTGTTCCCCAGTCCTCCGAAAGTCATCTTGGCTATAACTATCGAAACAAAGCTTCCAATAACAACTATCAGTACAGGAATATTTGAAGGAAGGTTAAAGGCAAGCAGGATACCTGTCACAAGAGCTGAACCGTCGGTGATTGATAAGGGTTTTTTAAGTATGAATTTCTGAATCAGATATTCAAAAAGCAGGCATGAAATAACCGAAGTGGCGGTTACGATTATTGCTCCGACACCAAAGTAGAATACTGAGATAATGAAAGCAGGAATCAGGGCAATCACAACATTGAGCATCAGCCTCCTGGTCGATTCCTTCCCATGGGCATGGGGCGACGGGGCTACATTCAGCATATTAGTCATTTTTCAGATTAATTCCGTTTATTTTAAAACCTTCTGGCGTGCCAGTCTTATCACTGTCGATTTGCCGAGCCTGATGTAATCGAGAAGAGGCCGCCCGGCCGGACAGGTGTAACTGCAGGAGCCGCATTCCATGCAATCAGTAATTCTTTCTGCTTCGGCACGCTCGAACATACCCTTCTCAGCCAGCGTCATCAACAGATAAGGTTCCAGTTGAATCGGACATGCAGAAACGCACTTCGCACATCTTATGCATGGATTAATCACCTCTCTGACAGCCTCGGAAGACGGTATGAGAATAATTCCCGACATTCCTTTGACTACCGGCGCATCGGTGTTGCTTACCGCTTTGCCCATCATGGGTCCGCCGTTTATTATCTTGCCCGTATTGGCAGGAATTCCTCCTGCTGCTTCAAAGACCCTTGAAAGAGGCGTCCCGATCCTGATCATGTAGTTGCCGGGTTTTGAAACCGACTTACCGGTTACAGTGACAACCCTCTCGATAAGCGGCTTGTTTTTCTGAATGGCTTCATACACCGCGAATGCAGTCCCCGCATTGTGGACAACAGCCCCAACGTCGATTGGAAGCCTGCCTGAGGGAACTTCCCGGTTGATCAGCGCCTTAATAAGCTGTTTTTCTGCACCCTGTGGATACTTGACCTTAAGGGGGAGAACCCTGACCCCCGGGAACGAAGCTGCAAGTGATGTCAGATGGGCGATGGCATCCGGCTTGTTGTTCTCAATGCCAATCATCGCCTTTTCAACCTTCAGGGCTTTCATCAGAATGCTGACGCCAACCAGAATCTCTTCTCCCTTCTCGAGCATCAGCCTGTGGTCGGAAGTAAGATATGGTTCGCATTCCACTCCGTTTATTATCAACACTTCACACTTCTTGCCTGTGGGAACATTAAGCTTGATGTGTGAAGGGAAGGTGGCACCGCCCATCCCGACAATTCCCGATTCAAAGCACTTTTTTATGATCTCCTCAGGCGAAAATTTTATTTCCCTGACAAGTTCTCTGCCACGATCGATGCTGTCCACCCACTCATCTCCTTCAACATCAATGTAAACAGCCATCTGCTTCAGGCCTGAACTGTCGGCGGTGGTGTCTACCTTGCTTACCTTACCTGAAACTGACGAATGAACATTGGCTGATACAAATCCTTTTCCTTCGGCAATCAGCTGGCCGGTCTTTACTTTATCACCCTTTGAAACAAGCGGATTGGCCGGGGCACCAATATGCTGTGATAAAGGAATTACTACTTTCCCGGGAACCGGAAGATACTCTATCGGAATACCGGCTGTCAGCTTGTTCTCGGGTGGATGAACACCTCCTGTTGGGAATGTTTTGAGCACTTTTATTTGGTTTAATTAGTCATTACTAAGCCTTTGCTGCCTCGACTTCGGCCTCTGCCTTTGGCTTCCTTGGCGGAAAGTTGATCTCAAGTATTGCGTTTGTGGGACATTCCTCCGCGCACTTCCTGCAGAATGTACATTTGGCTGCGTTAATATAAGCAAGATTGTTTTCCATGGTTATTGCATCAAATGCACATACCTTCTGACATTTACCACACCCTATGCAGGCTACCCTGCAGGCTTTTCTTGCAGGACCTCCCTTATCGCAGTTCGAGCAGGCCACATATATTTTTCTGTCCTTTTTTGCCTTTCTGCGCAATTCTATAAGGTTTCTGGGACATGCCTTTACGCAGGCGCCGCATGAAGTGCATTTTTCATCCGAAATAATTGGAAGGCCTGTCAGGCTGTCGATATAAAGGGCATCGAAAGTACATGCTTTCTCACAATCGCCATACCCAAGGCACCCGTAGCTGCAGTCTGTCTCCCCGATGTAAAGGTTATGAACTATCCTGCAGTCTGATGCTCCGTTGTATACTGAAGTTCTTGGACGGTAATCAGGCGCTCCGTTGCATTTAAGCACTGCAACCGTCGGATCGGAAACCGGAGCTGTTCTTCCAAGAAGTTCTGCAATTTTTTCCATTACGGGGGCCCCTCCGACCGGACAGTAGAGCCCTTCAAAACTGTCTGACCTTACAATGGCTTCGGCAAGGCCTCTGCATCCGGCAAAGCCGCATCCGCCGCAGTTGGCACCAGGAAGAAGAGCCTGAACTTCATCGATTCTTGGGTCCTCATACACTTTGAATTTCTGTGCAACAAAATAGAGAATGACAGCCGAGAGAAATGCCAGCAGGCTAAGACTGATTATAGTTATTAAAATTGTCGAATTCATCTGGAACTACGTTTTTAAAGTAAAGATGAAACTCCGGTCAAGTTTTTTCCGGAAAATATAAAGGATCAGAAACCATGGGACCAGCAGGGCTAATGAAATCAAGCCCGCGGTCAGTTCATTCACCGGCAGCGACTGCAGGGCGAACAGGCCGCCGATAACAATAAAAAAAGGTACCACGTAGCTCAGAATTACCGCCTTCATTCCGGCCGATTCCTCCATCTGTACAGTAACCTTGTCGCCGGGTGCAACATCGTACTTTCCCCTGATATCAATTGTTTTCTCCTGATTTTCAGTCATGCCGCACATTCCCCGGGCCGCGCATCCTGCACATGCGGCACATGAGACTATGCTGACAACAACCGAATCGATGCCAACTTCCTTAACCGTCCCCTCATGCTGTATACTGCTTTTTTTAACCGATTCTTCCATCTTAATATCAGCCCGGTTTGAAGAGGTCAAATTTATCAAAGCTTAGTTTACCAGAACTGTTTTTTGTCAGGTTTTAATTTCACCGAAATTATTTATAATCATTCTAATTAACTGATATTGCTCCACGATTGCTTTATGCTGAACAGTCTTCCAAGCTCTGATTTCAGCACGAGATTCTCCTCATGTTCGAGCATTGGATCTTTTGCAAGAATACCGTCAGCTATATTCCTGACATGCTCGATTATCTGTCCGTCCTTGCCAAGACTGGCAATCTTGAGGTCGAACGGAATTCCGCTCTGGAGTGTGCCTTCAATGTCGCCAGGTCCCCTGAGACGCAGATCCGTTTCAGCAATTTCAAACCCGTCGGAGGTCCTAACCATCACTTCCAATCTGGCAATGGCCTCTTTAGAGAGTTTATCGGAGGTCATGAGAATGCAATACGACTGATCGCTTCCCCTTCCAACCCTTCCCCTGAGCTGGTGGAGCTGGGAAAGCCCGAACCTTTCAGCGCTTTCGATCACCATAACCGAAGCATTCGGAATATCCACCCCTACTTCAATTACAGTTGTTGCCACCAGGATATTTGCATGTCCTTCCTTAAAGAGCCTCATCGATGTCTCCTTCTCAGCCGGCGTCATTTTGCCATGGACAATGCTGATGCAGTATTTCGGGGCAGGGAACACTCTTGATATTGTGTCCCATCCATCTTCCAGGTTTTTATAGTCCATCTTTTCTGACTCCTGGATCAGAGGGTAAACAATGAATATCTGCCTTCCTTCGTCGATCTGCTTTCTGATGAAACCAAATACTTTATTCCGTTCCGGGTCTGTAAAGTGCATGGTTTTCACCGGAACCCTTCCCGGAGGCATCTCATCAATAACCGATACATCAAGGTCGCCATATAGTGTCATGGCAAGCGTTCGCGGAATGGGTGTGGCAGTCATCACAAGGATATGCGGAGGATTGGCGCTCTTTTCCCACAGCCTTGCACGCTGGGCTACGCCAAACCGGTGCTGCTCATCGATAATTACCAGACCCAGGTTACTGAATATAACATTTTCTTCTATAAGGGCGTGGGTGCCAACAAGAATATGAAGGGATTTGTCCCTGAGCGATTCATCAATTTCTTTTCTGAGACTCTTTTTTGACGATCCGGTAAGCAGGCTGACATTTATACCGATCCCCTCAAGCATCCGGCAGATAGTGTTATAATGCTGGTTTGCAAGTATCTCGGTCGGAGCCATAAGGCATGTCTGGTATCCGTTGTCAATTGCGATCAGCATGCTCATCAGTGCAACAAGTGTCTTTCCGCTTCCCACATCCCCCTGGAGAAGCCTGTTCATCTGCCTTCCTGAGCCAAGATCCTTCCTTATCTCCTTCATTACCCTCTTCTGGGCTTCCGTAAGGGAAAAGGGGAGGTTGTTGTAATAAAAGCTGTTGAAATGCTCACCAACATTTGAAAACACAAATCCCTTGTATTTACGGGAGCGGACTGTCTTGAATCTTAACAGGTTAAGCTCAATGTAAAAGAGCTCTTCGAATTTCAGCCTGTACCTTGCCCTTTCAATTTCCGAATTGTTTTCCGGAAAATGTATTTTATGAATGGCATCATGGAGACTCATAAGGTTGTGACCTGAAATCAGATAGGAGGGGAGGGTCTCAGGAATTCTGAATTTAAGTTGCTTCAGTATCGACCCTATAAACCTGCCCAGGGTTTTTGAGGTTATAAACTGGTTCTTCAGCTTTTCGGTTGTGTTATATTGCGACTGAAGTGCTGATGTGATCCTGGTTGATACTTTTTCAGATGCCTCAATCTCAGGATGGATAATATTGACTATTCCGTTGAAAACGCCGGGCTTGCCGAAAACGATGTATTCGACCTCCGGAACATAAGTTCCCGTTATCCACCTGGTTCCCTTGAACCAGATAAGCTTTATAGTGCCGGTCTCATCCTGAAAATCGGCTACCAGGCGTTTACCTTTGCCCTGTCCTTCGGTGTAATAACCCTTAATATATCCTTTAACCTGGACAAGCGGAATGTCGGGCTCAAGCTCAGCAATCTTGTAGTACCTGGTCCTGTCGATATACCTGTATGGAAAATGATAAAGCAGATCCCTGAACGTCTGAATCCCGAGTTCCTGGTTAAGCAGCGCGGCCCGTTTGGGCCCCACGCCCTGAAGATAGGTTATGTTCGTTTCAAGAAAATCCTGCATTTTTTGTCCCTGGAAAAAGTAAGCAAAATGATACCCGAAAATAATTATTTTTGGTGACCTGTCCTAACACTAAAAATCAAGCCGCCAATGGACTTGTCATCCGTCCCGGATTTCCTGACTTACCTTGCATTTTCAAAGCACAGGAGGGGACATGGTATTCACAGTCCGTTTGTGTTCCGTCTTGTTTCAGATGTTTTCCGGAATAAAATCGATCCCGATATTGTCTGTACTATTGAAAAGACAAGAATGAGTCTGCTTGCAGATGCCAGATCAATAAATGTAACTGATCTTGGCGCAGGCTCCGGAATTATGAAAACGAAACTCAGGAAAGTGTCCGACATTGCCAGATATTCATCAGTTCCGAAGAAATACGGGATATTCCTTGCCAATATGGCTCGTGCCTTCGGCAAATCCGGAATCCTTGAATTCGGAACTTCACTGGGCATCAGCACCATGTACATGGCGGTATCCTGCCCTGAGGCTGAAATAATAACAATGGAAGGATGCCCGGAGACCTCTGAAATTGCGAAAGAGAACTTCAGAAAGTCGGGGCTGGACAATATCACAACATTGACCGGATCGTTCGATGAACTCCTTCCGGAGTTAAGAAGGAAGGCAGTATCACCCGGGCTTGTCTTTATCGACGGGAATCACCGCGGGGAGCCGGTGTTGAAGTATTTTAACGAGGTTGCCGAAATGTCGGGGCCGGAAAGTGTAGTTATTCTTGATGATATTCATTCATCACGGTCAATGTCGGATGCCTGGAATGATATTAAAAGGCACGAAAAAGTAACCTCCTCAGTGGATGTTTTCCGGATGGGAATGGTGTTTTTCAGAAAGGGAATGGCACGTTACGACTACACTGTCAGGTATTAACA
>JBAQCK010000021.1:0-8976 GCA_049294075.1 Bacteroidales bacterium | reverse complement strand
GGGTCCCGAAAGCTTTCGGGATGGGGGTAAAAGGCCAGGGAGTGTCATTCCTTCCGACGGGGCAAAATTATTCTAAAGCTTGTTCCAGTCGGTCCTTTGGCCAAATCCGTATTCGACTCAACCGTTATCTGGCCCTTGTGCATCTTTACAATACCGTAAGCAGTGGCCAGACCGAGACCGGTTCCAACTCCAATGGCTTTGGTGGTGAAGAAAGGTTCAAAGACCTTGGCCTTGTTTTCCTCCCTGATTCCGGTCCCGGTGTCCTTTACAGTGATGATTACATCTCCGAGCGTATCCTCAAGAATAAGGTCAATGGTTCCGCCGTCGGGCATAGCATCAATGGCATTCTTCACCAGGTTTGTCAGAACCTGTGTCATCTGTTCGATATCGAGCATTGCCTCAGGGTTGGTTGTCTTGTCGATAACCGAAATTTTAATGTCCGGGGGTGCAATGATGCTCTCAAGGCTGTGGTTGGCGAGGTCCTTCAGGCTTATAAGCTGATGGTTGACCTGGTTTTTCCTTGCAAAGTTCAGCAGATTTGCGACTATCCTCTTGCATCTTGCAGCCTGTTCCACAATAAGATTAAGGTCCGCCCTTACCGGGGATTCCTCAGGACTCTCCTCGAGAAGAATATTGCTGTACATGATCACAACACCCAGAGGATTGTTAAGTTCATGTGCGATACCGGCTGAAAGCTGTCCCATGTGTGCAAGTTTTTCCGACTGTTTAAGCGCCTCGCGCATTGAAGTGAGCTTTTCATTTGTCAGGGCAAGATCATTAACCGATTTATGGAGCTTTTCGATAGTATATGGCAGGCACATCTCAACCTCGGCCAATCCCTTCTTAATGGCGATGGCATGCTCGACACAGGTCTCGTAACCACATGCCCCGCAGTTAAGATGATCCTTTTCGGCAAATTTCCCCATTGAAGCGAGCACTTCATCTATACCCTCCGCTGTTTGTAACCCGGGCCGCCGTTCCCCGGGTCTGTGTTTTGTTGAAAGGTCAAGGTCAGCAAACTCCATTATGGCTTTCTCCCAGGCTTCCTGGTCTATCTCCCTCATCTTGTTGTTTGCATAGGAACTCACGCGTGCCCGACGGTTATACTGTTTCCCGCTCTTTGAAAGACCCGGCCCCATAATGCACCCCTCACAACAAAGAAGTTCCATGTGCTGGTTCTTGATCAGCCCTGCCTCGAACTCCTTCAGCGCTCCCTGGAAATCAATCCTTCCCTCTGCTGCGATTATGTTTCCGGTTATTGCATCATCATTAATGTTGGCTGTCTGAAGGAGACCGCGGGTCACGGGGAAGATTGCCCCTCTTCCCCCGGCAGGAGTGTCGAAATCAGAAGGCTCGGTATCAGCAGGTTTGATTCTCAGAAGATCGAACAACTCCCGCAGTTCAGTGAAGGTTATGACTTCATCAATCTCGCTGCTCTCGGCTTTCTTTGCCACGCAGGGCCCGATAAATACCACATTGACGTCCTTCCCGTACTTTGCCCTTACAACACGGCTCATTGCAACCATTGGCGAAACTATGGGCGCCAGGTTATCGACCAGTCCGGGATGGTAGAATTTTATATAATTGACTATCGAAGGACAGTCGGACGTGATGTAATATTCGCTGGTTTCCTCAAGCAGTTTTTTATATTTTGCTGCCACGAGATCAGCGCCGAAGGAAACCTCGAGAACCTTTTTAAATCCAACTTTCCTGGTCATCCCGACAAGTAGCCTGTGATCAGTAAACTCCTGGAACTCGGCCGGAAAGCTGGGAGCGACTATTGCATAAGTATCTTTCGCAGAATCGATGAGATTGAGTACCCTTTCAGTGGTATTCAGGAAAACCTTTGCGCCCTGGCTGCATACCTTGGTGCAGTTTCCGCATGCTATGCACCTTTCATCTATGACCTCAGCCTGTCCCCCTACAATCCGGATAGCTTTGGCAGGGCACTCCCTGACGCAGGTGTAGCAGGTTCGACAAAGTTCTTTTATGGTGTAAACAAGCATAGATTAAAGGTATAATGGCATAACGGCGTAACGGCGTAATGGCATAACGGCGAAAAAGTATGTAATAAGTATTATAGTCGATAGGCGCTGTATAAGCCGACAAGCCAGACTTTCAAAACTAATACGTCTTGCACTTCTTGCACGACTTGCACGACTTGCACGACTTGCACGACTTGCATGACTTGCATGACTTGCACGACTTGCACGACTTGCACGACTTGCACGACTTGCATGACTTGCACGACTTGCTTGACTTGCACGACTATACGACATGGATTCAAAGCAATACATTTCTCTTCTCAAAATGCGTAAAAAATATGCTCTTGTCAGATATTTCCCTGTTCTCCTTCAAAAGCTTTTCATACAGGTTAATAAGCGTCGGGGATTTGCATGGCAGATTTATTGCTTCGCTTTCGTCGGCCTGGTAAACCAGTTTTGTCCTGGCCTTAAGTTCCTCCTTAGACGTGACAAATGGTAAACCTGCGCCGTGAATGCATCCTCCCTGACAGGTCATTACTTCCACAAGATCATAAACCGTGCCGGCGGCCATTGATGATCTCAGTTTTTCAAGTCCGTTCAGTCCGTCAACCACAGCCACTCTGATAACCTGGTCTTCAACACTGAAAACCGACTCCCTGAAATTGCCTGACAATCTTAGTTTTCTGAACTCCTGCCGGTCGATCTCCCTGCCTGTTTTCCTGAAATAAAGCAGCCGGATTACCGCTTCGGTAAGCCCGCCGGAAACCTCGGCGAGCACTGCCGACGAGCTTCTTCCGCTCAACGGTTCGTCGGCCGGTTCCTTTTCAATATTTGTGACATCAATTCCGTTCAGTCTGATCAGACGGGCCAGTTCCCTGACCGTCATCACCGAATCGACGTCGCTGATTCCTTTGCGCATCATTCCGTCGCGTCTTGCCTCGTACTTCATGGCAATGCATGGAGACACCGAGACGGAAAATATCTGTTCCGGTTTAACGCCAAGCTGGCCGGCAACCAGTGTTTTTATAAGTATCCCTGTTATCTGCTGGGGTGATTTAACCGTTGACAAGTCAGGCAGTATTAACGGAGTGAATTGCTCGGCATATTTCACCCCTGCCGGACATGCAGTTATATAGAGGGGATGACCTGATTGATTTTCCCACCGTTCAATAAGGGTGTTCACTGTCTCAGTCACACATACATCGGTTCCTGTGCCGGTGCTGTATATCTTGTCAAATCCGATCTTTCGGAGGATAGCGTTAAGGCTTTTGTCAAAATCCCTGGCGTTCCTTATTCCGAGTTCTTCGGCTATGCCTGATGCCACTGCAGGGGAATACTGAATAGCCTTCACTACATCCTGTTTATTCAGAAACTCCTGTACCTCGGTGATATTATGTTTCTCGTGAAGTGCACCTGTCGGGCAGACCAGCACGCACTGACCACAATGGATGCAGCTCGAGAAGTTAAAATCCTTGTCCATGGCTGCGCCGATATGAGTCTGCCGGCCGCGGTTGATAAAATCCAGGGAAGTGCATGTAATAAGTTCCTCGCATACCCTGACACACCGGCCGCACAGGATGCACTTGGCCAGTTCCCTGACAATGGCGGGACTCGACTGGTCGAGGCGCTGTTTTGTCTTTTTCCCCTTTATCCTCCGTTCACGGATATTCAGTTCCTCAGCAAGCCTCTGCAGTTCGCAATTCAGGTTCCTGTCACAGTAAAGGCAGTCGTCGGGATGGTTTGAAAGCAGTAGTTCGACGATTGTTTTCCTGGCTGTTATAACACGCGGCGAATGGGTTTTGATTTTCATCCATTCCTCAACAGGCTGGGAGCATGCCGTTACAAGACGGTCGCGTCCCTCAACCTCCACAACGCAGATCCTGCACGCTCCGGTAGGGCTAAACTCCTTCATCCTGCAAAGGGTGGGGATTATTATCCCGTTGCGGTTCAGAGCCGAAAGGATTGTTTCTCCCTTTTCTGCCTTGATCTTCTTGTTATTTACCTGAATAGTAAACAGCATGTTTATAGTTCCTCGTTTTTTGTTTTTCCTGCTTCTGTCTCCGGCCTTCTGTCCTTTCTCCACTACTTCACTATCACTGCAGAAAATTTACACACATCATAACAAACTCCGCAGCCTATGCATTTGTCCTCAACGATGAAGAAAGGCTGGAGGCGGGTTCCGTATATCGCGTTTACCGGGCATTTACCGGCGCACACGGTGCAACCGGTGCATTTCTCGACATTGATAATGAAAGTCCTAAGTCCTCTGCAGACGTTGGCCCTGCATTTCCTGTCGAAGATATGTTCCTCGAATTCTTCCCTGAAGTTAAGGAGGGCGCTCATAAACGGATTCGGTGCAGTCTGTCCAAGGCCGCACAGGGAGGTGTCCTTCATTACAGTCGAGATGGTTTCAAGCTGCATGACTCCCTTGAATCGCTCAAGGGTTGTTCCTGATTCCTCGTTGGCCGGCTTTTTTGTTACGCTTTCAAGGATTTCGAGCATTCTGCCAGCTCCTTCGCGGCAGGGGATGCATTTTCCGCAGCTTTCCCTCCTTATGAATTCCATGTAATACCTCACCAGGTCGACCATGCACGAAGTCTCGTCGATTACAACAAATCCGCCTGCACCCATTACGATTCCCTTTTCCTCCATCGACTCAAATGTGATAGGAGTGTCAATGTCACCGGCGGCAATAAATGTTCCTGAAGCCCCGCCAAGCTGAACTGCCTTGAAATCCTTTCCGTCCCTTATGCCGTCAACAATATCCTCGACTACTGTCCGGATGGTGGTTCCCATCTCGACCTCAACCACCCCCGACATTCTTCCGCGGCCGGTTATGGCCAGGATTTTTGTTCCCGGACTCTTTTCGGTACCAAAGCCTCTGAACCATTCGGGGCCGTTCTGCATGATCAGCGGGACATTCATCAGGGTCTCCACATTGTTGATTACCGTGGGTTTCCCTGCAAGGCCCGAAGTTGTAGGATAGGGAGGCTTTAGCCTGGGCATCCCTCTTTTTCCCTCGAGGCTGTTAATAAGAGCGGTCTCCTCGCCGCAGACGAATGCCCCGGGTTCAACCTTTACAGATATTTCGAGATTGTATCCGCTTGAGTAGATGTTATGACCGATGATGCCGTAATCCCTCACCAGTGCAAGGGCTTTCTGAAGCCTTTCCATGGCATGGGCGGAGCCCGATTTGAGATAGACTATCGCATTTGAGGCGCCTATCGCGTATGCAGAAATGGCCATACCCTCTATAAGACGGTGGGGATCACTTTCAAGAATGGTCCGGTCGCTGAACGAACCCGGATCGCTTTCCTTGGCATTGCATATCAGGTAGCGCGAATTGGAAGGGGTTGCAAGAGCCTGTTTCCATTTCAGGCCGGTGGAATAACCTCCCCCGCTCCTGCCCCTCAGTCCGCTCCGTTCAATAATGTCACAAACCTCCTCATACGTGTAATGACGTATCGTTTTAACAAATGTCCGGTAGCCTCCCCTGGCAATATATTCCTCAATGCTTTCCGGATTGTAGCATCCGCAGTTTCCAAGCACTATCCTTTTCTGAAGGGCGAAGAACGGAAGTTCGTTCATAAAGGAAATACCGGGCCACAGGCCGAATCCCTTTTCTCCGGCCTGCCCGAGCAGGTCATCTTCATTTATGTCGCTGTGGAAAACCCCGTTAAGAAGAGGTTCCACCTTTTCCTCCGTGATGTTCCTGAAGAACAGCCGGTTTTTTCCCGGCATCTGAATGCAGACAAGCGGCTCAAAGTTGGCCGGACCGGCGCAGCCCACGGTAACCACTTCAGCAGAAGGCTGGTTATCGCTTACATACGACCGGATGGCAGTTAATGTTTTGTCGGCGCCTGCAATTATTGAACTGGAATTAAAGGTAACATGGATCACGGGCACATCGGTCCTGTCGCGACGCACCTTCTGCAATACCTTTTCCGTTTCGGAAGTGAGAGTATCGGATTCAAACAACAATACCTTCTGTACGAGGAATGTCTTTAAATCTTCCATCTAATCGTTCTCAATTATATACTTAAGCTTTCTTATAAGTTCGGGTACCTGTTCGGGCTTCATATGTATATGGTATTCGCCGTTTATCATCAACACCGGTCCATGGTAACAGCCCCCCATACAGGTCACTGTCTCGAGACTGAAATTCCCGTTGCGCGTCGTTTGACCGGGTTCAATCCTAAGCTCTTCCCTGAATTTATCGATAACGGTTTTCGAGCCGTTCATAAAGCATGTGGTGCCGTTGCAAAGCCTTATGTGAATCTTCCCGACCGGAAAGAACCTGAACTGGTCATAAAAAGTTGCCAGTCCGAAAATTTTCGTCGTACTAAGCCCCAGATGGCTTCCCACCCGGACAATAGCGTCCTCGGAGATATAACCGTCAGCCTCCTGTATATCCTGAAGCAGTGGGATCAGTTCTTCGCGCCGGCCCTGCTTGTACTTGCTTAAGATATTGTCGAGGTCTGCTGCCATCTTTTCAGATAATGAATACATTCCAAATATATAAAATTTTGTTGTTACAAAATAAACATTGTTATTTTATTAACAATAATTAATAAGTAACCGGTGACAATCAGCGAAATGGTCGGGTTGTTTGGTCTGTATGAGGATGAAAGCCCGGAAAATATTATTACATTTGAGCTTTAAGTAGTTTTCATAAGACACCGGATGCAGCAAAAAATCGAAATGCAGATTTGTATGGGCAGTTCATGCTTCTCGCGGGGAAATCGTGATGTAGTGAACTATATCAGGGATTATCTCAGGAAGAACCATCTTGAGGACAAGATAGTTTTCAAGGGAGCAAGGTGTATGAATCTGTGCAGCAACGGTCCGAATCTGAGAATAAATGACAGGATAACAGAGGGAGTAACCCTGGCAAAAATTGATGCCATACTTGAAAAGGAGATCGGGAATATCAGGTAGTATTCCAATCACTGATTACTAATGAACGACAGAAAGCCTATCTTTTATATCAACGACCAAAAATGCCGGAATTCATATTCCTGCGTCAGGGTCTGCCCGGTGAATGCCATAGAGGTAAGGGCGCAGAAGGAGCATCCGACCATAGTAAATGAAAGGTGCATCGGGTGCGGCCTTTGTTTTATTGCATGTTCTCCGCGGGCTATTGAATTCCGCGATTCAAAGGAAGAAGTCAAAAAGCTGCTGGCATCGGAGCGCAAGACAGCTGCCCTTGTGGCACCGAGCATAGCTTCGGAATTTGACGACATTACCGATTACAGGAAGTTTGTAAGCATGCTGAAGGCGCTGGGCTTCGATTATGTTCATGAAGACTCTTTCGGAGTGGACCTGATCGCCTCAAAGTACGCGGATCTTTTTGAACAGGCTGAGGGTAAGTATTATATAACAACCAATTGTCCGGTAATAGTCAAGCTTATCGAGAAGTATCATCCGGAGCTTCTTACTAACCTGGCTCCACTGGTTTCGCCCATGATGGCAACTGCAATGGTTGTAAAGGAGCTTTACGGTGAAGATGTTGCAACAATTTTCATAGGTCCATGCATCGACAATAAGGACGAGGCAGTTAACTTCCGGGGAGGAAAACTTGTCGACCAGGTTCTCACCTTCATCGAGCTCAGGCAGCTTTTTGATGAATTCGATATACAGGAAAGGACAGTCAGGATGTCGGATTTTGATCCGCCCTACGGTCACTGGGGAGCCCTTTACCCTCTTCCTGCAGGAATACTCCAGGCCGCGGGGATAAAGCGGGATATTGCTGTCAGCGGTGTTATTACGGCCGCCGGAAGGGAAGATGTCTTTGAAGGCCTGAATGATTTTGAGAAGTACATTGATACTATCCGCCATCACTTCAACCTCTTTTTCTGTCACGGCTGTCTTCTGGGTCCCGGTATGGAGACTCACAATGAAAGGTTCAGGAGAAGGGCGCTTGTTCGTCTCTATGCCGAGAAAAGGGTGGGAAAGCTCGACAAGAACCAGTGGGAAAAAGACATGAAGCGCTGGTCGAAGCTTGATTTCTCGAGGGACTTTCATCCAAACGACCAGAGGATACCCGAACCGCCGGAGGAAGCGATAGCTGAGGTGATGAAGATAATCGGAAGGGAAGACGTCAATGAAACGCTCGATTGCGGCGCATGCGGCTATCAGTCGTGCCGCCATTTTGCCTCAACCGTGGCAAAAGGGCTTGCGGTGCCCGAGATGTGCCACACCTACAACCTGAGGAACAAGCAGGAATACATAGAGACGCTGCGGCAGACAAACAGGAAGCTTGCCGAGACCAAGAAGGCGCTGAAAGAATCGGAAGAGCTGGCAATGAGGGAAAAGGAGATGGCTCAAAGCGCTTCCGACATGATGAACAACATGCTTGAGAAGCTTCCTTCCGGTGTGGTTATAGTTGATAACCACCTCAAAGTGCTGCATTCGAACGTGAGCTTCATAAACATCCTCGGGGAAGATGCTAAAGCTGTCTCTGAAATCATTCCCGGACTCGTAGGAGCGGATCTCAAAACCCTCCTTCCCTTCAACGTCTATAATATGTTCTCCTATGTGCTCAAGGAAGATGAGCCGGTGGTTAGCAAGGACATCCATTACGAGGACAGCATGCTCAACGTGTCTATTTTCCCGATAAAGAAGAACAGGATGTGCGGCGCCATAATAAGGGATCTCTATTCCCCTGAGGTTCAGGGAGAGGAGGTTATAAACAGGGTAAGCGACGTTATCGAAAAGAACCTCGAAATGGTTCAGAAAATTGGTTTCCTCCTGGGAGAAGGCGCGTCCGAAACCGAGCAAATGCTTAATTCAATTATTGAGTCGTACAAGAAAAAGTCGCTTGTAAAAAAAGACCCACGGCAGTAACACACAGTGTATAAGAATTTTTACATAGAAGTAAACAGTCAGCAAAGAAATCACGACGGTGAAAGGATCTGCGGTGATGTCTTCCTTAACAAATACATAAAGGAGGAAGACAGGGTAATTGCCGTGCTGTCGGACGGTATGGGAC
>JBAQCK010000020.1:0-6739 GCA_049294075.1 Bacteroidales bacterium | reverse complement strand
TTCCTGTTCTCATTGTATGTCTATTAATGGATACAAATGTACCCATTAATAGCGACATAAGCAAGAGCTTTTGAGTTTATTTTTAGACATTTATGAATTATAGGTACAATTTGTTGAAAATCTCAGATTATCATCGGTAGTCAGGTCATTCCTGATCATTTTTTCCTGTTCATCCTCTTCCGACAGATCATCAATATTCACAACCCTGCCATTACGGATATTTAATCTGACCGGCCTGAGCGGAGGTCCCCGGTATGCACATCCATCTACGACGATAACGCCGTTGGTTTCCGTGTAGACTTAGTGATTTTATACTTTATCTCTTTAAAGATGTCTGTATTAGTCTTTTGGCAGAATAGTGTACAGTCAGGATGTAAACAGTCTCGGTGATTGAGATTTTGTAAATTATTCGATAGTTCCCCAAAATGATCTCTCTTATTTTATCGTCTCTACCTATTTCCGGAACCATTCTTCCCAACCGTGGATAAATCTCGATATGTTTTGTTACATCAATTATCTTGTTGAGAGTCATTGATGCATATTTAACTGAATCTTTTGCAATGTATTCAGCAATCTATTTTAAATCGTTAAGGGATCTTTGAGTCCAGATTGTTTTAACCATGTTTTAAGTTCTGTGTTAACCTGTCCGGTTGTAAAGACTCTACCTTTCTCAATATCTTTTAATCCTTCTTCAATTTTATTCAGAACGACAAGCTCTTCAACTATTTGGTCAACAGTAAAATTGTCGGGTAGTTTGTCGATGGTCTTTCTTACTTTGTCTTTGGTTAACATGAGATTCTAATATTTATACAGAGATACTAAAAAGCAGGATTCAAAGGATGTTTATTATGTACAGTGGGCCACTCATTAAGGCTAACGGCCCGGCGGTATAATTTAGTGGGCGTTACCCGACGACAGCACCGCCACGAATCTGTCCCGGTAGGCCAGAAAACTGTCACGGTGCAGGATTTATATTACGGGCAGGTGCGGGCGTACGGGTGCAAGTTTTGGCAGGATTTGTCATGGGAGCAGGGTTTTGCAAAAACCATAACGAGCCCATTAATTATACCGTCCGTATTATGTGCTGCCCTGTTTAAAATTTGTCTATGAGTAGTTAGTCTTTTTTTGAGTTGAATTCGACAAGTTTTTTCCAGTCAATATCTCCAGAATCAAGGCAGAAGTCATTAGAGAACTCCTTTGTAAACTTGTTAACCATTTGATAATAGGAATTATTAAAGTCATCATTTCGTTCCTTTGCTTGATGGCCAAGTGGCTCAATAATGTCAGTGAAAAGATTTTGGGATCCAGAAATGAATTCCCAGAATCTTTGTCCACAATATTTTACATAATCCCCTTTTTCAGGTGAATTATCAATCCCGTAACAGCAGCCGTTGACAGCAACTACATTTAGTTTTGAATTACTTGTTCGTAAGGCTTTTGTTGCTGTCTTAAAATCGGCTATCATCTTTGCTATCTGGGAACTATTACCCCAATTTGGTCCAGATTTGATATTTACAATATACCTTCTGTTATTGTGGTCGAACTCCAGATCAATCCCGGTAATCCCTGATTTTTTTCCTCCAAAGACTTTACTGTTGATGAATATAGCTAATCCCTCCAACCAATCACCAAATATTGTTTCTTCGTTTGAGGAAATATGAGCGTCAACTAGGCCTCTAATAATTGCCTCTGATGTAAGAAGATACTTAGCTTTAAAGAGGTAAGGATTTTTACGTTTAAGGATCTGCGAAAGTTTAAGGTCGTTGAGACTTTGAATTCTTTTGTTATGAAACGTTGCTATGTTATTCTCAACGTATTGCGTAACGTCTGATAGGTTTAGGGATTTCATATTTTTCTTTTGGTTCGAGAAGATATAATTCTACAGGCTTAATCTGCTTTTTAACCATATCATAGTATTCAGGAACATTGTCAATTCCAATTGAATGCCTTTTCATCCGGTTTGCCACAAATAGGGTAGTTCCTGAACCCATAAATGGATCAAGAACGACATCGTTTTCTTTTGTAAAAAGTTTTATAAACCATTCCGGAAGTTCTTCTGGAAAAGCTGCGCTATGGTTCTTATTACTACATTCTGTTGCAAGATGCAGGACATTAGTTGGATAAGCTTTGTCTCGAGTTAACCAATTAGAAATATTCTTCCCAAATCCGCTTCCGACTTTTGAATTATCTCTAACTTTATCAGTCTCGCTGAGATTTTTAAGTCGGCTTTTTGACCAATCTCCCATAGGTACCATTACCTCGTCCTGGTACATGTTGAATTTCTTGTCTTTGTTGAATTGCAATAGTCTCTCCCAAGCATCTCTAAATCTATTAGGCCATTTTCCTGGGTAGCAGTTTTTTTTGTGCCAAATAAATTCTTCTGTCCAGAGCCAACCTTGTTTTCTCATTTCCAGAATTAATTCCATTACATATGTGCTACGCTCTCCTTCGACTACCTTCTCTTTTATGTTTAAGACAAAAGTTCCGGTTGGTTTTATTACTCTTAATAATTGTTCTGAAATCGGTAAGAACCAGTCAACATACTTGTCATGACGGATCCCTCCATAAGTCCCGTTACGTTGGTCGGCATAGGGTGGCGAAGTTACTATCAAATCAACGGAATTATCTGATAGCCTTTTTAATACATCTTTACTGTCGCCCAGGAATAAATCTGTTTTTATCTCCATAGTGTATCACTGTGATACTGCAAATTTACTGTAATTTACTTCTAATTGGAAGCATTGTTAACAACAAAGTATATTATCAACACCATGGTCCGGGTGGCACATAACATCGTTTATTTGTGCACTATAATTACCTATAAACCACTCCTTCCGGAGTTATCGTTCACCTTGATGATTTAAATAAAGTGAAATTTCCCTATCTCATTCCTACAGCCCTGCCCCGTCAGTCCCAATAGCAAACCCCGGCAACACCATTCAACCCCATCTTATGCCCTGTCTGACTTTCACAAAAAGAAAAAGCAGACCGAAGTTAAACAATCCAAAGATTAGATTAAAGAAAAATTCTGCAAACATTCTGAAAATGTTAGAAGTTGATCTTCAGGCATATATATCATTCATTTTATATATATGGATACTTGTTATGGTTGCACCTGGAATCAGTCCGGGCTGGTACCTTCAGGTTCTGGGTTTCACTTAATATTAAATCCTTTCAGGGTTTTACGACAGTAGGGGAGACGGCCCCCCCCATGATCACCATGCACCATATCATCCCGCATCCCGGTTTCTTACGGGATGCGGGATCTCCTCCACCAGTACTGATTTGCCGGGGATAGCTTTTTATTTCTGCAACACCCGCCACTACTCCTCCGGCGGTGGAGACCCTTTAATCCTGTTGTATTTCTTCAGAATCTCAATGGTTTTATCAATGGGAAGAGATTCCACTGTCACATTTCCCTTTCCCTTCATTGTCTTTGCCGCAAACAACGAATTTATTATGGCCTCCTCTGTTGCTTCTATAACTGCTTCAAACAATATATCCAGTCTGTCGTTTCGCAGAACATTGCTTTCTTCAAACATCGAATCGGATGAATATGGAATTCTTAATTCCTTTGAAGTCGAGACTGCTATTGCAAAATCGCCGCTGCCATTTGATGCAATCCCGCCTGTTCTGGCAAGGCCAAACATCGATCTTGCCGCCAGCCTTTTAAGATTTCTGTCATTTAAGGGGGCATCCGTCATAATCACTATCATACAGGAGCCATCTTCCTTATATTCATTTTCAACTCTGACAAACTTGTGTTTTCCCAGTTCAATCCCTGCAGGAGCTCCGTCGATCTGCAATATCCCTCCAAAATTGGTCTGAACCAGCACACCTATTGTATAAGCTCCCCTTGATTCGGGCAGTATTCTTGAAGCAGTTCCAATTCCCCCTTTGAATCCCAGGCAGGACGTACCTGTTCCTGCTCCGGCATTCCCTTCTTCAACAGGTCCGGTGCCTGCATTGTCAATAGCCTTCAGTACATGCTCTTTTGTGATGTATCTTTTTCTGATGTCATTTAATCCGCCATCATTGGTTTCGCCAACGACGGGGTTGACGCTGGCAACGAATTTGTTTTCCGGGAAGCTGAGTGTATAATCAATCAGTGCATCAGCAGCAGCCGGAACGCTTAAGGTATTTGTCAGAATGATTGGTGTCTCGATATTTCCAAGTTCTTCAACCTGCGGATACCCGGTCAGTTTCCCAAATCCGTTGCCAATGAAAATGCCTGCCGGAACCTTGTTCTGAAAGATATTCCCGGAATGCGGTATTATCGCCGTAACACCTGTGTGCACAGAGTCCCCCATAATCAGGGTCGTATGGCCCACTCTGACTCCTGGTACATCTGTTATCGAGTTGTATGGCCCGGGATGCAAAATCCCGATCAGGATGCCATAGTCTCTTGCCCTTTTGTTCTGGGCTCCGGTATTAAAGACATTGCTAATTATGAAGAGGACAAGGAATAAATATCTCATCTCTGGTCGGGTTATTGTTATCATTTTCCGGCTTTTCCGGTGATCCGGGCTATATGCAGGCGCAGTATATTCATTTTTGGAAATGACATTTCCGATTTAAGCAGTTTATCCTGTTTCACTTCAGGCTTTTTCTCCAGGTGATTCAGCAGTACCTGCATCCCGTGTCTTTTCTCCTCTATGTCCACAGCTATCGACAGGACGCCCCGGAAGACGACTGACCTGTAATTGTGTTCGCACTGGCCGTCTTCATATCCGCCGTCTTCTATCACAGTGGCGCAGACGTCGGGGTTTGCCTTTATGAAGTCTATTTTCAGGCCTTTATCGGAACAATGGAAGTACAGGTCTTCATTTTCCTGATCGTAGCCGTAGCTCAGGGTCACGATATAAGGTTCGTTATCGCGGCACATTGAAATTGTGCAGAACCTGCCGTTTTTCAGTATCCCTTTGATTTCGGACTGATCGGTTATTTCCCTGTCGGGCCGGTTGTTCAGATGATATTTCTCCATAGGTACAGGATTGATTCTTTAATATCCCGCGTGAGGCAGGTTATTGTTGCAGGTCTTCCATGTCAGTCAAAAGTGGTACGCAAATTACGAAACCGGCAACAAGTTTCAAAAAGAAAATTGATCTGCAGACATGACGATGCTGCGGAGCTGAACAGTCGGGGTAGGAGGTGGACCCCTTCAACCACAAGAATTTAAACAAGAAGGTAACGTGAAATAAATAAAGGAGTTACCCGCGATTTAACCACGGAGTAACACGGAGTTAAGAACGGAGTAACACGGAGTAAATAAAGGAGTTAACCATGTTTCAGTGGAAACGACCGGCACTCACGCCCTTATGCCTCACTCACGCCTCACGCCTCATGCCTCATGGTCCCTCCGTCCCTTTGTCTCTCCGTCCCTTCGTCTTCTTCACCCCCTAACGCCTTCACGCCGTCACTCCTATTTTCACCAACCCTTATTATGGTTAACTAATTTCTATATCATATTTTCCCAGAAGTCCCGGGACTCCCTGAAGTGAGAATTTTGCCTTTCTGATCCGGTTTATTTCCGGGTCGAGTGAATAGTTATATGAAGTCCGGAAGTCGGCTTTTTCAAGGTTTGTGTTGTCGAAGGAGGCTCCTGTGAGGTCGCAGTTGTTAAACACCGCATTTGTAAGGTCACATTCTGCAAAGTCAACTTCGTGAAGATGAGCTTTAACGAAGGAAGTGTTTTTGATTATGGTCCTGTAGAACGAAGAATGGTCGAGTGCGCAGCTTTCGAAGCTGAAGGAAAGTCCGAATCCGCTGCAATCATCAAAATGCAATCCCAGCATCTTGCAGTGTTTGAATTTAACATCCCGGAGCACCGTGCCGGTAAGTCTGGCCAGACTCAGGTTGCATTCCGAAAACTCACAGTCGGTGAATTTAAAATCAGAAAGGTCGCTGTTTGAGAAATCGCAATTCAGAAAGCGGCAGTTTTCGTATTCTCCCAAGGTCAGGGGATTGTTTTTGAAATCGATTTTTTCAAATGTTTTTCCTTCCGTGTAAACCTGTTCCATATTATTTTCACGTTAAGAATTGTACTGCAGAGCGTCTTTTAACATACTTATGTTTGTTTCCCGTTTGAAGGAATAAGTTCTGTCTCTCAGGCTGCATATCTCGAACAGCTGCAGCGCTTTTTTAAGAAAGACGGTTGAATTGTATTTAAGTCCTGTCCCGGAAAGAATCTCTGCCAGCAGTTCAATATTCTCAACACTGAAACCCTGCAGTGTATTTAGGTATGCATCCGTCTCTCCGGCATCCATACCGAGTAATTTTTCAAGATCGAGGTTTGCGTCATTCAATAACATCACCTTCAGGTCGGCTGTAACCTTTTCCAGAGTTATCGCCAGGGTATCATTTCCGCCGAATAATTTTGCGCGGATAGCCCTCATTATCCTTCCGATCTTTTCAATTTCTCTAAGCAGGAAATCTTTCTGTTCCATAGGAGTTTTGTGTTATAGCCCAGTTGCCGGTTCAGGCCCGTGCCGGACACAATAGCCTTTAGCGGATGGGGATATACCCCAGGGGCTTTACATCAAAGGTACAAGCTGAAAGGGAAATGGCAAGGCAATAATATGATTTATGACGCCTTCACTAACTGCAGTAATGTTAAAATCTTAGTTGTTGTAATTTATTACCCCATTCCGAGACTTCTTTTTATTATTTACCCCCTTCCCCAGCCTTCTCTTAGTATGATTACCCCCTTCCCCAGCCTTCCCCCGGGGGGGACGGAGCG
>JBAQCK010000019.1:0-19054 GCA_049294075.1 Bacteroidales bacterium | reverse complement strand
AGTCAGGGAACCAGAAAAGAAAGAAAAAGCCAAGGCTCCCATCGATCTGCACATAGTAGGTAAAATCGACCTCGATAAAGTTGCAAAAGAAGCCAGGCCCGCGAAGAAGGAAGAGAAGGAACCTGTAAAACCCAAAACCCCTGCTAAGGACCAAAAAGCTCCGGTTCCGGAGAAGGAAGTTGCTGCTGTCGCAGATCAGAAACCGGTTGAACAGCCTGTGATTACGCCCGAAGCTCCCGCCGAAGTACAGGAAGTTCCTGTTGCAGCTCAGGCATCCGGGGAAGAAAAGGCAGACTCCGGAATATTCAAGCCGCATGTAGAAAAACTCATGGGATTAACTGTTGTCGGGAAAATCAACCTCCCGGCGGAAGAAAAGAAGAAATCGGGCTACCAGCAGGTTAACGTGAGCGGTGATTCTGATTTCAGAAGGAAAAAGAAAAGAAAAAGGATAACAAAGGAGAAAGAGGTTGCTCCCGTTTCAAAACCTCTCCCGACTGACAAGAAAAACACACAGGCAAAGAAACCACTGCTCAAGAAAAGACCTGTCCGCACGGAAGTCGATGAGGGAGAAGTTCAGAAGCAGATTAAGGAAACCCTCGCCCGCCTTACTACAAAGGGCAAATCAAAAGGCTCAAGATACCGCAGGGAAAAAAGAGACCTTATAAGCCTGAAAAACCGCGAAACAGAAGACAGGATTGAAGAAGAAAGGAATATCCTGAAAGTTACGGAATTCGTCTCGGCCAATGAACTTGCCTCGATGATGAACGTCCCCGTGACGGAGATCATCTCAACCTGTATGAACCTCGGACTTTTCGTTTCAATAAACCAGCGGCTCGACGCTGAGACCCTTGCACTGCTCGCCGATGAGTTCGGGCACAAAATTGAATTTGTAAGCGCCGAACTGCAGGAAACCGTCAGGGAGGAGGAAGACGAAGAGGGAGAACTCAAACCAAGGCCGCCCATCGTTACGGTGATGGGACATGTAGACCATGGAAAAACAAAACTGCTCGACCACATAAGGCGTACAAACGTTATTGCAGGTGAGGCCGGAGGCATAACTCAGCATATCGGAGCCTATGCAGTCCAGCTCGACGACGGTCGCAAGCTGACCTTCCTCGACACACCGGGTCACGAGGCATTCACGGCTATGCGTGCCAGGGGTGCACAGATCACAGATATTGCAATTATTGTTGTTGCAGCTGACGACGGTGTGATGCCCCAGACAATAGAGGCAATAAATCATGCTTCAGCTGCAGGCGTGCCTATTGTTTTCGCAATAAACAAAATAGATAAGCCGACCGCCAATCCTGAAAAGATAAAGGAAGCCCTTGCCAACATGAACTACCTGGTTGAAGACTGGGGCGGAAAATACCAGTCGCAGGAGATATCGGCAAAAAACGGGCTTAACATTGATGCCCTCCTTGAAAAAGTGCTGCTTGAGGCAGAGATGCTCGAACTGAAGGCCAACCCCAACAAACCGGCAGTTGGTACAATCATTGAGTCATCTCTTGACAAGGGTCGGGGATTCACGTCAACCGTACTGGTGAAAGCAGGTACCCTCAGGGTGGGCGATATTATGATCGCCGGAACTGCCTTCGGTCATATCAAGGCCATGTACAACGAAAGAGGAGGTAAGGTTGATGAAGTGGGACCTGCAACTCCGGCTCTGGTGCTCGGACTCAATGGTGCGCCGCAGGCTGGTGACAAGTTCAACGTTATGGACAGCGACCGCGATGCGAAGGACATTGCCACCAAGAGAGCACAGCTGCAGAGAGAACAAGGTTTACGGACGCAGAAACATATCACCCTTGACGAGATCGGCAGACGTATTGCAATAGGCAACTTCCAGGAACTCAATATTATCGTGAAGGGAGACGTTGACGGATCGGTAGAGGCCCTCAGCGACTCGCTTATTAAACTGTCAACTCCTGAAATTCAGCTTAACATTATTCACAAGGCTGTCGGTCAGATCTCCGAATCGGATATTCTTCTGGCAGCAGCCTCGAACGCCATTATCGTGGGATTCCAGGTAAGACCATCCCTCAGCGCCCGCAAACTGGCTGAGAAGGAGGAAATAGATATCCGTCTCTATTCAATCATTTACGATGCTATCGAAGAGATCAGATCGGCAATGGAAGGTATGCTCTCACCTGAGCTTAAGGAAGAAATAGTGGCCACCCTCGAGATCAGGGACATCTTCAAGGTTACCAAGGTCGGCACTGTGGCAGGATGTTACGTCAAGGAAGGAAAGATCACCAGAAACACAAAAGTACGGGTGATCCGCGACGGTATCGTAATCTATACCGGCGACCTTGGCTCCCTGAAACGCTTCAAGGACGATGTGAAAGAGGTTGTCGGCGGCTATGAATGCGGGTTGAACATATCAAACTTCAACGACCTCAAGGTCGGCGACATTGTAGAGGGATACCAGCAGGTGGAGGTTAAAAAGACCTTATAGAAGCTCCTGGTACTTTTGGGCTGAAAGAAGTGATTCTGCCTCCGCGGGATCAGTAAGACGGATCTTTATCATCCATCCTTCACCATAGGGATCACTGTTAATCAGGTCGGGCGAATCGGCCAGAGCCGGATTAATTTCAAGTATCTCCCCTCCCACTGGCATAAACAGGTCGGATACGGTTTTTACGGCCTCAATGGTTCCAAACACTTCTTCCTTATCAAGAGTCTCCCCTTTCGTGTCTATCTCAAGGAAAACAATATCCCCAAGCTCGCCCTGGGCAAAATCAGTCACTCCGACATATCCGAACTCGCCTTCGAGACGGAGCCATTCATGGTCTTTGGTATAAAGCAAATCTGCCGGTACATTCATATCTATGGATTTTTGTTTACTCCAAATTTATAATTTTTTTCCATATCCCCTAACCGTGAGGATTCCTTAAATAAAAAACTATTGGGCCAGGGTGAATTTCAGGCTGAAGCCGAAATTGGTGTTCGATGTAGGGAAGGTATTGGCGACAAAAGGGTTATTCATTGTATGATCGGCAAATATCTGCAGGTTGAACCGGTCGCTAAGCACGTAATCGGCGGTTCCCCCCACGGTCATCACCTTGATACCGGCCACGGGCTGGTTGACATCCTCTATAAGTTTCCTGGCAACAGTCTTGTTATCCCTGAGCGAAAGGTCGAGCCTTAAATTCAGATCACTCTTGAGCGTCTTCTGCCCGCCTCCTGTCTTCAGCACTATCTGTACATCATCAAAACGGTAGCCGGCTCCAACCACAATCTCGTTGATACGGCTGTCGGTAACCTGGTTACCGGTGAGATTAAGGGAGATTGTCCTTGACTTTCTCCACTCAAACCTGGAGGTCAGGTTGCTCTGCCAGTTCATGTCAACATTTATCATGGGGCTGAACTGTTCGCTGACGGTCACTGTATTTATCTCATACTGCTGAATAAAGTTCTTCTGAAGGTCCCTTATGTTGTTTATCCCGTTGCCATCCACAAAATAATTCAGGTTGGTTGTATATGATCCTATCTGGTACACGCTCCTGTACTGGTGGGTGATATTAATCGATCTGAAGTACTTCTGGACAAACTCAAACTTTGAGAAGCCGTCGAATGATATTCTCCAGTTCGGCATCATCCTGAAAGCCGAGGGGAAGGTCGACAGATCAACCTTTTCGGGATCGGATTTTGTATAGGCAGCATAAAAAGCCGGGATCAGCACTTCTCGCGATGTCTTTCCATAGCCGCTCCTGAATCCGTCAGTCAGGGGCTGCCCGGTCTCGGGATCGATATCCGGATCGTATCCCGGATCCGCCTCCTGCCTCGCCTTGGCACGACGGCCGGAAATAATCACCGCATTCTTCTTGAAATTTTCGAACGTGGCTGATACGTAGTTATTGTCCTTTGATATCTTTTCGAATGCGGTACCCCACGAAATCACGGATATGGAGAAGTTACCGCTGATAACCCTGTTTCGTGTACTGTCGGGGAAGTTGCCGTTATAATCGGCAGTATAATATGAGGTTTCGTTTTCAAGGAACCTCCTGTCGGCATTGATGTCAATCTTCAGCCCGGGGAAAGGTTCGACGACACCCCTGATTGACAGATCCCTCCTGTTGTTATAAATAGCCGGTGTATTCAGCAGGGTGTCGGTGGTAAGCCAGCCGTTTTCAACAGCCTTGTCGAAAAATCCCCTGTCGCTGAAACCCAGCATAAAGGGCAGCCCGGGCGCTGATACATTGTTAACCCTTGACTGGCCCATAAACCTTGACTCCGGAAGGAAGCCCGGCAAATACTGGCCCTGGGATGAGGTATAGGTCATGCTCACCGATCGTATCCCCATTATAGCTCGCAACATGTATTCCCCGGTTACAGTCATCGGATTGCGCTTTTTGGGAACCTTTCCCTCGATTGTCACCAGTGTGCCTTCAACAGCCTCATCGGTGGTGAAATTAACCCTGTTTTCGCTTATTATCTCAACATTGCCCTTGAGCTCGGTGCCATCCTTCCTGGTTATCATCACCTTTACATCTTTGGTCTTGAGGTTGTGGACCAGGGGCCGCATCACATTCGGCCTGAAGTTTACATTGTTCCTTGTAAACACTACATTCTTGTATTCTGTCTGCATCCTCCTGACAGCTCCGGGCCTTGTATTATCCTCGACGCTCTTGAGGAATTTCGACTTGGTGTAAAGGCTCGCCAGGTTGGCCGTACCCGACAGGGTAAGTTCGTTGTGGTTCTTGATTGCATTTCCCAGATTGATGTTCATCGAATCGGGATAAAGAGCCCCTGCAAGCCATGAATAGTCAGCTCCGAACCTGGCATTTGCAGTTACCCACGAAAGTCCCGGAAGCTTGTTGATGGGAACGTTGTAGGTTGCATTGATATAATGGCTATATGAAGTTGTCCTGCCAAAGCGCTTCAGGTTGGTCATCACAGAGTCGCGCCAGTTTTCGTAGTCGCTCTGGTACCTGCGGCGGTCAGCCGCTCCCTCCGGTTCATCGATCCTCGCCACATTCGTCGAGGTGAAATCTATCTTGAGCTGGCGGGTGAGATCATACTTGACATCAAACATCCTGGTCCATTCAAAATCCTTCCTGAAGGTCGGGGTTATCAGCAGGTTGGGATTGTTTATATTCCTGGTCTTGACCTCATTGTAATACCTGGCCAGATCGGTCCTGAATGAAATGCTTTTAGGGAACGGATAGAAATTGAAATCCTTTATTATCCTGAAAACAGGTGAATTCAGGAACCTGACATTCTTAAACGGCATTATGTTCTTTGGCTGGGCCTCATAATTATAGTTGATCCCTCCCTTGTAGTTTCTTTCGAGGTCGATCTCTGTTTTTGTGTTACTCCTGTAAACCTCGTTAAAAGTATAGTTGACGCTGAAGTTGGCAAGGTCCCACACCCGGGGCTTTTCCCCCCTTTTGGTGATCCCCGCGTTGTTTATGGAGATAGTCTTCCGCCTTGAATAATCCTCTGATATCGCTCTTATAGAATCTCTTGCTTCCTTTCCTGGCGCCTCGTCGAGCGCGTCCTTCAGGGTAATGTCGGGATCGAGGGGATTATACTGGGGCTTCACCCTGGTCTCTGAATAACCCACATATACGGGAAGCCTTACTCCCGCCTCCTCGGGGAAGAATTTTCCCAGTTCCATCGTGGATGATATATCATACTTGAGAACCTCTTCCCTGCTCCTCTCATTCACTTTCTTGTCGATGCTTCCCCATCCGGGTGTGCTTGCCTGACCAACCATGTCAATAGTACCGAGATCGGCCAGCCTGGCCTGCAGATGAGCGTTTGCGGCCCAGCCACCATCCTCCTTGAAATCACTCAGTCTTAACTCATTAACCCATACCTCGGCTGATTTTGAATTCCCGTTGTCCGCTGCAGGATTCCTGGTTTTAATGGGGTTACGGATACCAACCATGATAACCTTCACATTGCTAAGGTTGGGATTTCCGCAAACGTAAACCCTGTTTGAATCGTCCCTGAAAGCAAACACATCCGAGAGGCTCAGGACCGAACCGCTTTCCTGAAGCTGCCGGTTCCTCTCTTTCTTGGCCTCCTGCAAAACCGTCAGGTCAATATCGAACCTGTTACCCTCGGGCCATACTATCGCCCTGTCTTCCTCCTTGTCGTTGTCATAATCATCGCCGGGAGGTGTAAGCCTGAGAGGTATCTCATACTCATAAAAGTTCGATTTGTAATCCGATCCCAGCCTGACAAATGCTGTAATCTCATCATCGTAAAGGGGCTGACCGATAAGGGCTTCAGCATGAACTTCCATCCTGAGGCGGCGATACTGGCGGAAATCAAGGTTCACGTTTCTGTATGCGGCACGCGCATCGCCGTCGGCCAGATCAAGAACCTTCAGAACCATCGACTGCTCGTCGAGCTGCCGGAGCTGGGGATTCTGGGGATCGACCACCCTGTCGAATCCGGGAGGAAGGACATAGTTGACCGGCGTCTTGCCTGCATTATCCTCGATGCTCACCGAACTGATCTCAAATGTGCCGTCTTCCGGTTCAGGAGTTGTGATCCTCTCACCTCCTTCCATGAATGTGATGTTGTATTTCCTCCATTCAGCCCTCACCAGGTTAAGCTCTGCAAATCGCATCACCACGGGGTCACTGAAATTTTTAAGAAACATCCTCATGAACCTTATTGACTTGAAATCGCTTATAACACCCACTCTCCTCTGGTATTCCGTCACAGGTATCTTGAACTGGTACCATTTCACCTTCGATTCCGTTCCGTCGGCCATGGTCACCGTCGGTTCGATCTCATCGACGATATAGT
The DNA here is from genome assembly GCA_049294075.1 of Bacteroidales bacterium. GTDB lineage: Bacteria > Bacteroidota > Bacteroidia > Bacteroidales > VadinHA17 > LD21. The sequence continues at coordinate 12,286 of JBAQCK010000019.1, read as the reverse complement.
TCATCCCTACCTTCATGTTCTCCGGCCTCAGGCTTACCCTGTACTGGTAGTAACTTTCCGTCTCGCTGAGGGTATTGTCGCGGTTAATATCTTCCATGTCGGGCAGGGTCGATCCGGATGTGGGATATGATTCCGTCGACATTTCCGATGTCGGTGAGTTGCCATCCTGCCCGTTGTATCTCTTGTATCTTTCGAGTATCCCCAGCTGTTCCATATCATAATCGGAACCCCTGAAATAGTGAAAATCATCATTCGACGGGTCCTTAAGCAAACCGGTGTAGGCTTCAGGGCTCAGAATGGATTCAGACCTCTGGAGATAATCCATGAAGAATGCCTGTTCATCCTGGTTCCTCAGCCCGTCGAGACCAACGTCCTGGTACATCCTCGACTCGGAATTGTTGTCAAAGGCATGGACCACCGATTGCACCGTCGGAACCCTTCCCCACGATGTGGAATCGACATTCTGAAGTTCGGGCGAACCCGGAAGCCCGTTCTCAAAGCTCTTGCGGGAGTCTTTCAGGATGTCTTCCGATATATTTCCGAGGTTGAAGTAGAGATCACCTCCCTGGTGAGCCGGATCCTCAACAAATGGATCCATCATCCAGAACTCAATGTACTGGATGTTTGCCGTTTCAAAATCGCTTGTAAGGACCTCCCTCATCATGCCCCCCCATCGCGACTGGGGATTGTTGAGCAATCCTGAGGCATTCATTCCCCCCGAGTATGAACCCGGATCTGTATCATAGTTATACGGTCCCTTTTCGCCCGGATAATATGCCACGTTAAGCACTGAAATTGTGGTAGGTATTCCGCTGGTGCTTTCCCTGTTGGGGAAGATCTCATTTTCGTATATCTCCCTCACAAAATGGCTCGACTGCGTTGAAGGATCCTGCTTTATGTGACCGGGTGTGGAGGAACCGTTCCTCAGAAACAAGGGGTCGATCACATACCACGATATCTTCGCCCTGTTGTTTCCGCTGGCCGGATTGTTATTGAGGGAAGCTTCGGGGAACAGCTGATCCTGGCCTTGCGGGATGCTTGAGATTGACCAGGCATTGAAAGACTTAAGGTCGAGCGGGATCTCACTCGACTCAAAATCATCAATATAGGAGTTGCCTGCATTTGAGATTGCGCGTGAATGGCCAGGAATCAGCTCTGCGAATTCCCCGTTGAAAGAAATGCTTGATGGCGCTTTGGTTTCAAGGAGGGGGATCTTGTCGATAAGCTTGGTAAGAAACTGCGACTGCCCCCTGTATGAAGTATTCAGTCCCCAGATTGTATTTGAGATCGGTTCTTCTCCGAAATTGACTTTCTGGGTATAGGGTCTCTCATTCAGATGCAACAATGTTGCACCAACATTGAAATTATCCGAAAACCTGTAATCGAGATGAGTCCCCACCAGGGTTTTGGTCTGGAACCCAAAGAACTGGTTGCTTTCGAGCGAAACCTGAACAGGTGTCTGCGATTCGATAAGAGCCGAATTGATGATGGTCACCACCCCCATGTTGTAATCGACCGTGTAATCGGTGTTCTCGGTGAGAGTCACACCGCCTGCCGTAACTATAATGGAACCCGCCGGGATGTTTGTGGCATTGAGCCTGATCTCTGAACCCGATTCGGACGAATACTGGCCGGTCATCTTGAACTTGTTCCTTTCCGCCATCTGCCGGGCTATCGTCTGGGTCGAATCGTAAAGCTCCTGGAAAATATACTTCTCAGCTATCTGGTTGTCGCCTATCTGTTTCTTAAGATAACTTCCGAAAGGCTCGTTCATTGGAAATATGATTTTACCCCTGCTTACGTTGATGGTGACCCCGTCGATAAAGTCAAAATAACCGTCAGGCTGACGGTCCTGCTGACTGTTCAGATTATCAAGGCCAAGCACCTGAAGGAGTATGGTATTCGCTGTCCTTCCTTCCGGGAGATAATTGATGGCATTACCTGTCTTGTCATCTTCATAGAGAATATTAAGCTGGAAGTCGCCGCTCTCGAGCCTGCCGGAACCAAGCGAGTAAATATTCTTCATCATCAGATCCCAGGTCGGGTATTTCGGACTAAGCGTCGTACCCTTGATTAGTTTGAGGGCGAGAGCCTGCGGAGCCGTGATACCATCGGTCGAAAATTCGCCCACCTTGAAAACCTGGCCGTTAAGGGTATACTCATAGGCCACGGCAAGAACTTCATCGGTGTTCAGGGCGGTGTTAAGCGATATATAACCGAGCATTGGATTCAGGGTGTACTCCCTTTCATTCAGTTTCCTTGCATTCTCAATTTTTTCAAAGTCGCGGCCTATCTGGAACCCCGGATAAAGAGAGGCGAAGACCGTTGTAACCTGGTCGACATCCCTCATGCCGGCGTAGTTTGTCTGAAGCTGGCTGTAAAGCTGGTTGGCTGCATTGTCGGGAAATCGCGAAGCCCCTGGAGGAGCCTGAAACTCCGGTACTTTGTTGTATATGTGGCTGCTGTTTTCAGCAAGGTCGGAGAATGCAACAATGTTTCTGGTCTCCTCGTAACTGCTTGTCTTATTTGTGATCCATACTTCAATACGGGTGATATTCAATCCTGAACTTACTGCAGGCAGGCTCTTTAAGGACTCGTCGAAAATATCCCTGAAATGATGCGCGAGAAAGAAGTGCCGGTTGGCTTCATAATCATCGGCATATATCTCAAACTCACTCAGCTGGGCTCCTCCCTTCACGGAGATAGTTGATGTCTCCCCTTTTTGCTGCGACAGAACCGTGGTCATGTTCAGTTTCCCGAACTGCATCTCCGTCTTCAGCCCGAACAGGCTGTAGCTTCCGGTGATCAGGGTTCCGGGAAGAGGCAGGGTCACATCGCCCACCTCAATCTTTTTCAATATCTCATCCTCCTTGCCAGAGTACTGCAGCTTTGTACGGTTCTCGAACTCAAACATGGCATCGGTGTTGTAATTTACACCCAGTTCCATCTTGTCGCCGATAGTGCCGGTGACATTCATTTGTATCTTCTCCTTGAAGTCGAAGGTCGGAATGGTTCTCAGTTTCTCGGAAAGAGTCGGGTTTTGTGTCCTTGAAATGTTTATCCCGAAGACCAGCTCAGCCGATCCCTGGGGAACTATGTTTATCACATTGCTTCCGAAAACCTTGTCGAATGTTGCTCCGCCTATCTCGATCTGCGGGATGAGGCCCGATTTGAAGCCCGAAGTCTCACCGGCCACCCTGGCCTGCCAGTACTCTCTCATCTCCTTGTTAAACTGATACCTGCGATACTCCTCAGGCGACATGTAGACGGGGTTTCTGTAATCAAACGATCCGACCTTCTGGAAGATCATGTATTCGTTCTTGTCGGGATCATAGACGGCGCCCGAAGTGATATTAGATGGATTATTCAGAAAGAGAGGGGTTCTGACGGACTCCTCGTAGGGATTTCCTGAAACGTCCTTAAGCCTGAGAGGGGATCTCACTGTGGTATCGGGAGTGGATGCCGTAACCGGTATCTGACTATTTGCTTCATTTGAAATAAGGATCAAAGAAGCAAATAATGCAAAATATATGAATTTCAGCAGATTTTTATATGATATCCCTGATCCCAAATGAAAAAGATATTCTTATTTACAGGCTCTTAAGAGCTCTCTTTATCAGGTCCTCAACTGTCAGGTTTTTCTCTTGCCTGATGATCCCGTCGAGTGCCTTTAAGACAGCGCTTTTGCCAAACCCAAGCATCACTAAAGCTGATAACGCCTCTTCACGTTTGGTATTGTCTGTAAATGCAAATATTTCACCTGTTCCGGTGTGTTTTCCGATCTTATCCTTCAGATCTACAATTATCCTTTGTGCAGTCTTCAGTCCTATTCCCTTTATTCCCTTCAGGGTATTGACATCTGAACCTAAAATTGCCTTTTCGAGCTCGTCGTGTGTGAGCGATGAAAGCATCATTCGTGCAGTGTTGGCGCCCACCCCCGACACAGTGATCAGAAGCCTGAACATATCCCTTTCGTCCTTGCCGGAAAAGCCAAACAGCTGATGACTGTCCTCCCTGATCACTTCATGGACCAGCAATCGGCATTCGGTCTTCCCTTCAAGACGGCTGTATGTAGAAAGCGATATGCTGGCAAAATAGCCTATTCCTCCGTTGTCAACAACAACAAATGCAGGAGTCAGCTCTGCTATCCGGCCGGTAATGTAGTCAATCATAAGTGCAGATCGGAATTTGGTATCTCCGGAGGAAGTTCGTCAACCCTGTCGGCATGAAAGTCTATATCCTGATGCTTAAGAGGATTTCGGGATATCTCGGCATAGAGCTGCCTGTTCCTGAATATATCGCATGCAAGGAACAATGCATGGCGAAATGAGCTTTCAGAGGCTTCACCTTTGCCTGCTATCTGGTATGCGGTGCCATGACCGGGAGAGGTCCTGACAAATGGCAGGCCGGCAGTGAAATTGACTCCGGTGTCGAACGAGAGAGCCTTGAACGGGGTGAGCCCCTGGTCGTGATACATTGCCAGAATCCCGTCGAACTTTGAAAATGATCCGGCCCCGAAGAATCCGTCGGCCGGGAATGGGCCGAAAGCAAGGATATTTTCTTTGGTTGCCTGCTGTATGGCCGGCGTTATTATTTCTGCCTCTTCCTTACCCAGCAGGGAATTGTCGCCTGCATGAGGGTTAAGTCCAAGAACCGCGATTCTTGGTTTGCCAATCCCGAAATCAAGGATGAGCGATTTATTCATAAGCCTGATCTTCCTTAACAAAAGATCAACAGTGATCATATCCGGCACTTCCCTGAGGGGAACATGACCGGTTGCAACTCCTATTTTCAGGCTCTCACTGACCATGAACATAAGCACATCCTTAACTCCTGCCTTCTCCATCAGGTATTCGGTATGACCGCTGAAACGGAAATTGTCCGACTGAATGTTGTTCTTGTCGATGGGAGCTGTCACGAGCACATCCAGCTTCCCGCTTTTAATATCTGTTACAGCTCTCTCGAGCGAGGCAAAGGCAGCCTCTCCCCCCTGTGGAGTCGATTTTCCCAGCTCAACCCTTATATTGTCGTCGAGGCAGTTGATAAGATTTGCCTTCTGGCTGTTTGCCTCCTCAGCCGATCTGATATTATTAAAACTGAAATTATTAATATTCAAGGCCTTGCGATGATACGCGGCCACCTTGGGAGAACCGTAGATAACCGGGATGCAGCTATCGATGATCTCGGCATCCATAAGAGTCTTCATTATGACTTCATAACCTATGCCATTGATATCCCCCTGAGAAATCCCGGCAATTATTTTTTTCCTGTCCATTTATCCTTAGTCCTTTTTTAATAAACTGCCGGCAAATCGTCTGAGAAATTCAGAAAGCAGTCTGGCACCCGTTCCCGGGCCATCCTTAAGCCTGTAATAGTCATCCTTCTTCAGCAATCCGGGACCGGCAATATCCAGATGAATAAGCGGATATTCGGCAAAGCGTTCCAGGAATTTTCCCGCGGTGATCGCACCTGCTTCCCTTCCTCCTATATTCCTGACATCAGCAATATCCGATTTGATAAGTTCCCCGTATTCTTCCCAGAAAGGCATTTCAGCGATTCTCTCATAAACCTCGTTGCCGCACTCCTCGAGCATCCTGAAATACTTCCTGTCGGCATTGCCCATTACAGCAATTGCCTGTATCCCAAATGCCATTGCCGCCGAGCCTGTAAGTGTTGCCACATCGATGATCAGCTCAGGGTTAAATTTTGAAGCGTAGCTGATTGCATCAGCCAGTATGAGCCTTCCTTCGGCATCGGTATTACCTACCTCAACCGTCATCTTGTTATACATTGTAATGATCTCGCCCTGGGTATAGGCATTGCCTCCCGGACGGTTGTCTGTAGCAGGAACGAGTCCCACAACATGAAGCGGAAGGCCTGCTTTGGCTATGGTACGAATTGCCCCGGTGACTGCTGCAGCCCCGGCCATGTCGCCCTTCATGTTTTCCATATAATCGCCCGGCTTGATATTCAGTCCTCCGGTGTCATAGACAATTCCCTTTCCCACCAGGACAACAGGTTTTTTGTTGAGCGCCTGCTCCGGCTTCCATTCAAGAATACAGAAAACCGGCGGATCAACGCTTCCCCTGTTCACCGCCAGAAGTCCACCCATTTTCAGGGCCTCAATCCTGCCCCTGGTAAGAACCTCAACGCTGAATCCTGACTCTTCTCCTGCCTTTTTGATCTCCTCCGCGAGTGCAGGCGCGTTCAGATGGTTTACCGGCTCATTTATGAGATCGCGGATGAGCCAGACTGAATCGGTCAGATCAACAAGCCACTTCAACTCATCATCATCCGGGCCTTCATAAAGCAGAAGCTTTGAAGGATAAGACGTTTTCTCCCTTTCGTCCCCGACGGTTTTGTACCTGTCGAATGAATAAAAGCTTAGCAGCAGGCCTTCCGTGAAAGCACCGACAGCCCCGCTGAACGCTTTGTGCGGGGCAATGACCAGCTCCGGATGGTTGTTGGACTTTATTATCTTTCTGAGATTGAAAGCCGTTTTCCTTAGCTCTTCCTTCTGCCTGTACTCCGGGTGATTATCCTTTACCCTCACTATGTAGGTAACCTTGAAGTATGAATTGATAACTACATACTCCTCATTAGCCTGAAGCTGTTTGAGTGCGTACTCTTTCTCAGGTTTTGAAAGTGTAAGCCACCCGGGGAGCCCGTATTCGCCTGTAATGCAAATAACCGACTGATCGGGAGATATTTGTGGAATCTTTTGTAATTCGGGTAAGTTCGGCATAACCGGAAATTTTTGAAGCAGTAAAGTTAATCAAATTATTCATTGCTTATTTTCTAAAGAGTTACCTTTGTTGCTTCATGGAACTGGATTACATTTACAAGAAAGCGCTCGATCTTATGCCTCTTTCTGTCGAGGAGGGGACTTTCCTTTATCTTAATGCCCCAGCGGAGGAGCTGATCTACATAGGAGACACTCTCAGGCAGGCACACGTCCCTGGGAAAAATGCCGGCTGGATCATCGACAGAAACATCAATATCACCAATGTCTGTTTCTCGCAATGTAAGTTCTGCAATTTCTGCCGCCGCAAGGATGATGCTGATGCATATGTAACAACGATTGAAGAATACAGAACAAAGATTGATGAGCTTTTCTCGCTCGGAGGCGACCAGATACTTCTGCAGGGGGGTATGAATCCCGATCTGGGACTGGATTTCTACACAACTCTGTTCAGGAATTTGAAGGAAATATATCCCGCGCTCAGGCTCCATGCGCTGGGACCGCCCGAAGTGGCTTATCTGTCGCGCAAGGAACAACTCCCTTATTCCGTTGTACTGCAAAGACTTGCTGATGCAGGTCTCGACTCACTTCCCGGGGCCGGAGCGGAAATCCTGTCCGACAGGGTAAGGAAAATTGTTTCACCGGCAAAGGCAACAACATCCGAATGGCTCGGCGTAATGCGCGAGGCCCACAGGATGAACCTTCCCACTTCCGCCACTATGATGTACGGTCACATTGAAACAGTGACTGAAAGAATCGAACATCTTGTCAGGCTGAGGGAACTACAGGAAGAAAGGCCTGAAGGGACACGCGGATTCATTGCTTTCATACCCTGGCCTTTTCAGGATGAGGGGACACTCCTTGCGAAAAGGCATGGCATAAAAAGCAGGTACAATGCTCCCGATTACATCAGGCTGATTGCGGTAAGCAGGATAATGCTAAACAATATAACCAACCTCCAGTCATCACTTCTGACCGTAGGCAAAGAGGTTGCCGTTCTTTCGCTCCATGCCGGGGCAAACGATCTGGGTTCAATAATGATCGAAGAGAATGTAGTGAGCTCAGCAGGCTCTCATAACCGATTCAATGCGGAAGAAATAAAGTCGATAATCAGGGAAGCGGGATTCGTCCCGGTAAGAAGAAATCAGAAATATGAATCCGTTTGAAGGGTTGTACTAGTCAATAAAAGCTTTCAGCAGTCAGCGGTCAGCTTTCGACCACGTAAACGACTTGCATGACCTGCATGACTTGCAAGACCTGCACGACTTGCACGATCCCGCGGAGCGGGACTTCGTCGTTTCACTCCTCAGCCTGCACGACTTGAATAAAAAAAGGGCTGAAAATCAGCCCTATATACTTTGTCAGAATTAAGAAATTCCTATTTTGTGGCTTCCTTTTCGCTGTCGGCTTCAACTTTTGAAGCCTTCTTGAATTCCTTCATGCCCTGGCCAATACCCTTCATGAGTTCAGGAATTTTGCGGCCTCCGAACAAAAGAACAACAACAAGCAGAATAAGAATTATCTCAGTTAAACCAATCTTTCCCATCTCTTTAAGTTTTTGAATTTATGCAAAGGTATAAAAATAGTGTGTCGTTTTACCCGGAAGTAAAAATAAATCTTAATTCCTTATCAGTCTTAGAATATCATTCCCGTTGGCGAGGATAAGGAGACCCAGAAGTATTATCATTCCGGTTACCTGGGCATATTCCAGAAATTTGTCGCTGGGTTTCCTTCCTGTGACCACCTCGTAAAGTAGGAAAATCACATGTCCGCCGTCGAGTGCCGGGATAGGAAGTATGTTCATCACAGCAAGTATTATCGAGAGGAGGGCCGTAAGATTCCAGAACGAATGCCAGTCCCAGACTCCGGGGAAGATGCTCCCTATTGTAATGAATCCGCCAAGTGACTCATATGCTTTTGTGTGCTTCGAGAAAATCACCCTGAACTGTTTTATATAATCACCTATCGTCTTGAAACCCTTGCTTATTCCTGCCGGAATGGATGCAATGAATCCGTAGTTCACCGTCTTCAGATCGAACATCCGGGCGTAGGTACGTGAGCTCCCCACCCCGAGCGTTCCTTCAGCAGACAGAACAACCGGTATGTCAACCTGGTTTCCGTTCCTGACAACGTTCACCAGCACCTCTTTGCCCCGGTTCCGCGAGAGATAGCCCTGGAATTCATCAAACCACTGGAAGTTGTTGCCGTCGATGCCCACCAATTCATCTCCCTCACTGATTCCCGCCAGTTTTGCCGGAGATTCCTTGCCGAATCCGGAAACCACGTAGGGCCTGAAAGGTGTCCTGGGTTCCAGCATGCCCTCCCCTTTCAGCATCCTGGCAATGAATTCGACCGGAATTGGGATGTTTAGTATTTCCCCGTTCCTGTCAACCTGGATGGTTTTGCGGTCGTTAAGGATTATATCGGATGGTATCTCATTGAAGTTCTCGATCTTCACATTATCCACCGAAACAATCATGTCACCATTCCTCAGGCCTATTGCATAGCTTGCAGAGTCGGTTACAATTCCATATTTGACGTTCGCTGTGGGAAGATAGGTTTCTCCCCATGCATAAAGAACACCTACGTAGATTATGAGAGCAGATATAAAATTAAAGATAACTCCGGCAGTCATTATCAATAGTCTCTGTCCGGCAGTCTTCGACCGGAACTCATAGGGCTGGGGAGGTTGTTTCATCTGCTCCTTGTCCATCGACTCATCAATCATCCCCGATATCTTAACATATCCTCCAAGGGGAACCCAGCCGATTCCGTATTCGGTCTCTCCGGCCTTGCGTTTGAAAAGAGCAAACCATGGATCAAAGAACAGGTAGAATTTCTCGACCCTTGTCTTGAAAAGCTTCGCAAACAGAAAATGTCCGAATTCGTGGATTATAACTATTATTGAAAGGCTTAGAAGAAACTGCAGTATTTTTATTAGTATGGTCATGATCGTTTACATAGTTCGTTAATATAGTTCTGGGCCTCAGTTCTGGCCAGCGAATTGGTGGTTTCGAGGTATCCCAGGCCTGGTGAAGCAAAGTATTCAGTCTTCTCCATTGTGTGTTCAACAACATCTGACATCTGAAGGAATCCGATTTTGCCTGCCAAAAAAGCACTGACGGCCACCTCATTGGCCGCGTTGAGGATGCAGGGCATATTACCTCCCTCGTTAAGGGCGTGATAAGCCAGGGCCAGGTTGCGAAAGCGTTTCGTGTCGGGTGGAACAAACGACAAAGCGCCGCATTGACTAAGATCCAGTTTTGGCAGATCGGAAACCAGCCTGTCGGGATAGCTAAGTGAATACAATATAGGAATTCTCATATCCGGCACACCCATCTGAGCCTTGACAGATCCGTCGGAGAAGTGAACCATTGAATGAATTATCGACTGAGGGTGGATTATGACTTCAATCTTTTCGGGCAGCAGGTCAAACAGCCATCTTGCTTCAATGACCTCAAGGCCTTTATTCATCATCGATGCCGAATCGATAGTGACTTTGTTTCCCATCTCCCAGTTGGGATGCCGGAGGGCTTCATGGGGCTTCACATTCTCAAGCATCTCCATTGTATAATTCAGGAAGGGGCCTCCGGAAGCTGTCAGAGTGATCTTGTCAACGGGATTGCCCATCTCGCCTTCGAGGCACTGGAAGATAGCGGAATGTTCAGAGTCGACCGGAATGATTTTGCTTCCTGATTCCTTCACAAGCTTCTTTATTATTTCACCGGCGATAACCAGTGTCTCCTTATTTGCCAGGGCAATTTTCTTCCCGGCCCTGATGGCTGAGATGGCAGGCTTCAGACCTGAATAGCCGACTATTGCAGCAACAACAAGATCGATGTTTGAACCTCTGACAACCTGCTCAATGGCTTCCTCGCCGGCGTACACTTTAACAGGATAGTCTTTCAGGGCTTCTCTGAGCAGCTGATAGTGCGACTGATCGCCAATTACAACCGAATCAGGCTGATAAGCTATCGCCTGCCGGGCCAGAAGCTTTATGTTGCTGCCAGCCGTCAGAACCTCGACCGAAAACTCCCCTGGATACCTGGAAATAACATCCAGCGTCTGGGTGCCGATTGAGCCCGTCGATCCGAGTAAGGCAATTTTCTTTGGCATAAAAACCCCTGCTTTTAGAAGATGACGTATTTCTCCGGATCCAGGGGACTTCCCTTGTACCAGATCTCAAAATGAAGATGTGGTCCGGATGTATATACTTCGCCCGAATTGCCTACAATCGCGATGGTTTCCCCGGTTCTTACCAGATCGCCGGTCTCCTTAAGCAGCGAAGCATTATGCTTGTAAACCGATACAATATTGTTGGCATGCTGAACTTCGATCACATATCCGGTCTCCCTCGTCCATCCGGTGAATATCACAGTGCCTGCAAGCGCGGCGTCGACCTGCGACTTGGGTTTAGTGACTATGTCGGTTCCGTAATGCCTGAGGGAAGGATCGAACTTGCCGGAAACTATTCCCCTGACAGGGGGAAAGAAGTGAAGGCTGGCGAGACTCGTTTCAGCTGCCGGCAGGGACTGATTCTGAGAAATATTATACCTTCCCTCTGTTTCAATCTGTGCCCTCAGAGTCGAATCTTCAGGGGAAGTACGGAAGGAGATGCTGTTGTAGTTCATGGTGGTATCTCTCAAAGCCATAGAGCTGGCCGGTTTGTCTCCGGCAATAATGGCGGTAAGGTTTTCAAAATAGCGGTCCCTGAGAGATAGTTCCATTTCAAGTGAATCAAGTCTGATCGCATTCAGAAGAATATCCCTCCGCATAGTCACATCGGGGTAGCCCGGAATGAATTCCCTGATATTTGTGAAGGCTATCAGCGATGCTGTCGAACCAACAATAAAAAAGACCACAAAGAAAATCATCAGGAACGAGTTGTACCTTGTCAGCCTTACCCGCCATACTTCCTCAAAAGTGGTATCGTTGGTTACGGCAAACCTGAACTTGTCGCGCCAGCTGGTTTTCTTCTTTTCGTTTTTAGCCATGTTCCCTCAATGATTGGCCTGCAAAGATAATAAACCTCAGACAACCTTGACCGGTTTCTCTTCACTTTGCCACAATCCGTGCTTTGAGCATACCGACATTGCAGACAGGTTCATCGAGACATCAGGTGCCACAATATGAAAATCGACCTCAACGTGAGCCGGCAGGTTGCCGTATACACCCGGTGTGTAACGCGCTTCTGCAAGCAGTGTCTCCCTGTTCCAGAGCTGGATCAGGCTTATTGAATGGTCGTATTCGTCAGGGTGAGGATATTCCTCTCCGATCCTGACTTTAACAACAAATTTTTCACCTCTCTTTACCTCATCGGCACAGATTACGTGAGGCATATGACGGTCGAGATAATCACGTTTCAGTTCTTTCTCTTCCTTTTCTATATCCAGTGCTTTAAATACTCGTGGCATGTCTCTTTTGTTTGTGTAATAGACAAAAATAATTCTTATTACATTTTAATTTGTCATTTTCAGGGGAAATATTATCTTTGCACCCACATTGCGGGGTGGAGCAGTGGTAGCTCGTTGGGCTCATAACCCA
>JBAQCK010000018.1:0-21904 GCA_049294075.1 Bacteroidales bacterium | reverse complement strand
CTCTTGAATTTGTTGAAGGTACTCAGCGCCTTTTCAAGTTCATTATTAATCATATAGGCCTTTGCAAGAAGGAAGTAAGAGTCGAGCGGGGCCCTTTTCTCCCGAAAGGAATTAATTTTTGCATCGAATGAAGACTGTCTGACTGCAGCTTCAAGGTAGGGGATGGCTTTTTCCTTTTCTCCCGGAATATTCAGGTAACAGGCGCCGATCTTGTGTTTGATGTTGAAGTTGTCCTCGGTTTCAAGAAGAAGGTAAAGCGGGTTTGCCAGTTCTGATTCATCGAAGAGGTAGCGTGACTCAGCCTCAGCAAATATCTTTCTTTGTTCGGTTTTCGTTTGAGCTGTTGCAACAAAAGAAAAAAATACCGGAAATATCAGCTGCAGTAAGACTAAGACTATGCTTCCCCTGATTTTAATCATCATAACAAATATAACAAATTTGTAAAATAAACATCATCGCGTATTTTATTTTTATACAGGATGACGAAATGATGAATTAAAGCCTGTGGGTAGAGGGTCAGGCCTGGTCGGAGATATAGCTTTCGAGGATTTCCCTGATCCTGTTCAGAAATTTTCCGGCAAGAGCGCCGTCGATAACCCTGTGATCATAGCTTAGCGAAAGGATCATAATATGTCTTATGGCAATCATGTCGCCCTCCGGGGTTTCAATGACAGCCGGCATTTTCCTTACAGCGCCTGTTCCCAGTATCGCGACCTGCGGCTGATTGATTATGGGAGTTCCCGTAAGATTGTTGTAGCTTCCGAAGTTGGTTACCGTGAAGGTGCCTCCCGTGATCTCATCCGGTTTGAGCTTGTTGTTCCGGGCTCTTTCAGCCAGGTCGTTGACAGCCAGGGCCAGTCCGGTCAGGTTCTTTTCGTTTGCATTTTTTATTACCGGGACGATCAGATTACCGTCGGGCAGGGCTGTTGCCATGCCTATGTTGATGTTCCTTCTTTTTATGATGTTGTTTCCGTCAACCGAAATGTTTATCATCGGGAATTCGGAAAGAGCCCTTGCTGTTGCATCAATAAATATCGGAGTAAGGGTAAGCTTCTGTCCTTCCCTGGAAAGATATTTGTCTTTTACGCTGTTTCTCCAGGCTACCATTCTGGTAACATCGGCATCGATGAATGAAGTGACGTGAGGGGATGTCCTTTTCGACATGACCATGTGTTCGGCAATAAGCTTTCTCACCCTGTCCATTTCGATAATCTCATCTCCCTGTAGTCCGGAGGGTGAGGGAGCCGGTTTTGCAGGAGCTTCATCCGATCTGGTTTCCTTCCCGCGTTTCTCATCCAGAAACCTGATGACGTCATCCCTTGTTATCCTGCCGTCCATTCCCGAACCTGTTATCCTGTCAAGTTCCGGATAGCTTATGTTTTCACTTGCAGCAATACTTCTTACCAGAGGGGAAAGGAATTTTCCCGAGGGAGTGCGGCTTTTCATCTCCCGTGATGCAGTCTGTTCGGACTTTATTTCCTCGCGCACCTCCTTAATGGTTTCACGAATTCTTTCCACCTCTTTGCTCACTGCTGCCTGTTCTTCAGGTACTGCAACCGGGTTGGTCTCAAGGATAGCTATGGTTTCTCCGACCTTAACAACCGAACCCTCTTTTGCAAGAAAAGCGGATATTATACCGGCGGAAGGTGCCGGAATTTCAGAATCAACCTTGTCTGTTGCAACCTCTACGATGGGATCGTCCTCTTTGACTTCTGCTCCGGCCTTAACAAGCCATTTTGTAATTGTTGCCTCGATTACTCCTTCTCCCATCGAGGGAAGTATGATGTTCATGCGTGCCATTTCAATGTTTTTATCACAGTAACAATTCCTGGGCAATTATGTTTAATGCAGATTCTACTGCTGGTAGAGATTCCGGTTATTGATGGCACGTCCAAGTGTTATCTCATCGGTGTATTCGAGTTCGTCGCCGACAGCGACCCCCCTGGCCAGTGTTGTCAGTAACACGTTGTATTTGCTTAGTCTCCGGTAGAGATAGAAATTGGTAGTGTCTCCCTCCATGGTGGTGCTGAGAGCCATTATCACCTCGCTGATTCTGCCTTCTTTAACTTTGTCTTCGAGCGAATCGATCCGGAGATCTGCCGGTCCTATTCCGTCGACCGGAGATATAACACCTCCAAGTACATGGTATACCCCCCTGAATTGCCGTGTGTTTTCAATTGCCATTACATCCTGGATATTTTCAACAACACAGGTGATTGATCTGTCCCTTTTGCTATCACTGCATATGGAGCAGATTTCACTGTCGGAGATATTGTGGCACGACTTGCAGTAGTGTATTTCACTGCGCAGTTTTATAATGCTTTCCCCAAATTTCTTCACTTCCGGGGGATCCCTCTTTAGCAGGTTAAGGACAAGCCTGAAGGCTGTCTTTCGTCCGATGCCTGGAAGTGAAGCAAATTCGTTGACAGCATTTTCAAGAAGCTTTGAAGGATACTCAGAGAAACTCATTACGTTGATTTTCTGCAAAAATAGTTCAAATATTGCCCGCACATTAAATCATTGCTGAATTTTTTGTCTTCCTTTCTTTTTATTATCCTTGCATATTTATCCTGAAAAGCATGAACCCGACCCTGATCCTGCTGATCTTTCTGGCGTACACCGCCCTCTTGTTTTCCATTACCTGGTTTACAACCCGCAAGGCAAATAATCAGTCGTTTTACATCGGCAACAGGGTATCTCCATGGTTTGTTGTGGCATATGGCATGATCGGGGCATCCCTTTCGGGAGTAACATTCATGTCGGTGCCAGGGTGGGTGAAGGATACGCAGTTCAGTTACATGCTGGTCGTTTTCGGCTATCTGTTCGGCTATCTCGTGATTGCCCTGGTGCTGCTGCCTCTTTATTACAGGTTGAAGCTTACCTCAATCTATACTTATCTGGAACAGAGATTCGGATACTTTTCCTATAAAACCGGAGCGGGTTTCTTCATCCTCTCGAGAGTTCTGGGCGCTTCGCTCAGAATGTTCCTTGTTATCAACGTCTTGCAGTTATTTGTTTTCGATGCCTGGAACATTCCCTTCTGGGTAAATGTGCTGGTTTTTATCCTGCTGATCATCCTGTACACATTAAAGGGTGGCATCCGGACCATTGTCTGGACTGACACGCTGCAGACAACCTTCATGCTGCTTGCAGTTGTGCTTTCTGTGATCTATATCAGCAGGGAAATGGGATCACCTGTATTTAAACTGGCAGGTTCGGTAATGAAGAGTCCGTTATCCACAATGTTCATAACTGACTGGCATAGTGAGAGATTCTTTTTGAAGCAGTTTCTGAGCGGGATGTTCATAACTATCTCAATGACCGGACTTGACCAGGAGATGATGCAGAAGAACCTTAGTTGCAGGAATCTCAGGGAAGCTCAGAAGAATATGTTTACATTCAGCGGAATAATCGTCCTGGTTAATTTCCTGTTCCTTATACTTGGTGCTTTTCTTATGCTCTATGCACAAAGCAAAAACGTTACCGTAACAATGAGTGATGATCTATTTCCTACAGTGGCACTTAATTACCTGGGTCCGGTTGCAGGTATTGTGTTTCTCATGGGACTTATTTCCGCTGCGTTCCCGAGTGCCGACGGTGCCCTGACATCATTAACGACTTCGGTGAGCATTGATCTTCTTGGCCTGGAGAAAAAGAAGCACATGACCGAAAAGGAAAAAACCCGGATCAGATATACCGTTCACATTACAATTGCTGCAGTGTTCTTTATTTGCGTGCTGATATTCAGGTCGTTGAATGACAGGGCGATTATTGATAAGCTATTCACAATTGCAGGATATACCTATGGTCCGCTCCTTGGAATGTACACTTTCGGACTTTTCACAAGGAGGGTTGCAAAAGACAGGGTTACTCCCTGGATCGCCATCCTCTCGCCAGTGATCTGTTATCTTCTGAGTACATATTCGGAAATATTGTTCAACGGTTACAAGTTCGGATTCGAATTGCTGCTGGTGAACGGTTTTCTTACTTTTATGGGACTATGGTTTTTCAGCAGCAAACCAGCTGTGATACGCGCAGGCAGGTGAGATTCTGCCGGATGACTGTCAGAAACTTATTCTCTGCTGGCCTGATACATCTTCCTCTTCGATTTCCTCATCTTCTTCATCCGGTAATTCAGGTTTTATTATGACAGTTTTGGTTTTGTAGGGGATGTTCCAGGTTATGAAATAGCTTATTCCGCCATTGGTTATCCTGCCTCCGTTTCCGTATCCCGGGATTGAGATTGGCCTGAGATCTTTCCCTCCACCTCCTGACAACAGCAGCTTAAGCCTTACTGTCCATCCCATGCTAAGGTTTTTGAAGACCTCAGTCCTGACACCAGGTACAACTTCCAGAAAATGCGCGATCATTTTTTCCGAAGGTATTGAAGAAGTCATCTCACCCCAGTAATTTTTATAGTTAAGGGAGGAAGTTTCAGAGCTGAAGAGGCTCAGGCCGTACCTTAAGCCGATTCCGGCCCAGTAATGACCCAGGGCTTTATCAGGTTTGAGGAGGTTCAGGTCAACGCCCAGCCTGGCAAATGCCCCGGTGCTGGTGTAGTCGTAATTGTACTGTGAATATTTAAAATTGAGATAACCTCCTTCAACGACGTAGGCCATTTTTTCATTTTTATCGAATGAAAGGAATCCCTCCATATTCAGGTTATTTTTCTCGGACATGTAAATGCCTGGTCCGATAATATCAAAACCGGCCCTGACCTTCAGCGGAAAGAGGATAGTATCCTGTGCCATGATGCATGGCATATCGAGAATCAGGAACAGGCTAATAAAATATACGGATATTTTCCTCATTCGCTGTTGTTATGTTGTCGGAGCTCCGGTAGATGTAAAAGGATTCATTTTTACAAAAGAAGGTGTCGAGCCTGTGGTAGAAGGTGTATCCGCACTCTTTCGAGATAAGATGAGGGTAGCTGGTATAGTGGAAGGTGACTGTATCTGTCACATCATTGATTTTAATTTCAAAGGAGCAAGTTCCTTCAGAAGCATCGAGAGGGAAAAGCCCTGGTTGCACGCCTGATTTCCTGTCATAGAGCTTTTCAATGATACCTATACCTGTGATGCTGAGACTGTCGGGCGTTTTCTTTTCCTTTGTGTCGTTGCTGTAGAAAGTAGCCTTGAGATAAGCATTTGTCTCATCGAAGCAAGCCTCAGGCGAACATGACAGGAAAATGGCTGAAATGGCAGCGAGTAATATAACAGCAGTGTAATTCCGGTCGATCATGAAGTTAATTCTTTAAGGTATACCGCTGCTTTTGAAAGAGCGGCGGGTAATCCGGAGGGGTTTTTGCCGCCTGCTGAGGCAAGGAATGGCTGGCCTCCGCCTCCGCCCTTTATCTCACCTGCTATTTCCTTGATGATTGCCACTGCGCTCAGGTTTCTTGAGTTCACAAGAGAGTCGCTCACCATCGCGAAAATGTTTGCCTTGTCGCCAATGGAGGCGCCAATTACGAGTACTGAGTTGTCTGATGAGCTGCGTATCCGGTGGGCAATGCTCTTTAGCATTTCAGCCGATCCGGTTTCGATGATTCCGGAGATGAATCTGATCCCGTTTATTTCAGCAGCTTTTTCTTCAAGATCCTTTATTATGGCCATAGCTGAACCGGCTTCAAGTTTTTCTGTTGTTTTCCTGAGCTGTGCGTTTTCGGCCATTATTCGTTCAACACTTTCCCTGATGTTACCTGTGCTCTTAAGGAGGGCAGCAACCTCATCGGCTGCTTCAATCTTCTCATTGATGTATTCTTCGGCCTTTTCAGCGGTAACGGCTTCGATTCTTCTGATGCCGGCTGCAATGCCGTTTTCGGAGGTAATCTTTATGACACCTATCCTGCCTGTGTTCCCGGCATGTATTCCGCCGCACAGTTCGACAGAGTCGCCGAAACTAACCACCCTTACTTTATCACCGTATTTTTCACCGAAGAGGGCTATGGCTCCCATTTGGCGGGCCTCTTCCATGGGCACACCTTCGGCGACTATCAGATTTGAGCATTGCCTGACCATCATATTGGCTTCTTCTTCCACTTTTCTTATCTCCTCCCTGGTCAGGTGGGCGAAGTGGCTGAAGTCGAACCTGAGGCGTTCGGGAGTTACAAGCGAGCCTTTCTGTTCCACATGACTTCCGAGAACTTTCCGGAGTGCATGATGGAGCAGGTGGGTTGCGGTGTGGTTATTGGCTGTCATAAGTCGTTTTTTCAGATCCACAACAGCATGAAACATTTCCTGAGGGTTGGAAATTTTGCCATGGCTGATATGAATTATTGCATTGTTTTCCTTTACGGTATCGACTATTTCGATTTTTTCAGATCCTGCGATAAGGTATCCTGTATCACCCACCTGTCCGCCGGATTCGGCATAGAAAGGTGTTTTGTCGAGTATGATCTGAAGGCTTTCCTTCCCCTTGAATCTGATGGCACGGTATTTTGCAATCAGAACGTCATCTTCAGAAACAGAATATCCTGTAAAGACAGTTTCGCCTGTTTCTCTGACGATTATCCAGTCGCCGGCTTCAACAGTCGCATCTTCCCTCGATCGGTTCTTTTGCTGTTTCATTTCATCCTCAAAGCCTTTGATATCAGTCTTTAGTCCATTTTCCTTCAGGATGAGCTGAGTCAGATCAACCGGAAATCCGAAAGTATCGTAAAGTTCGAAAGCTGATTTTCCGGGCAGGGTGTCAAGTCTTTCTTTCCTGAGCTCTTCAATTTTTCTCTCAATCATTTTAAGTCCTTTCCCGAGTGTTTTAAGGAAGGAGGTCTCTTCCTCGAAGATCACCCTGGATATATTTTCCATTCCGGTTCTGAGTTCAGGGTAAGTATCTCCCATCACATCGGCCAGTGCCGGAACCAGTTTGTGAAGGAAAGGTTCTTCCATTCCCAGGTTGTTGTAACCGTATCTCACAGCCCTTCGGAGGATTCTTCTTATAACATAGCCGGCCCTGTTATTTGACGGCATCTGACCGTCGGCTATGGAAAAGGCAATTGCCCTGAGGTGGTCGGCAATCACCCTGTGGGCAATGTCCCAGTTATCGTTCACCCCGTATTTTCTCCCTGTGATTTCGGTTACGCGGGAAATTACCGATTGGAAGATATCAGTGTCATAGTTTGATTTCTTACCCTGAACGACCATGCAGAGCCTCTCAAATCCCATACCCGTATCAACATGCTGTGCCGGGAGTAGCTCCAGTTTACCGTTTGTCAGCCGGTTGTACTGGATGAAAACAAGGTTCCAGATCTCAATCACCTGTGGGTGTCCTTTGTTTACCAGTTCATGACCGGGGATGTTTTTCCTGTCGGCATCGTCCCGTATATCCACGTGGATTTCAGAACAGGGTCCGCAAGGACCTGTTTCACCCATTTCCCAGAAATTATCTTTTTTTGAGCCATTGAGAATTCTTCCCTCCGGTGAGGTAAAGCATTTTTCCCAGCATTCGTATGCTTCCTTATCCCTCGCGACATCCTCGTCAGGGCTTCCCTCAAAAACCGTCGCATATATCCTGTCCTCCGGAATTCCCAGGTTTTTGACGAGAAACTCCCATGCCCATTCAATTGCTTCCTTTTTGAAGTAGTCACCGAATGACCAGTTACCCAGCATTTCGAACATGGTATGGTGGTATGTGTCATGCCCCACTTCCTCCAGGTCGTTATGTTTTCCCGAAACGCGAAGGCATTTCTGGGAATTTGCGATCCTTTTGCCGGAGGGGATCTGGTTCCCCAGAAAAATATCCTTGAACTGGTTCATGCCCGCGTTTGTGAACATTAGTGTTGGATCATTCTTCATAACCATGGGGGCAGAGGGTACTATCAGGTGTTCCTTTGACTTAAAAAAATCAAAGAATAATTGTCTGAGATTGTTGGATTTTAATGGAAATGGCATATAAATACACAATAAGAAACGAAAATTTGAGTTTGTAAAATTAATTTATTTGTTTAGATTTGTCAATCTCAGCATTAAAAACCAGGGCAGTTAATGTTCAGCCGAAAATATTTTCTTGATCCGTCAGATCTGCAATACAAGCGGATAAAAATGCCGTGGAAGGGTAAGCTGCTCAGGTTCAACCTTTTTATGATAGCGGCTGTGACCATTACCGTTGTGTATTCCTTTCTTTTTAACAGCATGTTCGGTTCTCCAAAGGAAGCTACTCTTAATCAGGAGATTGAAAGCCTCAAGCTGAAATACTCGATACTTGAAATGGGTATTGACAATGCCCTGCGCTCGCTTGATGACCTGGAACTATCCGATGGCAACCGGTACCGTCCTGTTCTGGGAATGGATTCTCTCCCTGTCTCCATCAGGAAGATGGGAACAGGAGGTGTTAACAGGTATGAGGAACTGGAAGGTTATGACAACACTCCGCTTCTTCTCGGATCGCGCATGAAGGTAGATGAGATAAAGAACCGTGCCACAATTCAGCTTGAATCGTTCAGGGCGATAGAGGAACAGAAAAACGAGTGGAAGCGTCAGATGGAGTATCTTCCGATGATCAGTCCGGTCAATGTGATCCACAGACTTGGTGACGGGCTCAAGTTCAGGGAAAAGCATCCTGTTCTCGGAACCCCTCAATGGCATCACGGGCAGGATTTCAGCACTCCTCACGGAACAAAAGTATTTGCCACCGGATCGGGAACCGTGATAGATGCAGGATGGAATGGCGGTTTCGGGAACTGTGTGGTTATCGATCACGGGTATGGTTACCGGACAACCTATGGTCATCTTAGCGCAATAAAAGTAACCAAAGGGCTTAACGTCAAGCGTGGTGATTTCATTGGTTTGAGCGGAAGCACCGGCACTTCATCAGGTCCTCACCTTCATTATCAGATAGACCTCTTTGGTCAGCACAAGAATCCTCTCTACTATTTCAATAACGATCTGACGGAGGACGAGTATTTCGACATGATACAGACTCTTACATCTCACTCCAGATTAAGATAACAGGCTCATCATTTTTTTGGCAGTTCTGCCGGTTCATTTCGCCGGGCAGGTTTCATTTATATTTCGAAATATTTATCTTTGCCGGGTAATGAAGAATCCGAAGTACAAATTCAATCCGGAATCGCTGAGCTTTGACAAGATACGTCTTGGAGTCAGGGATATTCTTCTCAGGACACTGGCAATTCTGATCGGCTCAGTGTTGATTGCAGTTGTTTTCAATTTCCTTTACGGTCTCTTTTTTGACACGCCCAAGGAGAAGGCTCTTAAGAGAGAGATTGAACAATTATCCCTTCAGTATACGCTGATTCACAGGGAAATGGCCAATCTCGAAAAAGTGATAGAGCATCTTCAGGAGACCGATGATAATTTATACAGGACCATCTTCGGGGCTGAACCCATCCAGCCCACCCAGAGGCAGGCAGGAATTGGCGGAGTGAACCGCTACGATGAGCTCGAGGGATACAATAATTCAAGGCTGGTCGTCGAGACGGCCAAACGGCTCGACAATATCAGGAAAAATGTATATGTGCAGTCAAAGTCGTTTGATGAGCTTATATTGCTTTCGAGGGAAAAGGAAGATATGCTGAAGTCGATTCCTGCGATAATTCCGATTTCATCAAAGGACCTGACCAGAATAGCTTCAGGGTTCGGCTTGAGGATACACCCCATTTACAAGATCAGTAAATTTCATTCAGGGATGGATTTCACGGCACCGCTTGGCACCGAAGTTTATTCTTCAGGCGATGGTACCATCGAATCGGTGAATTCGGGCTTGAGGGGGATGGGCAACTATGTTGTTATAAACCACGGATTCGGATACTCTTCCCTTTATGCTCATCTCGACAGTTATTCAGTCAGGGCGGGTCAGAAAGTTCACAGGGGTGACGTGATTGGTTATGTCGGCAATACGGGTTTGTCAATAGCACCCCATCTGCATTATGAGATAAAGCTCAACGAACAGAATGTTGATCCGGTAAATTACTTCTTTAACGATCTTTCAGCCGCCGAATATGAAAAAATGATCGAGATTGCATCTAAAACAGGGCAGTCGTTCGATTGATGATAGTACAATGCCATGCCGTACAGGGAGAAGAAAATTGAGAAACTCTATTATTCAATAGGGGAGGTTTCCGGAATGCTTGGCGTTCCTGTTTCCACAGTAAGATTCTGGGAAAATGAGTTCAGGATCCTGAAACCCATGAAGAATAAAAAGGGCAACAGGATGTTTACTTCTAATGATGTAAAGAATCTTAATATCATTCATCGTCTTCTCAAAGAGGAAGGTATGACAATTGCGGGGGTTAAGAAGAAGCTCTCCGGAAACCGGGATGAGACCGACCACGTTTATGAGATAAGTGAGTCGCTGAAGAAAATCAGGAGTCTTCTTATTGACCTGAAAGATAACATTTGAAATGAAAGCAGGGGAATTATGCTCATATCTCGATGCCGTGGTTCCTCTATCACTTCAGGAAAGCTATGATAATTCAGGGCTTCAGGTTGGCCGCCCGGATAAGGAAATAGACGCCGCCCTGCTTACCCTGGATGTTACGGAGGAGGTTCTCGGGGAGGCAGTCAGCAAAGGATGCGGTATAATCATTTCTCATCATCCTGTAATTTTCAACGGACTGAAGAAGCTTGCCTGGCGTACTCCGGCTGAAAGAATAATAGCCAGGGCAGTAAAAGATGATATTGCAATCTATTCCTCTCACACCAACCTCGACATGCTGAGCAGTGGGGTCAGCTGGAAAATGGCTGAAAGATTAGGTCTGTCCGGTCTGAAGGTCCTGCAGCCTCTGAAAGGCAGACTCCTGAAGCTTGTTACTTTTGTACCGGGCGACCATCTTGACAGGGTAAGGGATGCCGTTTTCAACGCAGGTGCAGGATTTATCGGAAATTATGACCGTTGCGGTTTCGTTGTATCCGGCACCGGCAGTTTCAGGGCTGGAGAGGGGACGAATCCATTTGCCGGGGAAAAGGGGCAGATGCATTACGAAAATGAGTCAAGGTTTGAAACAGTGTTGTTTTCCCATTATAGGGATAAGGTGGTGAAAGCTCTGCTTGAAGCGCATCCCTATGAAGAAGTCGCTTATGATCTCTACACCCTGGATAATGACAATATTGATCTTGGCCTGGGTTGTTACGGATATCTTCAGGATGCCCTTGGTGAAAGGGATTTTCTTGACCTGGTTGCCGGTCGGCTTGAAGCCGGAGGATTACGCCATTCGAATCTAAACGGAAAAATGATCCGGAAGGTTGCCGTCTGCGGAGGATCAGGTTCTTCCCTCCTGCGCGGTGCAATTGCCTGCCGCGCCGATGCATTTGTAACGGGAGACATAAAATATCATACATGGTTTGATGCAGACAATAGTATACTTCTGGCCGACTGCGGGCATTTTGAAAGTGAAAAATTCTCAACTGAGGTTATACACGATCTGATTATTAAAAAATTCCCTACATTTGCACTCCGGTTTTCTGAAACAAATACCAATCCGATAAATTATCTGTAAAATGGAAAAACCAAAAACACACGAAGCTGAAATTTCTGTAGAGGAGAGGCTTAGGGCGCTGTTTAGCCTTCAACTGGTGGATTCAGAAATTGACAAGATAAAAACACTCAGAGGGGAGCTTCCGTTGGAGGTTCAGGATCTGGAGGACGAAATAGCAGGGCTTGAGACAAGGCTCGGTAACCTGAGACAAGAGGTTGTAACTCTCGAAAAGGCTGTTTCGAAGAAGAATCAGGAAATATCCGATGCCGAAGCCCTTATAAAGAAATATGAGGACCAGCAAAAGAACGTAAGGAACAACCGTGAGTATGATTCTCTTTCAAAGGAGATTGAGTTCCAGAATCTTGAGATTGAACTTTTCAACAAGAAGATTAAGGAATTCACGATTCAGATAGAAGAGAAGAAGCTTTTGTTAGCTGATTCGGAAGCCACACTGGCCGATCGCCAGACGGATCTGGCAAACAAGAAATCCGAACTTGAGGAGATTATTTCTGACACACAGAAGGAGGAAGAGGGTTTATACAATAAGTCTGAGGAAATCCAGAAGCTTATTGAAGACCGCTTGCTTACAGCCTACAAGAGGATACGCACCAATGCAAGAAATGGTCTGGCTGTTGTTCCTGTTCAGCGCGACGCGTGCGGAGGCTGCTTCAACCAGATCCCTCCACAGAGACAGCTCGACATCAAATCGCGCAAGAAAATTATAGTGTGCGAATACTGCGGTCGTATTCTTGTTGATGATGAGATCATCAAGGAAAGCACCGGCGAAATGCAGTAAATACAGGATAGCTGTCTCCACATACTTCAAAGGGTTTTCCCCTTAATCACAGGTATTTTTTGAAGGCCCGGGGCATGGTCCGGGTGAATGGCGTAAAAATTTTCTAATTTTACGTCAGTAACCTGTTATACGCCAACCCATGAACACCGAGGAATTTAGAAGACTGGTAAGCGAAGGTATTCCGGATTCGCTTCCGGAAACCAGACTGTTCGACCCCAATGTCAATCATGCTCCAAAGCGCAAGGATATTCTCACTCCTGAAGAGAAGAAGCTGGCTGTAAGAAATGCCCTTCGTTATTTCCCGCCCCGGTTTCACGGCATTCTGGCGCCGGAATTTGCCTCTGAGCTTTTTGAGCGAGGAAGGATATATATGTACAGGTTCAGGCCCGGGTATGAAATTAAAGCCAGGCACATAAACGATTTCCCTCACAGATCGGTGCAGGCAGCCGCAATAATGTTGATGATCTCAAACAACCTTGATGAAAGGGTTGCGCAACATCCGCACGAGTTGATCACCTACGGAGGGAATGGTGCAGTTTTTCAGAACTGGGCTCAATACCGCCTGACTATGAAGTATCTTTCTGAAATGACTGACGAGCAGACACTGGTTATGAACTCGGGTCATCCGCTCGGACTTTTCCCGTCGCACAGGGATGCCCCGCGGGTTGTGATATCGAACGGGATGGTAATTCCCAACTATTCATCGCAGGATCACTGGGAGAAGTTTAACGCTTTGGGTGTATCCCAGTATGGCCAGATGACAGCAGGATCGTACATGTATATTGGACCTCAGGGTATAGTTCATGGAACAACCATAACAATTCTGAATGCATGCAGGAGAATTGAACAAAAGGATGATAAGGATGAACTCAGAATCTTTGTATCATCAGGCCTGGGAGGAATGTCAGGGGCACAACCCAAGGCAGGGAAGATTGCAGGTGTTATTTCGGTTATTGCCGAGATAAATCCAATGGCTGCAGGCAAGCGTTTCTCCCAGGGTTGGGTGGATGAGGTTGTTTCTGATCTGGATGTACTGATCGTCAGGCTGAAAGAGGCGAAAAAGGGAAACAATGCAGTATCCCTGGCGTATAACGGGAATATAGTGGATCTCTGGGAGCGTCTGGCGGAAGAGAATATCAGGGTGGATATCGGTTCCGATCAGACCAGTCTTCACAATCCCTGGGCCGGTGGCTATTATCCGGCAGGTATTTCATTTGACGAGTCGAACAGGATGATTTCAGAGGATCCGGGACGATTCAGGGAACTTGTGAAGGAGTCACTGAGACGTCAGGTTAAAGCCATAAACAGGCACTGCGAAAACGCCACCTATTTCTTTGACTACGGAAATGCCTTTCTTCTTGAAGCATCAAGAGCCGGAGCCGATATTATGAAGCCGGGAGGAGGTTTCAGGTATCCTTCTTATGTTGAGGATATCATGGGGCCGATGTTTTTTGATTTCGGCTTCGGACCCTTCAGGTGGGTCTGCTGTTCAAATGATCCGGCGGATCTTGACACAACGGACAGGATAGCCTCTGAAGTCCTTGAGGGGATCATGAAGGAATCGCCTCAGGAGATACGGCTCCAGTTGGCTGACAATATACGCTGGATTAAAGAGGCCGGTGAGAACAGGCTTGTTGTAGGCTCGCAGGCCAGGATACTATATGCTGATTCCGAAGGAAGGACAGGAATTGCCCGTGCCTTCAACAATGCAATTGCGCGGGGTGAAATTACCGCGCCGGTTGTGATAGGCAGGGATCATCATGACGTTTCAGGAACTGACTCTCCTTACCGCGAGACTTCCAATATTCGTGACGGATCGATGTTTACTGCCGATATGGCAGTTCAGAATGTCATTGGTGATTCATTCCGGGGAGCCACATGGGTCTCACTCCACAACGGCGGGGGAGTCGGATGGGGCGAAGTAATAAACGGCGGGTTCGGGATGGTACTTGACGGCTCGCCGGAAACTGAACGCAAGTTGTCGATGATGCTTCACTGGGATGTGAACAATGGAATCGCGCGAAGAAGCTGGGCAAGAAATGAAGGGGCGATGTTCACCCTGGAAAGGGAGATGAGGAGAAATCCGGAGCTCAGGGTTACCTTTCCGTATATTGCCGATGACAGTCTTATTGAAGAAGCTCTGGATGCCGCAGAATCACGCTAGATATCTTTTTCAAGCAGGGCGACAGCTATTGCGACAACGCCTTCTTCTTTTCCTGTGAATCCGAGCTTTTCCGTGGTTGTGGCCTTGACTGAGACCTCCCGTGGGCTAATCTTCAGAATACCCGATATGGTTTCCCTCATTTTTTCGGCATAGGGAGCTATTTTCGGCTTCTCAAGACAGATTGTGGAGTCAATATTGATAACATGGAATCCTTCCTTTTGAATCAGGGTGAAGGTCTCTTCCAGCAGGATGGTGCTCCTTATGTTTTTATATTTCTGATCGTAGTCGGGGAAATGAAATCCGATATCCCTTAAGCCTGCTCCTCCCAGTAATGCATCACAAATGGCGTGCAACAATACATCGCCGTCGGAATGGGCTACACATCCGTGCTCAGAAGGTATCCTGACTCCTCCGAGCCAAAGGTCACGGCCTGGTTCGAGGCGGTGAAAATCGATACCCTGGCCTATCCTGATATTCATTGGAGTTAATTGCCGTTTCTTTGAAGAGCATTTATATCGAATGCCAGCGAGAAGCGGAGAGTCCTTGCAAGAGGATGGTTCGACACTGTAGGCATCAGGTACGAGAAATCGATTGTGAATCCCTTTAGTTTGAATCCTGCCCCGGCAGTAAAGTACTTACGGTTTCCCTTGCTTTCATTTTCGTGGAAGTATCCTGCTCTCAGAGCAAACTGGTTGCTGTACCAGTATTCAAGGCCGACTGATGCAGTCCATTCGCGGAGTTCCTCCCCGAATCCATCGGGTGCATCGTAAAACGACTGGAATATAGCAACCGGTACCGACACATTGGGATCTTTTCCGGCGATTATGCTGTCGGGATTTGAAGAACTGTATTTCGGTGGTGTTGGAACGAGAAGCTTGTTGAAATCCACCGCAAGGGTCAGTTTGTTAAACTCATCGATTTCAACAGTGCCTGAACCGCCAAGCCTGAGGTTCATCGGGATGAAGTCAGAAGCCTGATCATCCGAATAGCTCATTTTGGATCCGATATTTGAGAAGTTTACACCAAGTCCTACCTCTCCGTCCTTGCCAAACATGGATACGTTGTTGTTGTAGTAACCCGAAATATCAGCAGCGAAAGATGTTCCTGCCTTAGTTGCATCCCCGCCTGAATAAGATCCGCCGGTGAGGTTTGAATAGATGAATCTGAAGGCAATACCTCCCGAAAAATGTTCGGCAAAAATCCTCGAATAACCCAGGTCGAATGCAAGCTCGTTGGGCTTGAAAGTTCTTTCAAGATTTCCGAAATCGTCAGTGAAATGGACATCTCCAAGGGATGAATAAAGGAGGCTTGCACTTGCAACCTGCTTTTCGTCTATCCTGTAATAGCCTGTCAGATATGCAATATTGATATCCGGAACAAGGTTTCTTAACCATGGAGAATAGGAAATACCGACACCTGCACTTCCGTCCATAAACGCGTATTTTGCCGGATTCCAGTGCTGACTGTAAATATCCGGTGA
Organism: Bacteroidales bacterium; assembly: GCA_049294075.1. GTDB lineage: Bacteria > Bacteroidota > Bacteroidia > Bacteroidales > VadinHA17 > LD21. The sequence continues at coordinate 6,036 of JBAQCK010000018.1, read as the reverse complement.
TGTTGCAGCGCCGACATCGCCCATAGCCCCTGCCCTGGAGTCGGGAGCTATCGTTATAAAAGGCACCACAGTCTGAATGGCATTCAGTTCCTGAGAATTCAACCGGGCCGTCAGTGAAAAAAGTAGCAGGAGAAATATTGAGTGAGTAATTGTTTTCTTCATACTTTGTCTCTTTGATTTTGAAAATGCAAATATAAAACAAATAAATTGCCGACTTATTGTGTGATTGTTAATAAATGATCATTCCTCCTGAGAGAGTGGATGTTTCACCGGTCGCGGAGCTGATTTTGACTGAATAGGGATAGATCCCTTTGGGGGCTTTCTGACCGCCTGAAGTACGGCCGTCCCAGATTATGGGTTCGAGCTGGTATCCTGTTGATGTAAGGGTGGTATACAAGATATTGATAATCTGACCATTAATATTGAAGATTGACACTTCGACATCCATAACTCCTTCGGGTCGGTTGTGCTGAAGGCTTATCCTTGTGCTTTCGCTGAATGGATTAGGATAGTTCAGAAGGTTTTTCAGCACAAAGTTTTCTTCATCACCTGAATTGAAATGAATCGACACTTCAGAGGAATTATTGAAATTATCCCAGGCCTTTAGTGTCAGGGTATGACTTCCCGGGCTTATTTCGTAAAGGGGATAATAAACTGATCCTGAGCTGTAGCTTCCAAAATCATTTTGAAAATAGTTGTTCAGGATAACAGGGCCTGATTTGTCACCGTCGAGCCAGAAGGTGATATCATGTCCAATCCCGTTTCCGGCTGTGTTGATCCCTCCTCCGTCCTCTATAAGTGCAAGCAAAACCGGATTGCTTCCGGCAATACCTCCGCTGCGGAAGAGAGTGTCATTAAGGAACAGCCTTATAAACGGACCGGATGAGTCGTTGTGGTCCGAATTGCTGAATCCTCCCGTCACTATGTCAGTAAAGCTTCCGTTCATATCCCTTTTGCCGTCTGATGCATAGTAGATTATTTTTCCCTGTCCGGGGGAGTAATCGATGTCTCTGGGAACAATGAAGCTAAACCGGAACCTTCCCCTGGCAGCCTTCGTTTTGCCTGCAAAAAGGATGACGTTTCTTTCCGTGAATTCCAATTTTTCTCCGCCGTCATTGGCAAGTGTTTCATTAAGAGATGGTTTTCCGAACACAGTGTGTGAAATGATCCCATTGAAATCTTCTGCCGGGTTTCCTGAGATGTCCTCGATATGGCCCGAGATAGTGATCATCGAAAGGGCCTTAAGAGTGTCGGTGGATTCACCGGCCGGGACATTGTTTATTGAGTCGGTAACCACTTTGCCGTTCCAGGGCCAGGCAAGCCGTAAAGCCGGGTCGCCGAGCAGCAGAAAATTCCTTTTGTTGGTATTGGATCCCGACATGTTCTTGGCAATCCGGATAATGTCGCCCAGTCTCATCGATCTGCCGTCCTCATCGCGGTTGAAGGCTGTTTCAAAGATATTCCTGTTGAGGATGTAATTTGGAGCTGAATATACAAGCCGTGTGGTGGACATGAGCGCTATTGCCCCTCCGTCGGGATGAAGAAGAATACTCTCGCCCGATGACTGTTTTTCCATTATCGTACCCGTTGCAGGATTGGCTGAGATATCGTCGAAGCGGCTGAATTCACATGTGGCGGTTATAAATAGAGGAAGTCTGGTCTGGTTTCGCCAGCTTCTTATTTCCTCCGGGGATATTATTCTTTCGTGGGCCAGGCTTGTTTCGTTTCCATGACCGACGTAATTAACTATGAGCGCTCCGGAGTTTATTCTGTCATTAATTGCTCTTGTTGCATCAGGATAGAACTGACCTGTTGAGGTTGTTGTTTGTTTGAAAGCATCTATATAGATCTTATCAATTACAGCCCATGGCGCGCGCGCTTCAGCAATGGCAACAAGTCCTTCTGAATCACTTATATGTATATTGCCATCCTCGTCATCCGCAATCATGCACAATAAATTCCTCCAATCCGCCTGATCAGAAGCATTCAGGTATTTTTCAATTTTAGAGACCAGAATCCTTGCTTCGGTTGTATCAGATACCGGGATCCTGCCAATTCCAAGATCCTCCGTACCTGCATCTTCTCCTTCTCCGTTATCGAGAAGGCCGTAGAAGTCATCAGAGGTAAAGGATGAGATAGTGACATTTGAGTTAAAAGTCTGGTAAGTAGGTATATAGTTGGTATTTCCGGGAGGAGGAGTCCTGTTGTCATATGATCCGTCGCCGAACAGCAGAAGATATCGCAATTTGCGTTCCCCGTCTTCATGACCATTGTATTTCATTTTCAGAAAGTTTCGAATTGCGACGATATCGGGTATGCCGCCTGAGAATTCATTGTAGATCTGCTGAGGTGTTGTCACCAGGGATTCCAGTCCGCTGCTTCTTCTGTGCAGTTCTGCCAGTCGAACGGCATAGGGATAGAACAGGGGGTGAACGACAATCACCATATCAGCCGCATTCGAATTGTGAAGATCCTGGTTGGGAACTGGATTTGGGGCAATTGCAGCGACTTTTGCATTTTGCGGGCTAAAAGCTATGAATGTTTTCAGCGAATCGGTTTCACTTCTGAATCTGATCTTGCCTCCACTGATGGTTAGTGTTTTTTCCCTGGGATTGAACGGGTCGCTGACATCCCAGACGATTCCATTTTCTGCTTCTGCGGATATCACAAATTCCGTGACCATGCCTTCATTCACCGACCGGGAGTCAAAGAAGGCAGAATACCGGCCGTTAAACCTATTCTGTTTTCGGGCGTGCAGTAATACATAATCAAGCCATCCTCTTGCAGAAATCTCACCGCTGTTTGAAAATGAAATTCTGAATGCCGGTTCTGAAGACTGCGGGAAAGCGTCGCCTTTCATTTCTGCAGTCCGGGCCCAGATCCCGGTTGTTGATGAAAGATTGATTCCTTCAACCTGAACCGATGAAAGTGTTGATTTTGAATCGCTGAAACTGAAACTGGTTGATAATGATGCCCGTGCCAGCACCGCTATTCTGTAAAGGATTTTTTCAGTTGTAAGGACATCGCTGAATCGAGGATTAATCTCAATATCCTTTCCGCTTACGGCAGTTTGATACCATTCTCTTCCGGAGTGAAGTATGTTCTCTGATTCGATTTCATGTATGAAAAGATTATCTGATGTTTCTGTTATCAGATCGGGCTCATTAACAGGTTCTTCCGATCGGTTTATTTTTCTGCCAGGCGCCTGTCCGGAGGTAAGGAAATAAAATGCCGTATCGGAGTAGTTGTGTTTCTGATGGCTGAATTCTCTCGTTGAATAATCGTAGATCCACTTCCCTGTACCTTGACCGAAGAAAAGAAGGTAATCCCCTTCATTGAAGATTCCGTCGGAACCGGTATATGTAAAAATGGCGATTTCTTCAAGGTCGTCAGGCTGTGAGCCATCATTATAGTAGGAGAGCTGGCCGGTATTGTTGCCGAATATCCTTGGATTTGAGGGATTTTCAAGACCCAGTGCCTTCAGGGTTGAAAAATCAACTCTGTAAATGTTGTCTTCAGTTACTGAAATCCTGTACCATTTGCCGGACGAAAGAACAGATGAAGAAGAGTATTCCTGAGAGATTCCGGGAAGTGTCAGGATAAAAAATATAGTGGTAAGGCACTCTGTTTTTAAATGTTTTCTCATTATGATCAACAAAGATAGAAATGTAGTTAAGGTTTTTGGTTTATTTTGCAGGTTGAAAATTATTTTAAAAGAAATTATTAGGGACTCAATCCGTTAGTAAAGGAACTTCACGACTGATGAGAAATTCAACCCGGATTATATTGCTTGTCTTTTTGGCTTCTTGTGAAGCGGTCAGCGGCCAGGAGACCTGCTACGGGCCGGGTTACCAGACCATGGTAATGCATAATCCGGCGTTTGCCGGGAGTGAATATGATGGTACCATGAGACTTTCGTATATGAATTTCTATCCGGGTAACAATTATAACTTTCATTCTTTTTTCATCTCCTATGATTCTTACTTTGAGCTGCTTCACGGAGGCGCCGGCGCTTATCTTGCAAACGATCATATAGGTGGTATTATGAATGATCTCAGGGGGGGGCTGACATATTCTTATTTTCTGCAAGCCGGAAGAGAACTGTTTATCAATGGCGGACTATCCGCGGGCTTCTTCAACAGGGGATTCAATTTCAGTGATGCAGTTTTCCCTGACGAGATTGATGCAATGGGTGGTGTCAGGTTGCCGACTGCTGATCTTCCGGGAAGGCAAAACAGGACTGTTTTTGATATCGGAACAGGATTCCTGTTCATTTACAGAAATATTTCAGGAGGTTTGGCAATCACTCATCTTACGGGTCTGGATACTGACGGCAATGGATCGACGGAGCAAGGGTCCGGAAGGAAGCTTCTTGTACATATATCTGCCGACCTGGGCATAAAAGGATGGAGCGGAGTAAGACTGATTCCGGCAGGAAGTTTCGAATTGCAGGGCGATTATCATTCACTGGCTGCAGGGGCCGTCGTGGAGAGCAATAATCTGTCGGTCAGTGGCATGATGATTATGGAAAACTCTGCCGGCCTCGATTGTCAGGCAGGATTCTCTGTAAGGCTTGATCGTATGTCACTTTTCTACAGCTACAGGTTCAATATTACCTCAGAAAGCAGGGTTACCCCTTTTTCGCTGATGCATCAGACCGGCCTGAATTTCCGTTTCAATAATGTTGAAAAAAGAATTAAAGGGAGAACAATAAATGCACCTGATATGTAGTTATATTGGTGTCCTGAAAAAAATATTTTACGGAAAACGTATTTTTGAAAATCATAAATGCATTAAAATTAAGGAGTTATGTCTAGATTCAGAATCTTGTCGGTCATATTAATTTCGGCTCTGATTCTCTTTTCGTGCAAGGGGGGCAAAGGAGGCGATTCGAATGTATCACAAACCACGGGGTGGAGTTACAATGATCCTGACAATGGAGGATTTGAGGTTGCCATCGGCGCTGAGCAAAAAACCGGACCGGGCCTTGTGCTTATAGAGGGTGGACGCTTCACCATGGGGCGCATTGAGCAGGATGTGATGTTTGACTGGAACAATAGTCCCAGGACAGTCACGGTATCTTCATTTTACATGGATGAGACGGAGGTCAGGAACGTCGATTACCGTGAATATCTGTTCTGGCTGAAGAGGGTTTACAAGGATTATCCGGAGGTATTCAGGAGAGCCTTGCCGGATACGCTGGTATGGAGAAGTCCGATGGGGTTCAACGACCCATATGTCCAGTATTACTTCCGGCATCCTGCATACAATAACTATCCTGTTGTCGGTGTAAGCTGGGTTAAGGCAAATGATTACTGCTTGTGGAGAACTGACAGGGTTAACGAGCAGCTTCTTATAGATGAGGGAGAACTAAATCCTGACCCGAATCAGCTTAATGAGAAGAATTTCAATACAGAGGCTTATCTTGCAGGTCAGTATGAGGGAGTTGTCAACAGGCTGAGGGAAAGTCTGAATCCAAATCAGACGGAAAGGCGCACCAATTTTGAGGATGGTCTTCTGCTTCCTGCCTACAGGCTTCCGACCGAAGCCGAGTGGGAATTTGCTGCATATGCACTAAGGGGCAATACCTATGAGGAACGCATTTATGAAAGAAGGATTTACCCGTGGGATGGTCATAACGTAAGGAACGCTGCCAAGAAATCGCGCGGTGAAATGATGGCAAACTTTGTACGCGGAAGGGGAGATATGATGGGAGTTGCAGGAAGTCTTAACGATAATGGAAGCATCACCACCGATGTAAAATCATACTGGCCTAATGATTATGGTCTTTATTGCATGGCTGGCAATGTCAATGAATGGGTTCAGGATGTTTACCGTCCGATGACCTCACAGGATGTTGACGGATTCAATCCTTACAGGGGTAACGTCTACACCGACCTGAGGAGAGATGCCAACGGACAGGTGGTAGGCAAGGACAGACTCGGAAGGCTTTATGTGGATACTGTTAAGGATGCTGATGTTGCAAACAGGTATAACTATCAGAGGGGCGATTACAGGAATTACAGGGATGGAGAC
>JBAQCK010000017.1:0-24673 GCA_049294075.1 Bacteroidales bacterium | reverse complement strand
GGCAGGAAGAAGACATTTATCTCAAGCGCATCGGCGCCTGCTTCCGCAATATTCCTTGCAAAGCCGGTCCAGCCTTCGGCCGTATAGCAATTGATACTGGGAATAACCGGAATGCTTAGATTTTTTTTAGCCTGCCGGATCATCTCAAGGTAGTTCTCAACGGAATTTGATTGAACATAGTTGGAAATATAGTCGTCTGCTTCGGGATAGTCGGATTGAGATGAAACCGCGTGTACGTAGTAATTTATCTGTTCCTCGAACAGAGATTTCAGAACCACCGCCCCTGCCCCGCTGTCCTCAGCTTTCTTAAGATGCCCGAGGGTTGAAGTGAGACGGCTGCTGCTGACGATCAGGGGGCTCCTGAGTGTAAGTCCGAGGTATTTTGTTGTTAGCTTTTCCATAGATTCCCGAATAAATTGGTTAAATAAAAAATGATATCAATAGTTCCCACAGAGGGCTCCTTCCCCCTGGGGGAAGGCTGGAAAGGGGGTATAGGTGATAGCAAGTAGCAATTTCATTTATCATTTCCGAAAGTCATTAACATAATAAATATATTCCTATTTGTTTCTGCTTCCAAAAATCAGACTTCCGATCCTCACCATTGTGCTCCCCTCTCCGATTGCAATCTCATAATCGCCCGACATTCCCATCGAAATCTCCGTGAAGATTACATCTTCTGCATAATAACGGCTTTTGAGCCGTTCGTAGAAACCGGCCAGAGTCCTGAATTCCCTCCTTATCTGTCCGGCATCCCCGGTGAATGTAGCCATCCCCATCACACCGCGGATCCTCACTGACCGCATTGCCCTGAATTCATCGGAATCAAGCATTTCCTCCGCTTCATCCATGGAAAATCCGTATTTTGTTTCTTCTTCAGCAATAAAAAACTGAAGAAGGCAATTAACAGTGTGGTCGATTTTTGATGCTTCAGCGTTTATTGCCTTAAGCAGGCGGAAACTGTCGACCGATTGAATCATGGCTGCAACAGGCACAACCATTTTAACCTTGTTTGTCTGGAGGTGCCCTATCAGGTGCCACTCAATATCGGGCGGAAGAAAGTCTTTTTTCTGAAGCAGTTCCTGCACCCTGTTCTCGCCGAATATCCTTTGGCCTGCGTTGTAAGCTTCCATTATCGCGGATACCGGATTGGTTTTCGAGACAGCAACTATCTTTACCGTCGGGGGTATCTGCTGCCGGAGTCTCCGGATATTTGAAGCAATATCAAGCATAGTTCTGCCGTGGCGTCTAAAAAAAAGTTTTACAAAAAGCAGTCAGGCCCGCAATCCCGGAAAACCGTACTGCCCTGATCAAAGAAGGTGAATGACGAGCCCGCTTCTCAGTTTTGGTTCGAACCAGGTAGTCTTGGGCGGCATTATGTTTCCTGAATCCGCTATTGTGATAAGCTGTTTCATGGACACGGGGTACAGGGCAAAGGCCACTTTCATTTCACCGCTGTCGACTCTTCGAACCAGCTCGCCGAGCCCTCTTATGCCGCCCACAAAATCGATCCTTTTGGAGCGTCTCAGATCCTGAATGTCGAGGATTGGCGTCAGCACCTGGTTTGTAAGTATTGTAACATCAAGCCCGCCTATAGGATCATTATCGTCATAAGTCTCTGGACGGGCGGTCAGGCTGTACCAGTTTCCTGCCAGGTACATCGAAAAAGTGTGAAGCTTTCGGGGCCTGTAAATCCTTGTTCCTTTTTCCTTTATGACAAAACCCTTTTCGAGCCTTGAAAGGAATTCGGTTTCCGTCAGTCCGTTAAGATCCCTTATGGTCCTGTTGTAATCCATGATCCTGAGCTGGTCATCAGGAAAATGAACTGCCATGAAGAAGTTATATTCCTCTGTTCCCTTATGGTTCGGGTTATTATCCCGCTTCTCCTTGCCAACAAGCGCTGCCGCCGCAGTACGGTGGTGTCCGTCGGCAACGTATGTACAGGGAACCTTCTCAGCAAAGAGTTTTTCGATCTTCCGGTTTACATCCCTGTCCTTCACCACCCAGAATCTGTGACCGAAACCATCATCAGCCACGAAATCGTATTCAGGTTGCTCCGATGAGGTTATTGATTCAACTAACTCATCTATCTGTTTCACGGCAGGATAGACAAAGAAGACAGGTTCGATGTTTGCATTATTGACCCTCACGTGTATCATCCTGTCCTGCTCCTTATCGGGCCGGGTGAGTTCATGTTTCTTTATAATACCGTTCAGATAATCGTCAACCGATGCACATCCGACAATTCCGTACTGGGTTCTGCCCTTCATTGTCTGGGCATAAATGTAAAAGTGGGACTCTTTATCCTGAACAAGCCAGCCTTTCTCTCTCCAGAGGGCAAAATTGCTTACTGATTTTTCATAGACATCTTCGCAGTGGACATCGGTATCGGGGTGAAGGTCGATCTCTGACCGCGTGATATGAAGAAGAGAGCATTCCTTGCCTTCCGCCATTTTTCTGGCTTCTTCGGTATTCATTACATCATAAGGCAGTGAAGCCAGATCCCTGGCTATCGAAACAGGAGGACGCAGTCCTCTGAAAGGTTTGACAACAGTCATAGAAAAACTATTAAGTTTATTTATTGAGCCTGAATTTCTCGTTTCCCGTGAGGAAATAATCCACTATCTGTCGTGCCGCGGCAATGCCGGCATTAATATTGGCTTCTTCTGTCTGAGCTCCCATTTTTTTTGCTGTAAACAGGTACCGGCCTTCAAATTTTTCCTCAAGCAAAGGCCGGCAGTCAGGTTCAATATCTGCAATGTACCTGAAGTCGGCCCTGTCGGCAAAGACCTTAAGAAGATCATCCTCATTGATGATCTCTTTCCTTGCCGTATTAATAAGTACTGCATCCGGAGGCATGCTCATCATGAGATCATATCCCACCGATTTAATTGTCTGACTGTTGGCTGGCATATGAAGAGAGACGTACTGGCAGGATGAATACAGATCCCTGACACCGGAGCATACTTTCACCCCGGCGGAGGACATTACATCGCGACTCACAAAGGGATCAAAAGCCTTAACCTCCATTCCAAATCCCTTGCTGATCTCGGCAACATTTCTTCCGACATTTCCAAAAGCATGAATACCGATTGTCTTACCCCTGAGCTCCGTTCCCATCTTTCCGCCGAACGCACCCCTCACCATGAAAAGCAGCATGGCAAAAACCAGTTCCGCGACAGCGTTTGCATTCTGTCCGGGAGTATTCATTGCAACAATACCCCTTGCTGTAAGGGCCGGAAGGTCGAGATTGTCGTAACCAGCACCGGCTCTGACCACGATTTTGAGCTTTGGCGCCGCGGCGATTACTTCAGGAGTAACAAGGTCGCTTCTGACGATCAGCGCATCGGCATCAGAAACAGCAGCAAGCAGTTCTTCACGACTTTTATAGTTTTCAAGCAAAGCTAATTCAAATCCGCCCAGGGTGACGATAGCTTTAATCTGATCAATCGCCACCCTGGCAAAAGGTTTTTCTGTTGCTACCAGTATGTTCATGAAAATACCATTTTTGAGATGGAAATTTACTAATCGTATAAGCCCGGATCAGAATCAGGACCTGGCTTCGAATTCCTTCATAGCATCGACAAGCGCTTTCACGCTTTCGAGGGGAAGTGCGTTATAGGTGGAAGCCCGGAAACCGCCTACAGAACGATGCCCGGCAATACCAACTATACCCTTTGATTTGGCAAATTCAGAGAAGGGTTGTTCAAGCTCCTTGTATTCGTCTGCCATAATAAAGCAGATGTTCATAAGGGACCTGTCGTCGGGATCCTTAATTGTCGGAACAAAGAGCTTGTTCCTGTCTATTTCATCATAGAGCATGGCCGCCTTTTCGATGTTCTTCTTCTGGATAGCCTTTACACCGCCTAGTTCCTTGAGCCAGCGCAGAGTTTGCTGAGCGGCGAAAACGGCGAACACGGGAGGAGTATTGAACATTGATTCGGACTTGATATGAGTGCGATAGTCGAGGATGGTCGGGATCGGCCTTGACACCTTGCCCAAAGCTTCTTCTTTAATTATTATAAGGGTAACGCCTGCAGGAGCAAGATTTTTCTGTGCCCCGGCATAGATGATTGAATATTTCGAAACGTCAACAGGACGGCTGAAGATATCGGACGACATATCAGCAACAAGCGGAACACCGACATCCGGGTCTTTCTTTAGTTCCGTACCGTAGATAGTGTTGTTGGTTGTCACATGGAAGTAGTCGGCATCGGCCGGGACAACATAATTTTTCGGAATATAATTGAAAAGCTTGTCCTTTGATGAAGCCACCTCTACAGCCTCGCCGTAAAATTTTGCTTCCTTGAGGGCTTTTCCTGCCCATTCACCTGTATTCAGGTAAGCCGATTTTGTGTTCATCATGTTCAGCGGGAGCATTGTGAACTGCAGACTGGCGCCTCCACCGAGAAAAATAACCTTGTAACTTTCGGGAACTTCAAGCAGTTCCTTTACAAGCGCTATGGTATCATTCATGCAGGCAACAAACTCCTTGCTCCTGTGAGAGATCTCAAGAACCGAAAGACCTGAACCGGCAAAATCCCTGATTCCTTCAATTGTTTTGTCGAGGGTATACTGAGGAAGTATTGACGGACCGGCAAAAAAGTTATGTTTTTTCATTTTGAAAGGATTGTTTTAAGGTTAGTTTGAACAATAGATAGTATTACAAAATTAAAGAATTTTCGGCATTGGCAAGGATAGAATGAAAAACTGATGGATAATTATAGTTTATCCACTAATAATCAGCTAGTTTCCTTTTATAATCCATGACCCCCTTTCCCTCCCGTCCCGATGGCTATCGGGAGCTATCGGGATCCCCCAGGGGGAAAAGGCCCTGGACGATTCTCCTTACCTGATCATCATGAAGACTATCGATCGCTGTCGGAATCCAAGGGGGAAAAACTTTGTACAATGCTGCCTGCCCCTTCCCCCCTGGGGGAAGGTCAGGGAAGGGGGTAAATAGCATTGGGGAAGGTTGAAAATGATGTAAAATATTATAACTAAGATTTTTGGCTGGGAAGGGGGTAAAAACTGCAAAACGAAGATTTGAACATTATTCAATTGGTCACTAGATTTTCAAATACCCCCTTTCCCGTTTCCCCCAGGGGGGAAAGGCCTTGTCACCTCCTGCCTCTTTGGGGGAAGGCCGGGAAGGGGGTATAAATTATAAAATGAAGATTTGAAGTTCAGGGAATTTAAAATTTATTTCACTTCAACGCTAACCAGAACACCGTTCCGGTAGACCGGAACCTTGCTCGTGAAATCCATTCCAAGGCAGAACGGGATGCAATCGTCGAGGCCCTTATCCCTTAGCCGCGAACGCTGGGCTGCCTTTTCAATGTACTCAATGAGGTCAGTTTTTGCCAGCGACCAAAGGTCCAGAGCCGCGTAAGTGGAATCGCATGATGTTGAATAACCTGAATCCGACAAAATTCTTTCGGCCATTGCTCCGGCACAGATAGTATCCTCGATGTTAAATCTGTTCTTCCATCCTGAACAGAAAAGAACCACATCCTTCCTCTGCTTCTTTATCCAGCGAACAATTGCCGTAATATTAAGGAAAGATCCAATTATTATTGAACCGGAGGAAGAAGCCAGCGACATAATTCCGGTTCCGTTGGTTGTGCTGTAGACAATGGTTTTTCCTTCAACTTTTTCAGGGGTGAAATTAAAAGGAGAGTTGCCGAAATCAGCAAAATCGAGTACAAAGCCGTCGCGCTCCGCTGCAACCAGGTACCCTTTCTTCTTGTACTCCTTTGCTTCAGCCACGGTTGCCACAGGGATGATTGTCTCAGCCCCGTGCTCAAAAGCAGTGCATATTGCCGAAGTGGCGCGCAGTATATCAATCACAACGATTATTGATCCTGCATGCCTTTCAGGTTCGTACAGGGCCGGGGAAAAACAAGTCTCGATATTCAGTTTTTGCATCAGGACAGAGTGGAAGATAAACCTGTATCAAATTTTGTTGTAGATAGGCAAGTTTACAACTTTGGCTTTGAGGTCCTTATTTCTGATTCTTATGAAAATTTCCGTATCAGCTTTCCAGAAGCCTTTCTGAAGATATGCCATTCCGATTCCCTGCTTCATCATGGGCGACATTGTTCCCGATGTCACCTCTCCTATTATATTTCCGTTTGCATCGACAACCTCATAATGCTGGCGGGGAATACCGCGGTCGATCATTACAAATCCCTTCAGCCTGCGGTTTACTCCTTCTTCCTTTTGTTTCAGCAGCACTTCCCTATCGATGAAATCCTTGTTAGCCGTGAATTTTGTAATCCAGCCGAGCCCGGCTTCAATCGGTGAAGTAGTGTCGTCGATATCGTGGCCATAAAGGCAGTAACCCATTTCAAGACGCAGCGTATCCCTTGCTCCCAGTCCGACCGGCCTGATTCCGAATTCCCTGCCGGCTTCAAATACTGCATCCCATAACCTGGGAGCCTCTTCGTTCCTCACATAGATCTCGCAACCTGATTCGCCGGTATAGCCTGTGGTAGAGAAGATTACATCCTTAATCCCTGCGAACTCAACAATCCGGAAGAAGTAATTCTCCATTTCCATCACAGGCGCTGAAGTCAGTTTTCGCATGGCCTTCATTGCAAAGGGACCCTGGATAGCAAGCTGTGCAATATCATCCGATGCATTTATCAGGTCTCTCCCCGGTTCAATTCCAAATTTTCCGGCATTCTTTACGCACCAGTTCCAGTCCTTTTCAATATTTGCAGCGTTAACTACAAGGAGGTATTTATCGTGACTGAACCTGTAAACGAGGAGGTCGTCGACTATTCCTCCGCTCCCGTTGGGGAAGCATGAATACTGAACCTTCCCGTCCCACAGGGCAGCGACATCGTTTGAAGTTATATACTGAAGATACTTCAGGGCTGAAGGACCGGACACCCAGAACTCGCCCATGTGTGAAACATCAAATACGCCAACTCCCTGACGGACGGCAATATGTTCCTCAGTTATCCCGGTATATTCAACCGGCATGTTGAAGCCTGCAAAGGGAACCATCCTGGCTCCCGCTTCCTCATGAAACTTTGTAAAGACAGTATTCTTCATTAATGGAGAAATTTTTTTTTTAATCCGTATTGCCGCCGGAAAGAAGCAACAGGCAACCTGAAGTATTAACTGATAAAAATAGAATATATTTTAGAACACCAAAAGGAATATTCAACACGATATTAACCATCAGGGTTTGTTAAAAGTAGCATCGGCCCGTAAAATAAAATCCTGATAAATCTGTTATATATACAGTTCTGCAAAGAGTTTTCAGGACCATCAAATCATGGATTTCAAATATATCAATACCGAATACCTCGAAATGGTTGCCGGCGGGGATTCCGACCTGCTGAAGGAACTGATCGGAATGTTCCGCGACCAGGTCACCGAGTTCAACAGCGAATTAAAGGAGCATTTCGCCGGGGGAGATCACACAGCGATGGGCAATCTTGCCCACAAAGCCAAGTCGTCAGTCGCCATAATGGGTATGGACAGTCTGGCGAACATGCTAAAAACCTTTGAAATTGAAGCAAAGGATGGGAAGAACGCTGAAAAGTACGCGTCGTATATTAAGCGTTTTGAGGATGAAACCAGGCATGCTCTGGAGGAGCTCGACGAACTGGTAAAAAACCGTTAGTTATGACAGACATGATCAACATAGAGAAAAGGGACAAGATCGACATTGTCACTTTCGCTGTCAAAAGGATAAATGGCACAACCATTGAGGAAATAAAGGAAGGTGTCAGCAAGGTCTTTGACAATCCGGGTGCAAAAGTGATCATCGATCTTAAGGGAGTGGAATACATCGACAGTTCAGGCTTCGCATGTTTTCTTTCACTTCACAAGGCTGCAAAAAGCAATATCGGAGTCCTCAAATTTGCGAACCCCGAACCAAGGGCCACGGATTTGTTCCATACCCTTCATCTTCACACTATTTTTGACATTTATGATGACCTGAACACATGCATCAGGTCATTCAGGTAAAGGCGCAGGGCACAGGGCACAGGGCGCAGGGAGCACGATGTCGGATGCTGGTTGACTTTTAATTCCTGCTGTTACCGAACACCAGCCTGTCATCAGCCACATCGACTGTTACTGAACTTTCCCTGGGTATCCTGCCTGATATGATCTCTTTCGACAATTCATTTATTATTTCCTTCTGGATCAACCTCTTAACGGGACGAGCGCCGGACTGGGGATCAAAGCCGTTGCGGGCAAGCCAGTCGATGGCTTCATCGGATACCTCAAGCCTCAGGTTACTGCCTGCAAGCGCCTTCCTTACATTGTTCAGCTGAATTTTGACTATTTCACCAATCTGTTCAAGATTAAGAGGGCTGAACATAACGATTTCATCAACCCTGTTAAGGAATTCCGGCCGGAGCGATTTCCTCAGAAGCATGAACAGCTCCCGGCGAAGGGATTCAGCCTCTTTCTCTGGCATATTATTATTCCACTGGTCCATCCTGTCGCGGATCAGATCCGACCCAAGATTGGAAGTCATAATCACGATTACGTTTCTGAAATTTACGGTACGCCCTTTGTTGTCGGTAAGTCTTCCCTCGTCGAGAACCTGGAGAAGAAGGTTGAACAGATCGGGATGTGCCTTTTCGATCTCATCGAGAAGCACCACCGAATAGGGCTTACGCCTCACGGCTTCTGTAAGCTGGCCGCCTTCATCATAGCCGATATATCCGGGAGGCGCACCAATAAGTCGTGAAACGGAATGCCGTTCCTGATACTCTGACATGTCGATGCGGGTCATCAGGTTTTCGTCATTAAATAGAAACTCAGCCAGAGCCCTTGCAAGTTCGGTTTTACCAACACCGGTTGTTCCGAGGAAGATAAATGATCCCACCGGCCTTTTTGCATCCTGAAGTCCGGCCCTTGATCTCCTTACAGCATCAGAAACCGCCCTTATGGCTTCATCCTGACCTATAACCCTTTTATGTAGTTCATCTTCGAGCCGGAGAAGTTTTTCCTTTTCACTTTCGAGCATCCTGGCAAGAGGAATGCCTGTCCATTTTGCTACGACTTCAGCAATATCCTCCGACCGTACCTCTTCCTGAACAAGGGAGCCCTTGCTTCTCTTTTTCCCTATCAGGTCTTTCAGCTCCTTTATCTCCTTTTCGAGACCTATTATCTTTCCATAACGTATCTCGGCCACCCTGCCGTAATCGCCTTTGCGCTCAGCCTCATCCGCTTCGAAACGAAGGGCTTCAACCTCCTCCTTCTTCTCCTGAACCTTTTCTATCATTTCCTTTTCGCCTTTCCAGGCTGCTGTCAGTTCATCCCTTTTGGATTGCAGTTCAGCAAGTTCAGCAGAGATCTCGTTTTCCTTCACCTTGTCTTCGTCGCGTCTGATGGCTTCCCTTTCGATTTCAAGCCTTGTGATTGCCCTTGTCACCTCGTCTATCTCATCAGGCACCGAGTTCATCTGGAGCCTCAGCCTCGAGGCAGCCTCGTCGATAAGATCGATGGCTTTATCGGGAAGGAACCTGTCGGTGATATAACGTGATGAAAGATCAACGGCTGCAATTATTGCTTCGTCGCGAATAATGACCTTGTGATGGGTTTCATATTTCTCCCTGATACCGCGGAGAATGGAGATGGAATCCTCCCTGTCGGGCTCATCGACCATCACAATCTGGAATCGTCTTTCCAGAGCCTTGTCCTTTTCGAAGTACTTCTGATACTCATTCAGGGTGGTGGCTCCAATAGCCCTGAGTTCACCGCGTGCCAGTGCAGGCTTGAGGATGTTTGCCGCATCCATGGCGCCTTCCGATTTACCAGCCCCTACAAGGGTGTGGATCTCATCAATGAAAAGAACTATTTCGCCGTTGGCTGAAACAACCTCGTTTACAACTGATTTCAGCCGCTCCTCAAATTCGCCCTTGTACTTGGCACCGGCTATCAGGGCTCCCATGTCTAGCGAATAGATTGTCTTCGATTTAAGGTCCTCAGGAACATCGCCCCGGATGATCCGGTGGGCAATTCCTTCTGCAATTGCTGTTTTGCCGACGCCGGGCTCCCCTATCATGATGGGATTGTTCTTGGTCCTCCTGGTGAGGATCTGAAGTATCCTTCTTATCTCCTCGTCGCGTCCCACAACAGGATCGAGCTTGCCGGTCCTTGCCCGTTCGTTGAGATTAACGGCATACCTGTTAAGCGAGTCGAAAGTATCTTCCGAAGTCGGGTTATCGACAGTGGCTCCTTTTCTCAGTTCATTGACTGCCGACCTGAGATCCTTCATCGAAATGCCGTAATCCTTTAGAAGCTGCGATGCCCTGTCGGATGTCTCAAGGATGCCCATAAGCATGTGCTCCGTGGTGACAAATTTATCCTTCATCGCTGATGCCTGATCGTTTGCTTTTCTCAGCGCCTCTGATGCACCAGATGACAGATACGGTTCACCGCCGGTGACCCTGGGATAAGTGTCGATTATCTTTTCTATGTCCTTCATTACAGATGCCGAGCTGACGCCAAGCTTTCCGAAAAGCCAGTCGGTGATATTCTCAGCCTCGCTTATAACCCCATGAAGCAGATGGGCACACTCGATAGCCTGCTGTCCCTTTGCATCTGCAATCATAAAGGCCTTCTGAACTGATTCCTGGGCTTTAAGAGTAAAATTATTTAGGTTCATATCATTGATTTTGTTTTGAAAGGTTTCAGTATAGTTATATTAAGATAATATATATAATAGTCAATCATTTACATTTTTCCTGCCTTTTTTCCAACCCATATTCTAATTTCGTCACGGCTCGTATCACCCCTAACCCCCTAAAGGGGGCTTTGAAATCATCAAAGAAGGTTGATTTTTATCTTTCATGGTCGATACAAAATATCCAATCCACCGAAATCTCTGCCCCCCTTCAGGGGGGTTGGGGGTAATGCACATCCTGGGATTTGAGGTTGTACTCGAAGGTGTTCGTCGAATTGACAAACCTTCCTTCCCTGGTTACTCAAGGATCAATTATTCTGCCATCTCTGAAAATTGACTGTTTGACACTAAAATCCGGGCTAAATATGTCAAAATGACAAGTTCAGGGTACCTGTTCAGGTATATTAAGAGATAGTGTTATATTTGGAAAAAGCATTTATGGGAAAGATACTATGGAAGCCGGGAACAATGATATATCCTTTGCCGGCAGTGATGGTCAGCTGTGGTACGGCACCCGATGAATACAATATAATAACTGTTTCGTGGACAGGCACAATCTGCACTGATCCGCCAATGTGTTATATCTCAGTCAGGCCTTCCAGACATTCATACGGGATCATCAGGAAAAACCTCGAATTTGTTATCAATCTTACCACCAGATCACTCTCTTATGCCACCGACTGGTGCGGAGTTAAATCGGGGGCGGAGCATAACAAGTTCAAGGAAATGGGACTGACACCGGTTAAGGGAGAAATAGTTAAAGCGCCGCTGATACAGGAGTCTCCGGTGAACATCGAATGCATTGTAAAGGAAATAAAGGAACTTGGAACGCATCACATGTTCATTTCCAAGGTGGTTGCCGTGAATGCCGAAGAAACATTGTTCGATGAAAAGACCGGTGCCTTCAGACTGATTGACGCTGAACCCATAAGTTACCTGCATGGGAAATATTATGAAACAGGCGGCCTGATAGGGAAATTCGGTTTTTCGGTGCAGAAAAGTAAGACCGGGAAGAGGAGAAAATAACTTTACTTTTATTCTCATCATTGAATTTCTTTATCTCAGCAATTGACCCATTTTTTAAGGGTCCTGCCCTTTATGCCCCTCTGTCCTTAGTACCCATCTGCCTTTTTTGCCCCCCAGCCTTTTTTACCCCCCAGCCCCCCTAAAGGGGGGTTAAAGAACTAATATTGAGCGATATAATAATTCAGGGATAATCTAAACCCTGAAAGATTTCCGTTTTCTGATCTAAAGCTAATGCAGGGCTGGTAATATAATTTGATACATCTCTATAAATAGCTGTAATACAGCGTCATAAAGCCCCACCTTTAGGGGGGTTGGGGGGTGGAACAAGCAGGGATGACGTACCATCTTCTGGGGGTTGGGGGGTGTAAACAAAAAGGGAAATTAAACAACGATCCCACTCTGGCAAAAAGATGCGTACAAAGAGCCACTACCCTTACCTCTTTTTTTAGGTTCATTAGTTCTAAAAATCACAACAATTGAGGTGATTGGCCGTTCTGTAGTTAATTAATATCTCAATAGTTCCATCTGTGAGAATTCCCTTTCGTCAATGAGTGAGAAGATTATTAATACCTTGATGCAGTTATTTGCCATTATTGCCAATCCTGAAGGGGATCAGGAAGAAAGGAGGGCTGTGGTTGAGGCATTTCTGCGTCAGCATCTAAATAATGAGCTGGTAAAGATATACCTGGCTGTTTATGATGAGGCCTTCAGGGAAGCGCAGGTCAAACTTGAAAAAAGCACGAAGGAACGACGCGAAGGAGCAATTGCAATAAGGATAGCCAAACTCTGCCATGATATTAATGAAGAGGGACTTCTGGCTGTGGATCAAAGGATTGTAGTCGTTCTTCTGGCTCTTGAATTCTGCAAATCAGGTAATGGAACAGTGACGGTTATTGAAAGGGGATTCATAGCCACGCTTGCGGAAAGCCTGAATATCTCAAATGAGGAATATGACATAATTGAGCAATTCGTTCTCAATCCTTTCACAGATATACCTTCCTCACAAAACCTTCTGGTAATATCAGGGAATAAGGCCGATGCCACCGGAAACACAAAATATGCCTTCAGGGATCAGCTGAAGGGACAAATATGGATTTTGTATGTTCCCTCCGTAAATATGTACTTCCTGAGATACGCACGCTCCGGAGAACTATCAATGAACGGGCTGCTGCTCAAGGAAAATAAGGTATATCCGATAAGCCATGGATCGTCGATAAAGGGATACAACATATCCCCCATCTATCACTGGGATATCACTATGCTTTTCCTCAAGGAGGAATTTAAGTCGTCGAGGGTGGTTTATGAAGTCAATAACCTGGAATATAAATTCAAGAGCGGCGAGGTGGGGATTCACCATATGTCGTTCAAGGGGGAATCGGGAAGGATGATCGGTATCATGGGAGCCAGCGGAGCAGGAAAGTCCACTCTGCTGAGCGTGCTCAACGGCACCAATCCGCCCTCCGGCGGAGAAGTCCTGATAAACGGGATAAGCATTCACAAGGACAAGGATAAGATAAAGGGGCATATCGGATTTGTATCGCAGGATGACCTTCTGATTGAAGATCTTACAGTTTTTGACAATCTGTATTTCAATGCAAGGCTTTGCTTCGGCAATCTTTCAGACGCCGGGATTCGTGAAAAGGTTGATAGCGTGCTAAAAAACCTCGGCCTGTATGAAATCCGGAACATGAAAGTTGGTTCCCCGCTTAATAAGAAAATCAGCGGCGGCCAGAGAAAGAGACTGAACATTTCCCTTGAACTAATCAGGGAGCCTGCCGTGCTGTTTCTCGATGAACCCACCTCCGGACTGTCATCGAGGGATTCAGAAAACATAGTCGACCTCCTGAATGAACTTGCAAGAAAGGGGAAACTGCTGTTCATCGTCATTCACCAGCCCTCATCAGACATCTTCAAGATGTTCGACAAGCTCATCATTCTCGACACGGGCGGATATCTTATATATAATGGTAATCCAGTTGATTCCATTGAATACTTCAAGAAGAAGATCGGGCAGCCCAATTACACTGAAAGTGTGTGTTATGCATGCGGTAACGTTAATCCCGAGCAGATATTCAACATAGTGGAGACAAAGGTGATGACCGAGAGCGGGAAGCCTACCGAGACCCGAAGGATATCTCCTGATGACTGGCGGAAATTGTACGAGGCGGAGAAGAAGGAGGACAGGCTTGAAAAAGGTCAGGCCCTGCCCGAGATTCATTTCAGGCCGCCAAGAAAGCTTAGCCAGTTTCTGATTTATGCAAAGAGAGACATCCTGTCAAAGCTTTCAGACGCACAGTATCTTCTTATTACTCTGTTTGAAGCTCCCGTACTTGCCTTCTTCCTTGCATTTCTAATAAGGTATTATGATGAGAATGCCAAAAATCCGGAATATCACCTGATTGACAACAGTAACCTTCCGGTTTACATATTCATGTCGGTTGTAGTTGCTTTTTTCATGGGACTAACAGTCAGTGCCGAGGAAATATTCAAGGACCGCAAGATACTGAAGAGGGAAGCTTTTCTTAATCTCAGCTGGAACAGTTACCTGATGTCGAAGGTATTTGTTCAGTTTGGCATCTCTGCAATCCAGGCCCTGTCATTCGTCATTCTGGGCAATATGATCACAGGTATCAGAGGATTGACATTTGAATACTGGCTGGTACTGTTCTCTTCCTGGGCAGCCGCCAACTTGCTTGGTTTGCTGATCTCCGACAGTTTCAAGGCAGTGGTCACCATTTACATACTGATACCCTTTCTTGTAATCCCCCAGATAATTCTAAGCGGAGTGCTGGTCAAGTTTGAAAAACTGAATCCCAACATCTCATCACCGGTTACCATACCGTTTTACGGAGAGGTTATCACGGCCCGCTGGGGCTACGAGGCACTGGCAGTGAAACAATTCACCGATAACAGGTATGCAAAGGTTTTCTACGGATTTGACAAGAAGATGAGCGAGGCCAAGTTCATAAAGGACTACTGGTGCTCCAAGGTCAAAGGCAATCTGGACAAGCTGCTTATCGACCTTAACAAGGGCGTGAGAGATGAAGATTTCAATGAAGACCTGCTGCTGGTTTACAATGAAATAAACAAGCTTCACAAGATAGTGCCCGGTCTCAGGTTCAGTAAGACGGAAAGCCTTAAGCCCGACCTGGTGACGCCTGATATAGTGAAAGAAGCCATTACCCATGTTGAATTTATCCGAAGGCATTATGTGAAGCTGTACAACAAGGCCAATAATGAAAAGGATGCACTGATCAGCAGTATGGAATCGGAGAACAGGGAAGCTTACCGGAAGCTGAGGAACGACAACTTCAATGTCTCGCTGGATGAATTTGTGACTTTGAAGAACGAAACTCAGAAGACAATTGATTACGGAGGGCAGATGATCCAGAAGTTTGATCCCATTTACATGGATCCACCCGACAGGTTTATAAAAGCCCATTTTTACGCCCCGTCCAAAAAGATGTTCGGCTGGCATATCGACACCTACTGGGTCAATCTGCTTGTGATATGGACCCTTACCATCATTACGTATTTATTACTATACTTCAGGGTTTTGAGGAATCTGCTGAATTCGGGCGAGAAGCTGCTGAGCAGAAGACCGAAGATTATAGATTAGCGGTATGCGGTATGCGGTACGCGGCAAAAACAACAGGGCACAGGGCGCAGGGCAAAAAAAAGAGCGACCAAAAGGACGCTCTTCTCACGTTAATGAAAAACACAGCCGTTTCCCGGCCATAAGAAAACCCGGGCAATTTATTCTACGATCTCTATCATTTTAAAAGGCACCCTGATTATGGATTCATAATCTTCGCCTGCTTCCAGCATATCCTCGTCGTCTTCTTCATAATACCAGTTTACTTCCACTTCATTTTTTGCCTTATGAATGGTCTCCAGTTTCTTAAAGACATCGAGAATGCATTTCGAAGAGCTTGTGTTGAAGTACTCAAGCTTTATGTTAACAACAGTCTTGTTATTGGGAGTTTCCCTGTAAAGGTCAAGCCAGTCGATAAGAGGCTTGTAGAAATCTACTGAGTTTTCGGGGATTGACCGGCCCTTGATCTCAAACACACCGGTTGAGGCGTCAAATTTGATTGTGGGTGTTTTTGGTGTTCCGTCAATTAGGATAGGTTCCATATTCTTGTTATTTAAGTTTGTTTCACTTGTTTCCGTTTACCAGTATATCGAGATAAAAGAATGAGGTGGTTTCATCATAATTCTTAAAAGTGTACTCCAGTTTGTTTCCGGTTTTCCTTGCAATGTCAACAAGACCGAGTCCTCCTCCGCCCTTAACGGAGATACGCTGGTGATTCAGAATGAATTTATAAAGTTCAGAAATTTCATCGTGCGATGAGTTATTGATTCCCAGAATCTTTTTTTCCAGTTCTTCAGCCTCTGCTTTCCTTATGAAGTTACCTGTTACAATCCTGTACCCATCATCCAGCTTGTTTATTGACAGGATGCCGAATTTCTCAGATGTCTGATCCTCAAAACCGGCAGGCACGCTTCCAACATGGTGATACAGGTTCTGAAGGCTTTCAACCAGGACGTTATAGACTCTCTTACGAAGCCTGGGATGTTCATTCGAGCTTATCAGTTTTTCCTCGACTGTATCAAGCACCTTGTTGATAAGGTCTGAATCGATGTTCCCCTTGTAATAAAGGATTGGATTCCTGCCGGACAAGTCAGAAAAATAACTTTCAACATTAAAGCTCATCTAAGCTTTGCTTTTAGTACGATCAAAAACTTCGTCAACAAATATATAAAAAATGTAAGCATTACTTTTTATGCCAATCCAATAATTACAACAACTTATTAAGTATCCGGCGTTCGAATCTGATAAACGCAAATTTTAAAAATAGATTGCGTTATCCGGCTTTCTTTGATCCCTGATATAGTTTATAATTAACTAAAAGACATTCGAGAGCCCCGTTGAACAGGGCCGTCTTTCCCGATGGCTTAAGTCCCACATGCTTCAGGGCCTCCTTGTCGGATGAAATAATCCATGTATCATAGCCCGGAAAACCATGCTTGAGCGCGGTGCCAATCATACCGTATAACTCATTGCTGTCGTCGGTCCTGATCCTCTGTCCGTAGGGAGGGTTCATTATGATCACACCAGCTTCGGACCGGGATTTAAGATCGCGGAAGTCATTCACGCTTAACGTAATCATTTCTGAAAGTCCGGCTGAACTGATATTGACACGTGACATTTCCACAGCCTCTTCAGAAACATCACTGCCATAGATCATTCCCGTGCAAGGACGGATATGAGATTCCGTTTCTTCCTTCATTCTAATGAACAGGTCTTCGTCATAATCCTTCCATTTCTGAAATCCGAAACTCTTCCTGAATCTTCCGGGAGGGATGTTTGATGCGAAAAGAGCCGCTTCGATGGGAATTGTACCTGAGCCGCACATAGGATCAATCAGCGGAACCTGCGCATCCCATCCTGAATTCATAACGATACCGGCCGCCAGAATCTCGTTCATCGGGGCTGCCCCCTGTTCTTTCCTGTACCCGCGCTTGTAGAGAGGGATGACGGAAGAGTCGAGAGAAACGGTCACCAGGTCATTGCTGATGTGCAGATTTATAAGTATGTCAGGATTATCCGTATCAACTGAGGGGCGGTTTCCTGTCTTCGCCCGGAACCAGTCGGCCACGGCATCTTTCAGCCTTAGCCCGGCAAACCCCGTATGATTGAAAAGAGGAGAATTCACTACCGGGACAACTGCAAAGGTTGTCTTGCTGTCAAGATAACGGCTCCAGTCAATTTTCAGGCATCTTCTGTAGAGATCATCAGCGGAGCGGATCCTGAAAACTGCTATCTGAACCAGGACTGAAAGGGCTGTACGGAGGCAGTAGTTGGATTTATAAAGCATGTAACGGTCGCCTTCGAACATAACCGCCCGGTTCAAAGCCTGAATATTCACCGCGCCAAGCGAAGATAACTCAAGTGAAAGAATTTTTTCGAGCCCGAAGAGGGTTTTGGCGGTGAAGTTCAAGGTGAAAAGTGTATCGTTTATTGTTTATCGTTGCCGGTGTTTCGGGTTTTGGTTGCTATTCTGCGAAAATCTGCGAGAACTTCTTTTCTTCCTCGTTCTCACTTTCACTCTCACTCTTTTCCAAGTATCCTGTCGTAGTCAGCCTTGTCGTTAAACATCTGCATGGCTTTTTCGATTACTGTGTCGTCCTCGTTCAGGATCATAAAGTATTCGTTGGTCTGCCACAGATTGGAAGCTATAAGCGCTTTGATTACACTGCGGATTGCCTTTCCGGAAATGCTGAACTGCTCATCATTGTACTTGATACCGGCTTCTTCAGCTTTGGAGATAAGTGATTTTATCTCATCCTGGCTGAGTGTGAAGCGGTTTCTGAAATCCTCAAAAGTCCGGTAATTGGCAGCAAGCTTTTTCCTGTTCTTATCGGAGTATTCGAGTGCAAATGAGTTCAGGATTCCTCTCCTGACAAGGCTCCGGTAGTAATCGGAGTAATCAGAGGTGTCGGCCGGGACAAACACATCAGGCATTATACCACCGCCTCCATAGACATTCCTCCCATTTACAAGTGTTTTAAACCGAAGGGAATCAGGGAAATGGATGCTGTCGGCTGTGATAAGTTCCCCGTCAGTATAGCGTTTGTAAAAGTTTTCCATGTATTTATCGTAACCTTCATCGTAAGGACTCTGGATCAGTCTGCCGGTAGGAGTGTAATACCTTGCAATGGTAAGTCGTATCATGGAGCCGTCGTTAAGGTAGAATCCATTTTGCACGAGACCTTTGCCGAAAGTCCTTCGCCCGATGATCACTCCCCTGTCCCAGTCCTGAAGGGCTCCGGCGAGAATCTCACTTGCAGAAGCGGACCCTTCATCGGTTAGTACTGCAATCCTGGTGTCGGCAAGGGCACCTAAGCCGTTTGACAGATAATCCTGGCGGGGATTCCTTCTTCCCTTTATAAAGACGAGCAACTTCTTGTCGGCGAAAAACATATCTGCGATGTCGGTTGCTGCAACCATATACCCTCCGCCATTAGACCGGAGATCAATAACAAGGTTCCTCATTTTTTGTTTCCGGAGACTGTCGACGGCTGAGGAAAATTCCTGGGCAGTAGTCGCGGCGAATTTATTCAGCTTCACATAACCGGTCTGATTGTCGAGCATATAGGCTGCATCAAGACTGGTTATCGGAATTTTGTCGCGGACAATTGTAAAATCAAGCGCTTCCTTTGCCCCAGTTCTGAAAACCTTAATGTTAACTTTTGTACCCTTCATACCCATAAGCTTGCTCCGGACACCAATGGTTGAGATGCCTATGCCAGCAACTTTCTCCCCGTCGATTTCTATTATCCTGTCGCCTGCCAGAACTCCGACCTTTTCAGAGGGTCCCCCTCCTATTGGCTCTATAACTATAATGGTATCCCTCAATAAGTTAAACTGAATGCCAATGCCTTCGAAGTTGCCTGTGAGCGGTTCATTCATCTCTTTCACATCCTTGGCTGATATATAAACAGAATGTGGATCAAGAGATCTGAGCATCTCCACAATGGTATTCTCAGTCAGTTTATTAATATCGGTCGTATCGACATACCACGCATCGATAAGTCCAAGAGTCCTGCCGATTTTGTAGGTATTTTCATTAAGAGCCTGGGAAAATGCAGGATAACTTATTAAGAAAAGTATAGTTGAAATAATTGTGAATCTTTTCATCATGTTGCCGGGTGCTTGTTACTGGTTACTGGTAGCTGGCTTTGCCCTCTGAAGCTTTATCGAAAGAGGGTTGCTTGTTACTTGTTAACGTTTAATTTCATGTTTTGTTGACCGCTTCATGTTTTTACCCCTTTACGCCATTACGCCTTTAAGCCTTTAAGCCCTCACGCCTCACGCCTCACGCCTCATGCCTCACGCGTCACGCCTTTTCCTACTCCCACTCGATCGTTGAAGGTGGTTTTGAGCTTATATCGTATACAACTCTGTTTATTCCTCTGACTTTGTTTATAATTTCGTTTGACACGGTTCCCAGAAATTCATAAGGCAGGTGAGCCCAGTCGGCAGTCATGCCGTCGGTTGAAACGACAGCCCTGAGCACCGCTGCATTTTCATAAGTCCGCTCATCGCCCATCACTCCTACCGATTGAACCGGAAGCAGTATCACCGCAGCCTGCCATACGCTATCATACAGACCATGGGTTTTCAGCGCATCAATGAAGATATGATCGGCCTCCTTGAGGATATCAAGTTTTCCCCTGGTCATGACACCCAGAAGCCTTATTGCAAGTCCGGGACCCGGAAAAGGATGACGGTTCAGGATGGCATCAGGTAAACCAAGCGCTTTACCGACCCTCCTTACCTCATCCTTGAAAAGAAGACGAAGCGGTTCGATGACCTTCAGGTTCATCTTTTCGGGCAGACCTCCGACATTATGATGCGACTTGATTGTTGCCGAGGGCCCGTTAACCGAAACAGATTCAATTACATCGGGATAAATGGTTCCCTGGGCCAGCCACCTGACATCCCTTACTTTCTTTGCTTCTTCCTCAAAAACCTCTATGAAAACTCTTCCTATGATTTTTCTTTTAGTTTCCGGATCAACCACACCTTCAAGCTGATCGAGGAACCTGTCGCCTGCTTTTATGCCTTTTATATTCAATCCCATATCACAGTACGATCCCAGGACGGCCTCAAATTCATTCTTTCTCAACAATCCGTTATCGATGAAAATGCAGGTAAGGTTACTGCCGACTGCCCTGTTAAGAAGGTATGCCGCCACTGACGAATCAACTCCGCCCGACAATCCAAGAATCACCTTGTCTGTGCCAACTTCTCTTTTCAGGTTATCAATTGCAGTCTCGATGAATGAATCGGGAGTCCAGTTACGGGAGCAGCCGCAAATCCCGATGGCAAAGTTTTCAAGCATCTGCATGCCGTCGGTGGTATGATAGACCTCCGGATGGAACTGGATGCCCCAGGTAAGCTCATCAACGATCCTGTATGCGCCAACCTTTACGGTAGCCGTAGAACCAGTGATCCTGAAATTGCCGGGCATGTGTTCAATGGTGTCGCCGTGCGACATCCAGACGCGGGCGCCTGGTTTGATCCCTTTGAAAAGGGGATCAGATTCATCAATATAAATAAGATTCGCATTCCCGTATTCACGTATTTTACCGGGCATCACCTGACCGCCGTATTTCTGAACCATCAGCTGAGCTCCATAGCATACTCCCAGAAGGGGAAACCTGGCCCTGAAACCAGACAGATCCGGGTCGGGATGATCGTCATCCCTCACTGAATAAGGACTGCCCGAAAGAATTACGCCTTTAACCGAGTCGTCGGGCTCCGGGTAATGGTTGAAAGGGTGAATCTCACAATAAACTGACAGCTCACGTATCCTTCTGGCTATAAGCTGGGTATACTGGGATCCGAAATCGAGTATAAGTATTTTTTCCTGCATGGCAATACGTGGTGGCAAAGATAATTATTCTTTGCTTTAATAGAGGTTGATGTATAGGGAGTTTAATCAAATCGTCTGCTCCTGCCCCTTATGTTACTGATAATACATTTCTTCCACCCCGTGGGCTAATAATTATACATATCACTTTATATAGTTGGATGACTTCATTTCAGTTTGACGTTCGACCCCCCACCCCCCTAAAAGGGGGCTTTAGTCTACTGGTTTACAACTATTTATAGGGGTGAATAGAATAATATTTTTGCCCCGCATAAGCTTTCGATCCGAAAACAGCAAACTATCTAAGGGTGGATAATTCTCTGATTTGTATATCGCTCATTATTAGTTCTTAAACCCCCTTTAGGGGGCAGGGGGTAAAAAAGGCTTTAGGGGGGCTGGGGGGTAAAAAAGGCTGGGGGCAAAAAAAGTCAGGAGTTGTAGAAAGAAAGAATTTCAATAATCAAGAATCATATAAAGATTAGAATTATTACCGGGGTCTATTTTCCGGCTGAAAGCTCCTTTATATTATAGGTGTTGCCGTCAATTGCGGGTATGGTTGCCGGGAAAATAGTTCTGGCTTCTTCGACGAGTGGTTCAATATCGTCGTAACGGGCAGAGAAATGGCCGATCATCAGTGTTCCGGCATTGGCCTTAAGCGCAGTTTTTGCCGCATCGAGAGTTGTGGAGTGCATCACTTTTTTTGCCAGCTTTGTCATAGAGCCGTCAAATGTCGCCTCGTGATAAAGAAGATCTACATTTTTGACGAAGGAAGAGAGTTTGGCAAAATACATTGTATCACTGCAATAGGCGTACGAAAGTGTTTCAGGAGGAGGAGTGGTTATATCCTTGTTGCTTATCACAAGTCCTTCTTCCGTTAAGAAATCCTGGCCTTTCTTTATTCCCGGTATCCTGAAGGTTGGAATTGAATACTCTTCAATTTTCTCCTTAATTATATTCCTGTCGGCAGGTTTCTCACGGAATAAGAAACCATATGCCTCGACCCTGTGCTTAAGGGGGAAAGAGGTAACGGAAAGATGCTTGTCCTCATAGATTGTTAAAGGATCGCTACCGCTGAGAGGCACAAAATCAATATCAAAATTCAGGTGGATGTCAAAATCGCTGAGATGCAACCTCAGCATCTGATCGTAGTTTGCGGGAGCATGGAGACGTAGAGGAAGGGTTCGTCCCATCAGATTGAAGGTGGAGAGCAGCCCGTAAAGTCCGAACACATGGTCTCCATGCAAATGGCTGATGAAAATATCGTTGATCTTTCCGAACCTGATACTGCACTTTCTGAGCTGCATCTGGGTGCCCTCGCCGCAGTCTATCAAAAACAAACGCTCATGTGCATTTAGCACATGAGCGGATGGATACCTTTGCGATGTGGGCAATGCAGAACTGCTACCAAGTACGGTGACTTTCATATGCAATCTGCATTGCTTTCTTCATGATATCATTTTTTCAGCATCAGCAACTGACTGTGTTATAGCAAGTACCGTATCAAGTTGCGAGATAGTAATCAGCCTTTCGACTGCTTCACTAAGTCCGCAGAGTACGAAAGTGCCTCCGGCATTCTTGCACAACCTGTTTGCTACCAGGATTGCGCTTAGACCGGAAGAGTCACAATACTGACACTTTTCAAGGTCGAGGATGATGTTCTTTTCTCCCTTGCCTGAAATAAGCACCAGCTCTGATTTCAGAGCAGGTGCAATGTGAGTATCAAGTTTTTCAGACTGAATCTGGATTAAGGTGCTGTTATTCCGATTCTCAATGTTGAAATCCATAGTTATAATTTTAACAGCTTAAATTTAAAACTATTTTCTATTTTTTTGATGTTTTGCTTGCATTTTCTTCCATTTCTTCCTTAAGAGCGGCCAGCTGTGATATATCGCCGAGTGTTGTTTTTTCGACGTTCGGCTTGGCTTTCTTTGAAGATTTCCTGGAATTATCGCCGTCATTTTTCCTTACCGGCGATTCAGAAGCTTTCTTCTCATCTTCAGATATCCTGCTGTGCGAAAGGATGATTTTCTTGGCTGACTTATTGAATTCAATCACCTTGAACTCGAGTTTCTCGTCGACCTTTGCCATCGTTCCGTCTTCCTTAACCAGGTGTTTGGGAGTTACAAATCCTTCAACACCATAAGGAAGAGCAACAACAGCTCCCTTGTCGAATACCTCTACCACTGTTCCCTCATGAACTGAATCGATGCTGAAAAGATTCTCGAATACATCCCATGGATTCTCTTCAAGCTGCTTATGACCAAGGCTTAGTCTCCTGTTTTCCTTATCAATTTCGAGGACGGTAACGTCGATTTCGGAATCGATGGATGTGAATTCAGCAGGATGCTTGATTTTCTTTGTCCATGAAAGATCGGAAATATGGATCAGTCCGTCAACACCTTCCTCAATTTCAACGAAAACGCCGAAGTTGGTGAAGTTCCTCACTTTTGCAGTATGCTTTGAACCGATGGTATACTTCTCCTCAATATTCTGCCATGGATCGGGCTTAAGCTGCTTGATGCCAAGCGACATCTTCCTTTCAGTTCTGTCGAGTGTAAGAATGACAGCCTCAACTTCATCGCCTACCTTCAGGAATTCCTGAGCGCTGCGAAGGTGCTGCGACCATGACATCTCCGAAACATGAATAAGACCCTCAACTCCGGTGGCGATTTCAACAAATGCCCCGTAGTCGGCCATAACAACAACTTTTCCCTTGACCTTGTCTCCAACCTTCAGGTTGGGATCAACTGAATCCCACGGGTGAGGTGTGAGCTGTTTCAGACCAAGAGCAATACGTTTCTTGTCATCATCAAAGTCAAGAATAACAACATTCAGTTTCTGGTCGAGCTGGACGATCTCATCGGGGTGATTGACCCTGCCCCAGGAAAGGTCGGTTATGTGAATAAGTCCGTCGACACCTCCGAGATCGATGAATACACCATACGATGTGATATTCTTGACGGTTC
Source organism: Bacteroidales bacterium (assembly GCA_049294075.1). Classification (GTDB taxonomy): domain Bacteria; phylum Bacteroidota; class Bacteroidia; order Bacteroidales; family VadinHA17; genus LD21. Next base: position 581 of record JBAQCK010000017.1, on the reverse strand, counting down.
CTTCAAGAACCTGTCCTTTCTCAAGCTTGGCAATGATCTCTTTTTTCTGCTGCTCAAGTTCAGCTTCGATAAGAGCTTTGTGCGACACAACGACGTTCTTGAATTCCTGATTGATCTTTACAACTTTGAATTCCATTGTCTTACCGACAAACACATCATAGTCGCGGATCGGCTTGACATCAATCTGTGAACCGGGAAGGAAGGCTTCGATGCCGAATACATCGACAATCATACCGCCCTTGGTTCTGCATTTGATATAACCGGTAATAATTTCGTCTTTCTCAAGGGATGCATTGACACGGTCCCATGAATTAATCGCGCGGGCCTTCTTGTGTGAGAGAAGGAGCTGGCCTTTTTTATCCTCCTGGCTTTCAACGTAGACCTCAACAGTGTCTCCTACTTTCAGGTTAGGATTATAGCGAAACTCATTCAGGCTGACAACGCCTTCAGACTTGTAACCGATGTTTACAACCACCTCACGGGGTGTCATCTGGATTACCGTTCCGTTAACAACCTCATCAACAGCAACTGTTGACAGAGTTTCATCATACTTGGCTTCATATTCCTTGTGCTTCGGGGTG
>JBAQCK010000016.1:0-6680 GCA_049294075.1 Bacteroidales bacterium | reverse complement strand
TCACTAAGAAGAGCGGAATTTACCCATTCATCCTAACCCGCGAGGAAAAGTATCTGGCTATTCGATCCTTTACTGATGCTATGAAACAAAAAGTATATGAGCGTCAAAATGGGAATTGTATTAAATGCGGTAAACACTTTGATATCTCCGAAATGGAAGCTGATCATATTACACCCTGGCACTTAGGAGGCAAAACATCAGAGGAAAATTGCCAATTGTTGTGTAAAAATGATAACAGGATAAAATCCGGTAAGTAATATCTTGATTTATGTTATTGGTAATGAATTATTTATAAAAATAATTCAAATTAACCACATTATGCCAGGTGGTTTCGTCTACCTTTGCACCTTCGGCATTCTTGTAACTCTCATTTGTGGCGAGGTTGAAGTGTGCCACTTTCTTTCCGCTTTCAAGCGTCCTGATCTCCGGATCCTGGCCAAGGCGGCCGATCAGTTGCACTTTGTTTCTTAAAGCATTCATGACTTTTTGTTTTATGGTTAATAATTCCGTTAACGCTACAAATGTGCACCCTCTCCGCAACATGACCCGGTTGATAATCATTTCTATACGGTTAGCAGTCGTTTATAGCCGTTTGTAAACGTTTTTGCCTATCATAATCAACGTGATAAGTGACTATGCCAAATAAAATATTTTGTAAATTTGATGAAACATTACGCTGTGGAAAGAGTATGTCTTGACTGCGGAGCCAGGCTCCTTGGCCGGTCTGATAAGAAATTCTGTTCTGATCAGTGCCGAAATAACTACAATAACCGCCTCAACCGGGATCAGAACAATTACGTACGAAACGTGCATGCCCAGCTGAGGCGAAACCGAAAGATCCTGGCTGACCTGCTTGACGACGGGCACGGGCATATACACCGCGATGCTCTCATTGCCCAGGGTTACAACTTCACCTTCTTCACCCACCTGGTGGAGACGACGGAGGGGCTTAAGTGGTCTTACTGTTTTGAGTATGGCTTCCGTGAAGCGGGGAGAGGGTATCTTGAGCTCCGCAAAAGCAGCAGTTATCTTGAAATACTGTCTGAGGAGGAATAGTTGACTTTGAGATTTGCGATTTGCGATTACCTGGCTTTGCAGGCTTTCGACTTTGCAGGCTTCCGTGTTGCGATCTGAGATTTTCCATTACCGATTTGCGATTTCCAGAGACTATGTGAGATTTGCTAATTGAATGGGCTGGCCACACAACAAAATTTGTATTTTTGGAACCTGAACAAAACCGGAAATGAAAAAGCTTAGACTTCTTACCGTCACCATTATGATGGCATGCACCGCATTCTCCCAGGATCAGAAGGTCTATGAGAACGGTTACCTTGTGAAGACGGGTGACATTGCCCCTGGTTTCACCGTCAGGGAGGCCGGCGGTAAAACTTATGCACTGGCTGATTTCAGGGGGAAGGTTGTCATGCTTCAGTTCACAGCCAGCTGGTGTGGAGTGTGCCGCAAGGAGATGCCATTCATAGAGGAGGAGATATGGCTGCCGGGCAAGGAGAAGGGGCTAGTAGTTATAGGCATTGACCGTGATGAACCGGAAGCCACGGTGCTGAAGTTCAGGGAAGAAATGAAGATAACATATCCGCTTGCCCTCGATCCGGGGGCTGATATATTCGGACTCTATGCCCAGAAGGAGGCAGGTGTCACCCGGAATGTCATAATAGACCGGAAAGGCAGAATCATATTTCTGACACGTCTATTCGAACGCGAAGAATTCGACAGGATGAAGGAGGTTATCTTCTCCGAACTGGCAAAAAAATAAGAAAAAAGCTTCCCATTTCTTACTTTTGGTGCAACCTTTGGCCTCATTCTTGCGTTTATGAGAACAACTACTGTTTCTATTAACTTAAAACTCGAATAAAATGAAAAAGATCATTGTCGCAGTTCTTGCACTTGTTCTTGCCGCTCCTCTTTTTTCGCAGGTGAAATTTGGGTTGAAGGCAGGTGTCAGTACGGACTTCACCTTTACCAATCTCGATCTGTCTCAGGCAAACGTTGATGTTATTCTTCAGAATGCCGAAAACGCCGAATGGGGTTTTCAGGGTGGTGCTTTTTTAAGGGTTTCGTTTGCAGGGTTTTACGTGCAGCCCGAGATTCTTCTTGCAACGGCTACAAATTCGCTGACCTATTCAGGGGTGGTTGACGGGCAACCTGTTGACGAGCTGCTTGAGCAGAAATTCACCAAGCTTAATATCCCTGTTTTGCTGGGGTTTAAACTGGGACCTGTAAGGATTAATGCGGGCCCGGCTGCATCAATTCTTCTTTCTGAACCGGCGGATATGGCTGACATTGCCACTTATAAGACGGCAACCTTCGGTTACCAGGCAGGAGTAGGGCTGGATCTCTTTAAAAAGCTGACCCTTGATGTCCGTTATGAAGGTAACCTCAACCAGTTTGGTGATGGGATAACTATAGGGGGAGAAACATTTGAATTTGATGACAGGACCGGAGCCCTGCTTCTCCACGTAGGCATTATTTTCTAAGACAGTCAGCATATAAAAGAACTCCTCCGATATTCTGCGGAGGAGTTTTTTTTTACTTTTACGTAAGCAAGCGGGGTAAATGTCTATGCTTCTGGCAGGAAATACAATATCAGTTCTCTGGAATGTGCTCTCGGTTCTCTACCTGATCACGGTCTTTTCAATCTGTCTGATGATAGTGTCCGAGAACAGGAATCCCGTGAAGACACTCGCCTGGATTCTGGTGATACTGTTTGTCCCCTTTGCCGGTGTTATAATCTATATGCTTTTTGGCAGGTACTACCGGAAACAGAAGATCTACAGCCGCAAGGGCATGGCTGACAGCAGAAGACTTGCCGCCCATGCGAACAGACAGGTAGAGACCCTGCACAGGGTGCTGGCTGATGAAAGTGAAGCGGTAAGATCAAAAGGGCACCTGATCCACCTGTTGCTTAATAACAACAGATCACTCCTTACCCTTGACAACAGGATAGATCTTCTCGTGAACGGGCAGCAGACTTTCCCTGCCATGCTCGACACCATTGCCTCGGCAACGAACTATATTCACCTTGAATCTTACCGGATTGAACCTGACACTCTCGGAACCGAGTTCAGGGAACTGCTTGAAAGAAAGGCACGTGAGGGGGTTAAGGTAAGGGTCATTTATGATGACGTCGGAAGCTGGAACATTCACAAATCTTACCTCAGGGAGATAAGGGCCTCCGGGGTGCAGATATTTCCGTTCATGCCTGTTCGTTTCCCCAGTTTCTCGAGTAAGATCAACTACCGGAACCACAGGAAGATACTTGTGGTTGACGGCCGGGTAGGTTTCGTGGGAGGAATTAACATCGCGGACAAATACCTTCACGGCCTCCCCGGCCTTGGCCCCTGGGTCGACACTCACCTGAAGCTGGAGGGTGAGGCGGTTGCAGCCCTTGACCGCCTTTTTATCTCAGACTGGGATTTTGTCAGCGGCGAAGAGTTGAAACCGGAGAGCTTCCTGAAGCATGTCAGAAAGACCGGGAACCGATGCCTGGTACAGGTTGCCTCAAGCGGCCCCGACACCGACTGGGCGACAATAATGCAGGTTTATTTTTCTGCCATCGCCACTGCAAAGTCATCCATATATCTCACATCCCCCTATTTCAGTCCTGATGAAAGCATCCTCACCGCACTGAAGACGGCTGCACTGAGCGGAGTGGACGTAAGAATGATCTTCCCGAAACGTTCCGATTCCATCATTTCCAACTGGAACACCCACTCATATATATGCGAACTGCTCGAAGCCGGGGTCAGAGTGTTCCTTTATGAGAATGGCTTTATCCATTCAAAATATCTGCTTGTTGACAGCGTTTTCTCTTCAGTAGGATCACCCAATGTTGATGTACGCAGCTTTGACCTCGACTTTGAAGTCACAGCCCTGATCTATGACGGAGAGTTTGCAGCAAGGCTGGGATTGCTTTTCAACGAGGACCTTAAAAACTCCAGGGAGGTGGTCATGCGGGACTGGATAAAAAGAAGCAGGAGAGAGAGGTACAAAGAGTCCATGGCACGCATTTTCGGACCACTTTATTAAGGTCTTTAAAGATGAAAAAAACAGCACGGACACTTTTTATTGCCATTCTCGCGGCAGGCTTTATGCTGGCGGCGGTCCTGTGGGCGACGGCCCTCAGGGATAATGTTGCAGCTGACCACAGCGTAAGGATCTTCCTTCCAACAGGAGCATCTTTCAAAGACCTTTCTGACACACTCAGGCGTTCAGGAGCCCTGAAGAGCGAGCGGCACTTCATTATCACCTCCCGCCTTAAATCCTATGGCCGCAGCGTAAAGCCGGGATCCTACATCATCGAACCAGAGATGAGCAACAACAGGATAGTCAATATGTTAAGGGCAGGACTACAGACCCCGGTCAATGTGACCTTTAACAATATCCGCACACTTGGAGAGCTTGCTGGCCGCATCGGTGGGCAGATTGAAACTGACTCTGCCGCTCTTTCTGCCTTCTTTGACGATGAAACAAATTACCTTGACGACGGGTTTGACCGGCGGACAGTCATATCGGTTTTCATACCTGATACATACCAGCTTTACTGGACCGTCGGTGCGAAGGGATTCTACCGCCGGATGCTCAAGGAATACAGGTCATTCTGGACTGAGGAACGCACTGCCGCTTCGAAAGACCTCGGGCTGACTCCGGTAGAGGTTTCAGTACTTGCCTCCATTGTTGATGAAGAGGCCTCCAGGGAGGATGAAAAGCCACGCATTGCGGGAGTATACATAAACCGGCTACAGACGGGAATGCCGCTCCAGGCTGACCCAACCGTCAAGTTCGCAGTCAATGACTTCACCCTCAGACGCATCCTGAACAGGCACCTTGAGGCAGATTCCCCCTATAATACATACAAATACAAGGGATTACCCCCGGGACCCATCCGCTGTCCTTCCCGTTCGGGGCTGGAAGCAGTGCTCAGCGCTGAGAAACATGACTTTCTCTTTATGGTTGCCAGGTTTGATTCCTCAGGTTATCATCATTTCTCGAGGACGCTGTCCGAACATAACAGGTACGCATCCGCATACCGGCGGGAGCTGAACAGGAGAAGGATATACAGGTAGGCATACCGGATTAAACCTTCGTGCTGTAATTGTTCAGGAACTCTATTATTTTCCTTGCATTCACACTGTTGTCAGCTACTTCACGGAGCATGATATTTCTTTCTGTCCTCATGTCGGGTGTGAAATCTTCACGCATAAAATTGTCAGTTAAGCTGATCCATTCGTCCGGATCGGAGGCAATGCTGCACAGGCTTTCCAGCCGGGTGCCTGCAACCACGGCAGGGGATGTAATGACATGCCTGCCCGTGCAGAGTGAGTTGATAAGTTTGAGCTTCATTCCTGAAGGCTGTGAAGCATTGAGCAGGCACACCTGCGAATTCGAGATCAGTTCAGTCATCTGGTTCAGAGACGGATTGGGGATAACCTTTACATGCCTGAGAGCAGAGGCTGCCTGCATTAACTCATCCGATGGCCTCTTGCCGGCAAGCACCGTCTTATGGTTCCATTTCAGAGCCACCTCATTCAATATGAAAAGGGCTGCTGCATTGTTCTCTGCTGTCGAAAAATCACCGTGAAGAAGCACGTAATCGCCTCTGCCGTTGGAAGCGCGGCACCCTTCCCCCGCGTGAAAAGGGCCGACAAAAAGAGCATTACCGTATTTTGTCCGGTAGTAATCCGTATCACCCTGTGAAATGGTCAGCAGCAACGATGCACTGGCCAGCTTCGGCTCATAGCGTTCGAGTTTCCTTGCTTCGGATTTGTAAAAGAACCTTCTGAAAGGATTCTTTTCATGGGCAGCCAGGTTACGGTAATAAAGATGCTCGATATTGTGCGTGCGCACCATTTTGATCCTGTTCTCAAGAGCCGGATGATCAAGCAGGTGGGTTGTGTGCAGGCCTTCAAAAATTATCGGATTCCTGTCTGCCAGAAGATGATTGAGCAGTGTTGTGTTCCTTCGTGATATGACGATAAATGGTTCACGGCGGAAAATGTGGAACAGGTTCAGGTCGCGCCTGTAATAATGAACCTGGAGGCATTCGCGTTCCAGCGTCCGTGAACGGGTGCGACCGTAACTGAAGCAGTGCAGGATCACCCCAACACCCAGCTGCTTCAGGGCTGTGATTTTATAAAAAACATCGATGACCCCTCCGTAATCCGGTGGATACGGAACGTTGAAGCTGACGAGGTGGACTACTTTGTTCTCAGGAGTTTTTTCCATGGAGGTGAAGAACAGGTTACAAACATACTGAATAAATTCTTTTGTATCTTTCATTCCCTTTAATTACCTAAAGATCCGATACTCGTCGTTCAACGACCTTCAGATGAAAGCCGTAATAGCCGTAATAAGTGACCTGTCAACTGACATGAGAGTGCAGAAGCATGCAATGCTACTGGCAGAATTAGGGTGGGAGGTCACTCTGATTGGCAGGGAGACAGGAAGCCATCCTCCTCTGAGTCTTGAGGGAGTGAAAGCCGGCAGGATAAGGGTGCCTTTCAAAAAAGGTCCCGGGATGTATTTCTTTTTCAACCTCTTCCTTTTCCGGAGGCTGTTGTTCAGCCGGTTTGACCTTTGTATTGCATGCGACCTTGACACACTTGTCCCATGCTACCTTGTGACAAGAATACCTGGCAGGAAACTTGTATATGACGCTCATG
>JBAQCK010000015.1:0-3406 GCA_049294075.1 Bacteroidales bacterium | reverse complement strand
AATCAGTACACCATTGAGGCAATATATTAAGGAAGCTGAAGCGGCAGGAGCAGGCGAACTGATGATAAACTCCATTGATAAGGACGGGACCATGACCGGATACGACATTTCCCTGATAAAAGAGGTGAGTGAAGAATTAAGCATTCCTGTAATCGCATGTGGCGGGGCAGGATCACTGGTTGATATGAAAAGGGCTTATACTGAGGGGGGGGCCAGCGCATGTGCCGCCGGAAGCATTTTCGTATTTCACGGTCTCAGAAGAGGGGTCCTGGTAAATTACCCGGACAGGAAAGAAATAACTTGCACATTTTCAAATGAACACTGAAAGAAAAATCTGTACCGTAGGTGTATGGGATGAATCAATTCCGGGCATTTCCTTTGATAAAAACGGCAAATCATCATACTGCATCCTGCAGGAGAAACTGATTTCTGATTATCCGAAAGGGGACAAGGGCCTTGACAGCTGGAAGCGCCTTGTCGGGAAGATGAAGAGGGCGGGAGCACGAAGAAGATATGACTGTGTTGTCGGAGTAAGCGGTGGAACAGACAGCTCTTACCTGCTGCATATTTGTAAACAATACGGATTAAGGGTTCTGGCAGTCAATCTGGACAATGGCTGGAGCAGTGATATTGCCCTCAGGAACATAAAGAAAGTCACCGCAGGAACAGGGTATGACCTGGTGACTTATGTTATAGATTATGAAGAAGTTAAGGCAGTGTTGCGAGCGTATCTTAAAGCCTCCCTTCCCTGGGTTGACAGTCCGACTGACATTGCCATTGCTTCAAGTCTCTACAAGGTGGCCAGGGAAGAAAAGATAAAGTATATACTGAACGGAAGCGACTTCAGGACCGAAGGCAAACAGCCATTTCAGTGGACATACAGTGATTCCCGTCAACTCCGGTACCTGGTCAGGAAGTATGAAAACATCCGGTTAAAATCATTCCCGGTCCTTTCATATTTAAAGATCGGATATTTGAGTATCGTTAAAGGCATCAAAGTAATCAGGCCTTATTATTTCCTGGAGTACAGCAAGCAAAAAGCCCAGGAAGAGCTGATCAGGCTCTACGGCTGGGAATATTACGGCGGGCATCATCATGAAAATATTTTCACCAGGTTTATAATTTCATACTGGATGTATGAAAAGTTTGGCATTGACAAGAGAAGAATAACATTTTCAGCCCAGGTAATGAATGGCGACATTACAAGGGAAGAGGCTTTATCAGCGCTAGCAACACAACCATTTGATAATGATCATATTGGTAATGAAATTGAATATGTATGCAAGAAACTGGACATAACAAGAGAAGAATTCAAGGAATACTTTGACAGGCCTAATAAGTTTTATTATGATTACCCCAACTCCTGGAAGATGGTATACCTGAACCTGAGATTTCTTAAATTAATAAGTTCATTTGCCCTTCATTATATGCCTTCAAGCATATCCCAGGCAGAGCATGAGAGGGCTATTAAAATGAAACTGTTTTGAAGATCATCAGCAATCAGGCGATACCTGTAGTTGACTGGAATGCATTTCTGGCAGGCAATCATTTTGCATCGCCTTTCCAGTCGTACAATTTTTATCGGGTATTTAATTCGGTTGAGGGTTTGGCTGCCGAAGCCCATGCTGCCTGTGATAATGGCAGAATGCTGGCGCTGGCGGTCATTACAATACAGAAAAGTCCGGGTGCTTCATCCTTTTTTTCGCGCAGGGCAATCATTTACGGTGGCCCGCTGATCGAGCCCTCGTATCCGGAAGCCATAGATTATCTCCTGGAACATATATCCCTGGCACTAAAAGGTAAGGTCATCTATGCAGAGACAAGGAACCTTTCCGATTATTCAATGTTCAGGGAGGTTTTCCATAAATATGGCTGGGATTACGTGCCGTATCTGAATTTCATTATCAGAACTGACGATTTTGGCGAAATGGTAAAGTCAGTAAGTGCCTCCCGGTTACGGAACATAAAGCGTGCGAAAGCTTCCGGAGTTACATGGAAAAAGGCTGAGACACTTGAGGAGGTGAAAGAACTTTATTCCATCCTCAGGGTTCTTTACAGTAGCAAAATCAGAAAGCCATTGCTGCCATGGGATTTTTTCAGGTTGTTCTTCGAAGAAAACGTCGGAGTTTTTCTGTTGGTAATGTTTAAATCAAAAATCATCGGTGGTATCGTATGTCCGTTAATGTCAGGTAAAGCCCTTTATGAATTTTATGTCTGCGGTCTGGACAATGAATTCAGGGATCAGAATCCAAGCATTATGGCTACCTGGGCTGCTCTTGAATATGCTTCAGAAAATGGCATTCCGGCCTTTGATTTTATGGGTGGTGGCAAACCTGACGAGGAGTATGGTGTAAGGGATTTTAAAGCAAGATTTGGTGGCAGAAGGGTAGAGTACGGCAGATTTCGCAGAATATTAAATCCTTTCTTGTACCGGATTGGGGAGTTTGTTATTAAATCCAGAACATCTAAAGACAGATGAGAATAATAATTGATGTCGGTCATCCGGCACATGTTCATTTATTCAGGTTCCTGGCGTATGGCATGAGTGTGAAGGGGCATGAAATAATATTTACGTACCGTAGAAAGGAGCATGAGAAACATCTCCTGGATAAATTTAAATTAAGAAATATTTGCCTCGGCAATCATCATGCGACAAATGCCGGTAAGGTAATGGGGCTTTTTGCATCGGTGATAAGGATGTATCTCCTCTCTCTCAGATTTAAGCCCGACCTTTTCCTAAGTCACGGATCGTTAATCGCATCATGGGCTTCATGGTTATACCGAAGGCCTCATATAGCCCTGGAAGATACCGGAAATAAGGAGCAGGTTCGGTTATATCTTCCGTTTACGGAAGCAGTATTAACCCCGGCATCATTCCAAAATGATTACGGGTATAAACAAATCAGGTATAACGGTTTTCACGAAATGGCATACCTCCGGCCACCGTATTTCAATGCTGATACTGATCTTAAAAACAGGCTTGGTATTACAGGTGATACGAAAATAATAATTGCAAGGTTTATTTCCTGGAATGCGACTCATGACAGGGGAACCAGGGGATTATCGGACACTGAAAAATATACCCTGGTGACGGAATTATCGAAATTCGGGAAAGTATATATTTCTTCGGAAACCGGTGTACCATCCTCATTACGGGAGTTCCTTTATCCGCTTGAACCTGAAACAATTCACCAGGCACTGGCAAATGCTGACCTGTACATTGGGGAAGGAGCTACAATGGCATCCGAAAGCTCTATTCTGGGAACGCCGGCAATTTATTTGAATCCGCTTCATGCCGGAACAATCAGTGCCCAGGAGAATTATGGCCTTTTATTTCAGTTTATGGATTTCGGAAAGTCTGTTGAAAAGGCTAAAGAGATACTTACGGACAATGATTCTTCAATCA
>JBAQCK010000014.1:0-13410 GCA_049294075.1 Bacteroidales bacterium | reverse complement strand
ATCCCCAGGGGCATCCCTACAGCTGGGATGTGATAGGGGAGATGGAGGACCTGGCAAACGCCACAATTGACGATGTAAAGGATTTCCACAAGAGATTCTACATCCCGAACAATGCCACTCTTGTTGTATCTGGCGATTATGAGGTCGAGGAGATAAAGGCTCTCATAGAAAAGTACTTCGGAGAGATTCCGGCAGGAGAGGAGCTGAAGGATCCGGAACCGATGAATGTGACACTGGCAGAGACGAAGAAATTATATCATGAGGATGCTTTTGCACGCGCACCGCAGTACACCATGGTGATACCGACCGGCGAACAGTACACGAAGGATTCCTACGCACTAGATGTCCTGGCACAATTGCTGGGAACCGGGAAAAAGTCGCCTCTCTACAAGGTGCTTGTGAAGGAGAAGAAGCTTACCTCCAACGTCAGCATTTACAACAACTCTCAGGAGATTGCCGGTCACTTGCAGATAAGAATAACGGCCAACCCATCAACGAGCCTGAATGATGTTGAGAAGGCTGTTTTTGAGGCGTTTGAGAGGTTTGAGACAGAAAAGTTCACCGAAAGGGACCTTGAGAGGATCAAGGCCGGCCTTGAGACAAATTTCTACCGTATGATGAGCAGCATCATGTACAAATCGTTCATGCTTGCGATGTACAGTGAATTTGCCGGCAGTCCCGACTTTATGGCCGAGGAGCTGGAGATGATACAGAAGGTCAGCATGGATGATGTCTGGGATGTCTATAACCGTTATATCAAGGGCAGGAATTATGTTGCTACGAGTTTTGTTCCGAAAGGGCAGCTTGACCTTGTTGCCGAAGGCTCTGTGAATGCAGGTGTTGTCGAGGAGGATGTGACTAAGGCCACCCAGGTGCAGGTTACAGCAGCCGGTGAGGAGGTCATCGAAAAGACTCCCAGCAGCTTTGACCGTTCAGTGCCCCCGGTACCAGGTCCCGACCCATCGGTAACACTGCCTGTGGTTTGGAAGACAGAAGCTCCAAACGGCATGAAGATTTTCGGTATAGAGCAGCATGAGCTTCCCCTGGTGACCTACTCCATTGTGATCAATGGCGGCCACATGCTTGATGATATAAGCAAGCCCGGCGTCGCCAGGTTCACCTCCCAGATGTTGAATGAGGGGACAAAGAACAGGACTCCGGAGGAGCTTGAAGAGGAGATACAGTTGCTGGGTGCGAACATCAGCATATCGGGCGGACAGGAGAACATTACTGTCTATGTCAGTACCCTGGCCCGTAACTTTGAGAAGACACTGGCCCTGGTTCAGGAGATGCTGCTTGAACCGCGCTGGGATGAGGAGCAGTTCTCGATAAACAAGACACGTACCGTAAATAACCTCAAGCGTAATCTGGCTGAGCCCAATTACCTGGCAAGCAATACGTTCAACAGGCTGACCCTGGGTGCGGACAATATCTTTGCCGTTGACAACAGCGGGACAACAGAGAGTGTTGAAGCAATCACGATTGATGACCTGAAGGCTTTCTATGAAAAGAATCTCTCCCCGTCAGTGGCCAACTTCCAGATTGTGGGTGATGTTGACAAGGCAAGGGTTGAGAAGGCGCTGTCAGGCCTGAATGCCAATTGGATGGCCAGGGAGGTGGTTATGCCAACCGTTACGTTCCCGCCTGCCCCGGAGAAGTCTGCCATCTATTTTGTTGATGTTCCCGGAGCCAAGCAGTCGGTAATCAATATTGGTACGCTGGGTTTGACCCGTGACCATCCCGATTTCTACAAGGCCGAGGTGGCCAACTATATGCTCGGAGGCACTGCCAGTGCACGTCTCTTCATGGTTCTCAGGGAGGAGAAGGGATTCACCTACGGGGCCTATTCCGGTTTCAGCGGGATGAAGAACTACGGCACTTTCAGGGCTTATGCCTCTGTGCGTACCGATGCAACACTCGAGTCAGTGGAACTCTTCAGGGATATCATGAAGGAATACAGGTCCGGCGTTCCCCAGGAGATTGTTGATTTCACGAAGGGATCTCTGCTCAAGGCCAATGCCCTGCGTTTCGAGACCAACGAGGACAAGCTCGGAATGCTGAGCACCATGACAACCTACGGTTTGCCGGATGATTATGTCCGGCAGGAGGAGAATTATCTCAGGGGTCTGACCAAGGAACAGATGGACGAGACCGTCCGGAAATACATTGATCCCATGAAGATGAATTACGTTGTGGTGGGTGATGCTGCAACGCAGCTAACGGGGTTGAAGAAGGTCGGGTTCGGTGAGCCTGTGCCGGTGAAGTAAACTGATCTTTTCAGGATAAGTTCAGAGTTCCGGGTTTGTGTTACTCCAAACCCGGAACTTTTTCTTTTTGTTCCGTGATCTACAAAGTCTTAAAGGTTTTAGGGTGATCACCTGAGCCTGATCTTTCGCATCAGCCTGGTATCTGTGGCTGAAGCGCCAACCAGCAGTTCCATCCTGCAGAGGTCATTATCCCATGCATGCTTTGTCTCGTTCCAGTACATGAGGCTCTTTGCCGGGATTGAAAGGCTTATAGTTTTACTTTCTCCCGGTGCCAGGGTTACCCTGTCAAATGCCTTGAGCTCCTTCTCCGGCCACTCAACTGAAGGATCAATGCGGTGCACGTATGCCTGCACAACTTCATCTGCAGCAATTACCCCTGTATTCTGCAGCCTGAATGTGATAGTGATAACATCGGTTTCACTATACGTTTTTTTATCTGTCTTCAGGTTTGAGTATTCGAATCTGGCATAGGTAATGCCGTGACCAAACGGATACATCACCGGCACATTCTTAGTATCGAACCAGCGGTAACCCACAAGTGATTCTTCGGTATAATATGCATTATCCGGGTCTTCCTTCAGTGCCTCAGCCCTTGCATCCTGGTTTTGCACTGCAGGGTCACCGGTGGAGACCAGTTTTGCAAAAACATCCCCGTTACGGTCATTCTGAGGATAGTTTCGGAGGGCATACGCCGGAGAATCTTCAAGCTTTACAGGTATAGTGAAAGGCAGTCGCCCGGAAGGAGAAATACTTCCCAGCAACACATCTGCCAGTGCATTTCCGCCTTCGGAGCCGTTGAACCACGAGATGAGCAATGCCCTGGAGAGCGGATTAACCGTTCTGAGATCGTTGGGGGCGCCGCTGGTCAGCACTGTAATGATATTCGGGTTCACTTCTGAAATTCTGGTGATCAGTTTATCCTGACCTGAAGGAAGGAACATATCCTTCCTGTCTTCTCCTTCGGTTTCCACTGCCCGGTTATTGCCTCCTATGAACAATACCATGTCTGCCCCGGTGGCAATCCTGACAGCTTCGTCAGCGAGTTTTTGTGCTGCTATTTCCTTTGCCTGCGCCTCTTTTTCCAACTCTTCGGGTGTCCGTTTACGGAACCTGTCAAAAAAGCTGTACTGAACCGGTTCATATCCTTTGGCATATATGATTTCAGCCCTGTCGCCTATCTTCCTTGTCAGTCCCTCCAGGGGAGTCACTTCGTACAGGGTCTTCACACCTGCGCCCAGTCCTCCTGACGCCATTGTCTGAGTAGCATTGGCCCCGATTACTGCTATCACAGGTTTATCAACAAGCTTTAGCGGCAGCACTCCGTCATTTTTGAGCAAGACGATGGACTTGGCGGCAACCACATAGGCAACTTTCTGCTGTGCCGGCCGGGAGGTTATTTCCCTGTTTGCTTCATCTTCAGGCACAGGCCTGATGGCTAGTCTTACACGCAGTATCTCGCGAACACGTTTATCAATTATGTCTTCAGAAACCCTTCCTGCTTTGACTGAATCGAACAGAGCCTGACCCAGGTATTTCCTGTCCGGCATTTCAACATTGAGCCCGTAGTTTATTGAGTTCATCGTGCTGTGTGTTCCGCCCCAGTCGGAAATAACCATTCCGGCAAAGCCCCATTCGTCGCGCAGTATCTTATTGAGAAGCATATCATTTTCAGCGCACCACCAGCCGTCGACCTTGTTGTATGCCGCCATCACTCCGTAAGCATCGGCCTCTTCGACTGCTGCCCTGAACGGCGGAAGATATATCTCGCGCAGGGCCCTTTCCCCGACGATCACGTTAACTGTCCCGCGATTATTCTCCTGGTTGTTCAGCGCGTAGTGTTTAAGGCAAACGGCAACGCCGTTATCCTGAACGCCCTGAGTATACCCTACGGAGAGCCGGGAGCTCAGGAAGGGGTCTTCGCTGAGGTATTCATATGTTCTTCCGCCAGTGGGAATTCTCTGGATATTGATTGCTGGCCCGAGGAGCATGTCTTTTCCCCGCAGACGCGCTTCCTTTGCAATTGCGGATCCGTAATCATAAGCCAGTTCCGGGCTCCATGTGGCTGCCAGTGCAGACCCTGTAGGGAAGAAAGTGGCTTTATCATTGACCCAGCCGAGCGGCATCCAGCCGTCGGGCTGCATCTCCTCCCTTATCCCAAACGGACCGTCAGCGTATTTCATGTCGGCAATTCCCATCCGCTCGACCCCGGCTGATACAAACATGTGCTTTGCGTGCAGCATGTTTATTTTCTCTTCGAGTGTCATCTGGCTTATAATACCATCAATTTTTTTGTCATTTTCGAGCAGGGCGGATCTGCGGACCTGTCCCGCGGCATTGCCTGGCAGCAGGAGTGTCAGAAAGGCACATGCAAACATTCCTGTATATTTCATGAGATTATGTTTGTTTCGATGATTCATTGAGAGCTGTAATTAAAAATATACTGCCGTAAATATAATTTACATATCCTATATTTGCACAACAATCTGCGAGATCATGGGCCGGCAGGTTTCAAGACCTTCCGACCTTAAGACTTTCAGACTTCTGATTGCCCGGATGGTGGAATGGTAGACACGCTGGACTTAAAATCCAGTGGGCAGTAATGCCTGTGCGGGTTCAAGTCCCGCTCCGGGTACAAAAAGCCTCGATTTATCGGGGCTTTCCTCATTTAGTAGGTGCTAATCAGGTGTTAATAATTATTTTTATAGAAACTCAAATAAATCATTCACACTGAGCTCTGCGCCTGAAACCCAATGCTATTTAATGAGTTTTCGGCAAAGATGCAGCCAAGGATTTTCTTTTTAGTAGCTGCCTTTCCTTGAATAGATGGAATTTTGTTCTTTTCAGTTGCGTTATTTCTTTTTTGCCTTAGAGTATGCTATTGCAACAGCTTGTTTTTGTGCCTGTTTCATTGATTTTGGATGACTTGTTCCTATTGTTCCATCCTCCTTGTAATTGTGAAGTAATTCCTCTATGTTTGAGCTGATCACTTTCTTTGACTTCCCTTTTTTTAGTGGCATCTTCTTATGGTTTTAATGATTTACCTTCGATAACATTCCAGGTTGCTTAAGTGACCTGCATGATCAATGATTTTCAGTAACAAACATTTTATTTTTTTATTTATAAACCTGGCTTCAGACAATGGGTTGTTATTTCTCTTTCCTTATAATTCATCCTTATCCTCATCCAGATTGTTATGATCATCGCCTCCGATGCTGTAATGATTGTTTTCCTCATCTTCATTCCCGACATTTTCCTGTTCATCATCCAACTCTGAACCTGGAATATCCAGATCCCTGCCAGATTCATCATCATTTGATTCTTTTCCAACATCTGTTTGGGAGTTATCACTGTTATCTGATTTTTTTTCTTTCGAAATATTCTCAGGATCCATGTTTTTCTCCTGCTTAAATTTATTGTAGATATCTTCACTGACAGGATAAACCGGGTATGCCGGGAGATTGTTTTCTATATCCTTGTCTGAGGTCTGTTCCGGAGGATTGGTTTTCAGAACTTTTTTCATTTGAGCTAATGGATTTTTAAGAAATATTTACATCTGATTTTTCCAGTTTCATGGTCATGTCTGTCTGACCTTTATTAATGAGTTCAATTTCACATGAAATCGTTACCTCATCACTTAACATCAAACCTCCTGTTTCCAGAGGTGTATTCCAAACTAGGCCCCAATCACTTCTTTTGATTTTTCCGGAAAGGGTAAACCCGGCTTTTTCATTACCCCAGGGATCTTTAATAATTCCTCCGAATTGCAGATTCAATTTTACGTTTTTAGTAACACCTATCATGGTTAATTCTCCCCATAATTCCTGGTTACCCTCAGTATCCGGTTTCCCGATTGTGCTTGAAGTGAATGTTATCTGTTTATGATTATTCACATCAAAAAAATCAGCACTTTTTAAATGCTCATCTCGTTTTGTATCCCCTGTATCTATTGATGACGGATCAATCCACAGATCAACTTCAGCAGTTGTAAAATCATTAGAGGTCGTATAGATGCTTGCATCGAATGTTTTGAATGTCCCTTTTACATGGGCAATCATCAGATGTTTTACTCTAAAACCAATTTCGCAATGAGGCTGGTCTATTGACCATTTTGTTTGTGTTGTAATCAATGTTGGTTCCATTATTTAATTTTTAATTATTTATTTCAAGCTCAGTGACTTTAAGCCACTTTCATATCTCCTGGAAACCTCTTCCCAGTTCACAATATTCCAGAACGCTTCAATATAGTCTGCTCTTTTGTTCTGATATTTCAAATAATAAGCATGTTCCCATACATCCATTGTAAGCAGAGGGATTCCCTTTTTCTCGGCAATATCCATCAACGGATTATCCTGATTTGGTGTTGAACAAATGAACATGCCCCCTTTATCATCTAGGCAGAGCCACGCCCAGCCACTTCCAAACCTGGTTTTGCCTGCATCTGAAAATTGCTTTTTGAACTCGTCAAAGGAGGTAAATGATTTGTTTATGGCTTCTGATAATTTACCTGCTGGGAGACTGTCTCCATGAGCCTTCATGCTCTCCCAATAAAATGTATGATTGAAATAACCCCCACTATTGTTTCTTACGGCCACAGGATATTTACTGATATTCCTGAAAATATCTTTGATATCCATTGATTCCATTTCTGTCCCTTTTATTGCATTTATGAAATTGTCATAATACGCTTTATGATGTTTGCTATAATGGATTTCTACAGTCTGCTTATCGATGAAGGGTTCAAGTGCATCAAGAGCATAGGGCAATGGTTGAAATTCGAATTTGCTTGTTGCATCCATAGTAATTTGGTTATTAGTTTGATTGTTTGTTTTATTCATTTTCATTTGAATTTTTTGATTGTCTTGTGTTTGTGCATAAGCAATCCATGGCGGCATAAGTCCAACGATCATCAATGTTGCAATTAATTTTAGTTTCTTCATTATTCGTCCTCCTTTTTTTTGACTTGAGCCAAAGTATCATTCAGTACAACTTGCACGACAATTCTGTCAAGCTGAGTTCAATATAAAATAATTATACTGCAAAGGTGCATTCCTTTGTTATAGGGATCGTTACATTAATACATGAAAGATTTACATCATTCGCACATTGTCCAGGGCACGGCGTTTTTTCTTCCTGGGATCATCTTTTGAAAGCTCCGTCGGACTTCCTGTAATATTCCAGGAGATTCTTCAGCCTTGGAATTTGCGCAGCGTTTACATCCACCCCTGCAGCAGAGGTAATAATGATGCAGTTTTCCTACGTGAATACAACAGGCGTATGCAGAGAGTGTCATAAAATAACGTTGCATAAAATGCGTGAATCATGTAACATTTTTCAAAATTAGTGTAATATCTATCAGGTTTAAGTTGCCCAACTTTGTAACATAAATTTCATCAAAACATAAATTAAAAACGAAAAACTATGAAAGGGAATAAGAAGTTACTATTAGTCCTGAATTCGCTGCTTGCGGACGAACTCACTGTCGTAAACCAATATATGGTTCATTCTGAAATTTGCGAAAACTGAGGTTACAATAAACTTCAGATGGCAATAAGAAAACAGGCAATAGATGAAATGCACCATGATGAGTGGCTTATCGAGCGCATCATTTTTTTTGATGGGGCGCCAACCGTATCAAAACTTAATCCTGTTAAGATTGGTAAAACTGTTTCAGAAATGATCAATTACGACTATGATAATGAACTTAAGGTTGTCAGTGATTACAATGAAGCAACCAAACTTGCCCATGAGGTTGATGATCAGGGTTCTGTTGACCTGTTGATCAAGATGCTTAAGATGGAAGAAGGTCATGTCGATTGGGCAGAAATACAACGTGGCCAGATAGAGCAAATGGGCATAGAGAATTATCTGGCCAGTCAGAATGAAAGTTCGGTAAGTTGATTCATCATTAAATGTGAAGTGGAAAATGAAAAGTAAACAAATTGTTTTAGCCTCAAGACCTCACGGTCTTCCATCATCAGAAAATTTCAGATTTGAAGAGCGGGAAACGGGCAAATTAAACGACAACGAAGTTTTGCTTAAAACATGGTACATCTCTGTCGATCCTTATATGAGAGGCCGGATGAATGATGTAAAGTCATATGCGGCATCTTTTCAGATTGATCAACCTATTACCGGAAGCGTGGTGGCAAAGGTTATTGAAAGCAAAAGTAATTCCTTCATTGAAGGTGACACTGTATTTGGAATGTTACCATGGGCGACATATTGTGTTGAAAAGGCAGAGAAACTTCGGAAGGTTGATATCAAGTCAGTCCCGCCAGAATATTACCTGGGCATTCTCGGAATGCCTGGTATTACCGCTTATTTTGGTATGACGGAAATTGGCAAACCTGAAAAGTCAGAAACTGTTGTAGTTTCCGGTGCTGCCGGAGCCGTTGGCATTGTTGCCGGACAAATAGCCAAAATTAGGGGATCTTTTGTGGTTGGCATCACCGGTTCAGATGAAAAATGTAAGTTATTGAAAGAGCAATTCGGGTTTGATGAAGCTATAAACTATAAAACCGCAAAGTCAATGACAAAGGCTATTGCGACTGTTTGCCCAAAGGGAGTGGATGTATATTATGATAACGTGGGCGGCGAGATTACAGATGCAGTTATTGCTAACCTGAATTTTCATTCAAGAATTGTTTTATGCGGTCAGATTTCATTATACAACAATACTGAGATCCCAACAGGACCAAGAGTATTTCCCCAACTACTGACCAAAAGTACTCTTGTGCAGGGTTTTATCGTAGGCAATTACAGTGAGCGTTTTGGAGAAGCCTTTGCATATCTGAATCAATGGATTAATGAAGGAAAAATAAAGTACACTCACACTATTATTCATGGCTTTGATAAATTACCTGATGCTTTCATTGCTCTCTTTAGCGGGAAAAACCAGGGGAAAATGCTGGTAGAAACGAAATGATGAAATCAAAAGCATTAAAAGAATCTGAACGGGATACTGATTATAATAACATTGCAGGGAGATACAATGACACTGAAAAGAATACAGTGACTCTCTGGCGTCTTGGGTATGACAATTTGATAACGTATCTGAACCCGATCATGAATAAATCAATTCTTGACTATGGTTGTGGTAGCGGAACATTCTGCAGGTTCCTCAGCGAAAAGAAAGCAATTGTCACCGGTGTTGATATTTCCGAAAACATGATAAAAGTGGCAAAAGATACTAATACTGAGGGTATCGACTATTTTCATATTACTTCCGGTAATCTTGACTTTCTTCCGGAAAACACTTTTGATTACGTGGTTTCGAACTTTGTTTTTTGTACGATATCTACCAGGCAGGAAATTATAAAAGTCATAAAATCAATTAATCGTGTTCTCAGGAGAAAAGGGTCTTTAATTATAATGAATACAAATTGGGATAAATCAAACGGACAAGAATTTATATCATTTAAACTTCAGTACAGCAGGAGCTTATTCTCGGGTAAACCGGTAACCGCAGTAATAAAAACAGAACCACCGATTATCCTGAAAGACTATTACTGGTCAAAAGCAGATTATTCTGAATTACTGACAGAATCGGGGTTTGAAATTCGAGGTATTAGTGAACCTCTTGCAAGGGGAAATCATATCCCATGGCTTGCAGAGAAGTCATATCCTCCATATCATATAATATATTCAACGAAATTTTCTCCGGAGACTCAACCGTAGGGCTGAACATAGGAGGACAGATATTGCTATTCCCTTAATTAATCTTTAAAACGATGGAAAATTTATTTAATAAAACAAAGTCTGGTTTGGCCAGGGCTGAATATATTAAAGTTGAGCCAAATGTCCGGCTTCACCTTACAGATGCAGGCGAAGGAAGACCAATTATATTGATACACGGTTGGCCATTAAGTGATGAAATGTATGAATATCAATACAACGATTTGATTAATTCAGGTTTTCGTGCAATTGGAATTACTCTGAGAGGATTTGGCAAGTCCGATAAACCTTATGGAGAGTATAATTACGATGTTCATGTTTCGGATATAAAAAAGGTTTTAGATAAACTTGATATTAAAAATGCTGTATTAGGTGGCTTTTCTATGGGTGGATCCATCGCTGTCAGGTATGCATCAGGGGATAATGGAACCCATATTTCAAAATTGGCTTTGTTTGGAGCAGCAGCACCAATCTGGACTCAACGAGATGATTTCAAATTCAATCTGCCAAAAAGTGCGGTTGACGATTTGATTGCGTTGAACTACAAGGATCGGCCAAAGCTTTTATCCAATTTTGCAAAGATTTTTTCTGCCACCGAAACTTCATTGAATGAAGGAATTGGTGTCTGGTTAACCGGGATTAATCTGAGTGCTTCGTCTTATGCTACCGGTCAGTGTTTAATAGCTTTGCGCGATACAGACCTGAGAGCTGACCTGGCTAAAATAACCATACCTACTCTAATTATGCATGGTAAAAAAGACAAAATATGTTCTTTCGATCTGGCAGAACAGATGAAAGCCAGCCTCATAAATTCACATCTTGTAGTTTTTGAGAAGAGTGGTCATAGCTTATTTCTGGAAGAAACTCAAAAATTTAATATGGAACTGATAAAATTTGCACAACAATGAGTCAGGAGACCTGAGCAATAATAGGTGTCAATTAAAATCCAGGACAAATGAACTAAACAATGTTTATTTCAAAGTACGAGACCTGGATTTATACCATATTTCGCTTAATAGCCGGATTTCTTTTTCTTTGGCACGGTTCACAAAAATTATTCGGCTTCCCACCTGCAGGACATGGGATGCCCAGCTATATAATGTTCATTGCAGGCCCTATAGAGTCCTTCGGTGACCTGCTGATCATGATTTGTCTTTGGACACACTGGGTAGCATTTATTTGTAGCGGAGATATGGCTTATGCATATTGGTCAGTACACGGTACCCGCGCTATACTCCCGGTTATGAATGGTGGTGAACTGGCAATAATTTATTGCTTTCTGTTTTTCAGCAATTGTAATTTTGCATTAATATAGTTCAGGGCAATTCGTTTCTCATTTTCGTTAGTACCGCTCATGTTGTCTTTTTCATGGATCAGCATTTGTTTTTCAGCTAATAGCTGGTCCATTCCGGTCCGGGTAACGAAGTTTGTTAAACCTTCCGGTAAATATGCCCTCTGTGGCACTATCGGAACTCCTTCCTGATCGCGCCGTTTTGACTTCCTGTACTATTCTGCAAGGGTCCCTTATCTTCCATTTATCGTTGCATTGTTAAAGGACAAAAAAGATTTGTACATTTGCAGTAAACAGTTGAATATGACAACGAAAGATTATATAATATCTACAATTAAGACTAACAGACAGACCTTTAATCGGCTGGGAATTCGAAATGTTGGCCTCTTTGGGTCATATTCCAGAGATGAGCAATCGGTTAAGAGCGATATTGATATCCTCATTGATTTTAAACCTGAGATGGAAAACTTTGATAATTATATGGCTGTCTGCGATATATTGGAACAACTTTTTAAAAATGAGAAAGTCGAAATTGTTACAGTAAATGGACTGAGTCCTTATATTGGTCCCAGAATACTTAACGAAGTAGTATATGTCTAAGGAACCGATTGAATATCTGAAACATATTTGTGATGAAAGTTTATACATTGTTTCTGTCACCAGCAAGGGTCTTACCAAAGAAGAATTCCTTAAGGATGAAACTCTGAAAAGGGCTGTTGTCAGAAGCCTGGAAATAATTGGTGAAGCTTCCAAGAAGATCCCTGCTGACTTCAAAATTAAATGGGATAAAGTAAAATGGAAAGATATGGCAGGGATGAGGGACAGGCTAATTCATGATTATATGGGTGTAAATTATTCAATTGTTTGGGATGTGATAAAAAATAAAATTCCTGAATTGTTTGAACAGGTTAGTCATGTCCTAGAAAATAAATAATTACCTATACTTCAAATTTCCTCCCATCTGATTGCAACTTTTGTCCGTTCGGGGTACAAAAACAGAGCGAGAGTGAGAGTGAGAGCGAGTGAGCAAAAGCGAATGAGCTCGAACGAACGCTCTCGCTCTGTTTTCTCGCTCTCGCACCCAAACTCACTCTTAATTATTTTCTATCTTTACAAAAAGTCTCGCAGCTTTTATTTACGATTTACTGACTTTTAAAACCTCGTGCCATGTTTGACTTCTGTAAACTTGATGTATATCAGAAGCTAAGGAATTTTGCATTTTGATGCATAAATTGATTTCTAATGGAGATTTTGACCGCACTACTAACGATCAGCTTCGAAGAGCTTCTTTCAGTATCATGCTGAATATTGCCGAAGGTTCATCCGGATTCAGCAATAAGGACAGAAAAAACTTTATGATAGTTGCCAGGGGAAGTGCGTTCGAATGCGCAGCAATTATTGAATATCTTAATGAAGTCTCTGAAGTTGACAAAGATGCCTATGTCAATTACCTAACCTGATTAATTCATAAACTTAAAATTACTACAAAAATTTACTTTGTCGCCCACGGCCATTGCAGTAATGTTCTTGATTTAGATTTTTCGGACGGGCTTCTTCCGTTTTTACATGGATTCCTGACCTCTTTTTTATTTGTCACCCTTGCCTTTTAGCTGAAAATCTTCCTCCGGGGCATACCTTTCTCATTCATGTTACAGATTATCAGGTTATTTATTTAAGATACTGTGATTTGACATTACTAAGTTCGAAGCATGATCAGCATCTCAAAACCTTTGATTTGCTCCTTTTTTGTCACGCAAAACCGAGGTAACTCAATTTTAATTCTGGTTTTCATTTCTTTAACCCATGCAGCGGTTTTAATAGTTTTAAGCTGTATGGTTTTCATTGTTGCGTTGGCATACTCGCTTCCTTTTAATACCTGTTTTTGCAGTGTGTGTATTAGTATGTATGCCATTGAGTGCAGAAACAAGCGAAACTGGTTTGCTGTAAACTTTGTGCAAGATGACCGGTCTGATTTAAGATACAACTTATGATCTTTTATGCGTTGTTCCATCGCGCCTCTTGCGCAGTAACCTTTCTCGTATAAATCGCGGGTACGAAAATCGCTAAGACTGGTAACGATATAGCGGATGTTTGTTCCCATGGAGCTTACCTCAACTTTCACGATAACTCGTTGGTAGTTTTCCCAACTCGCGGCTTTGTACATAAATGAATGGTACC
>JBAQCK010000013.1:0-2156 GCA_049294075.1 Bacteroidales bacterium | reverse complement strand
CAATACGATTGTTACATTACAAAACGAATGCGAAAATATTATATATTAATAAGGCATTCCTCCACCCATACCCTGAGGCGGCATCGGAGGCTGTTTTTCTTCTTTCTCGTCAACAATCACTGCTTCGGTTGTAAGGAACATTCCGGCAACTGAAGCTGCATTCTCGAGAGCAACCCTTACTACCTTTACAGGATCAATTACGCCTGAATCATAGAGTTTCTCGAATTTATCGGTCTGGGCATTGTAACCAAAATCACCCTTTCCGGCTTTGACGGTCTGTACGATGACAGCGCCTTCCTTGCCTGAATTCAGAGCTATCTGGCGGAGAGGCTCCTCAATAGCGCGTTTCACGATTTCAATACCGGTTGTCTGGTCTTCGTTGTCACCCTTGAGTTTTTCAAGTGACGCGATGGCGCGGATGTATGCCACACCGCCGCCCGGGACTGTTCCTTCCTCGATAGCTGCGCGGGTTGCGTGAAGTGAATCATCAACACGGTCTTTCTTATTCTTCATTTCAACTTCCGAAGCAGCGCCGATGTAAAGAACTGCAACGCCGCCTGACAATTTTGCAAGACGCTCCTGCAGTTTCTCCTTGTCATAGTCGGAAGTGGTGGTGGTCATCTGCTGCTTGATCTGGTTTACTCTTGCCTTGATCATTTCCTTGTCGCCAAATCCGTTAACGATGGTAGTGTTTTCCTTGTTTACGGTGACTTTTTCGGCTGTTCCGAGCATATCCAGGGTTGCATGCTCAAGCTTCAGGCCTTTCTCTTCGGAAATAACGGTACCTCCTGTCAGAATGGCAATGTCTTCAAGCATTTCTTTTCTCCTGTCGCCAAAACCCGGAGCTTTAACGGCACATACCCTGAGAGAGCCGCGGAGCCTGTTAACGACGAGTGTAGCGAGAGCTTCTCCTTCAACATCTTCAGAAATAATAAGAAGCGGACGTCCGTTCTGTGCAGTTGCTTCAAGAATCGGAAGCATATCCTTCATTGAAGAGATCTTCTTGTCATAAATCAGAATAAACGGATTTTCAAGCTGAGCTTCCATTTTCTCGGTGTCGGTAACGAAATAAGCCGAAATATAACCGCGGTCAAACTGCATCCCTTCAACAACCTCAACGGATGTAGTGGTGCCTTTTGCTTCCTCAACAGTGATAACGCCTTCTTTCTTCACTTTTTCCATTGCTTCGGCGATGAGCTTGCCAATCTCAACATCATCATTGGCTGAAATCCTGGCAACCTGCTCGATCTTGCTGAGATCATTGCCCACAACCTGTGCCTGTGATTTCAGATGAGCAACAACCTTCTCAACTGCTTTGTCGATACCCCTTTTAACATCCATAGGATTTGCACCCGCGGTAATATTCTTGAGGCCAACAGTGATAATTGACTGCGCAAGCACTGTTGCCGTTGTGGTTCCGTCGCCGGCAATATCACCTGTTTTTGATGCAACTTCCTTCACCATCTGTGCACCCATGTTCTCATAAGCATCGGACAGTTCAATGTCCTTGGCCACTGTTACACCATCCTTGGTAACTTGAGGAGCACCGAATTTCTTCTCAAGAACCACATTGCGCCCCTTGGGGCCGAGGGTTACCTTTACTGCGTTTGCCAACTTATCAACTCCTTCTTTAAGCTGAGCACGAGCATCAATATCGAATTTAATCTCTTTTGCCATCTTTTTAAAATTTATTGGTTTGCGTTATTTACTGAATGAAAAGAATGTCTGACTGTGATATGAGAAGATAATCCTCATTGTCGATGGTTAGTTCCTGACCGGAATATTTACCGTAGAGAACCACATCCCCCTTCTTAACTTCCATTTCTTCATCTTTTTTGGCAGCTCCGACCATGACCACTGTGCCCTGACGAGGTTTTTCCTTTGCTGAATCCGGAATGATTATCCCGCTTGCAGTTTTTGCTTCAGCTTCATGAGGTTTTACAAGAACCTTTCCAGCCAATACCTTTCCTTTTACTTGTGCCATGTTTATTTAGTTTTAAAGTTAATGATTTGATTTCTGACTCTCCTTTTAGCGAAATTTATGCCAAACAGGTTTTTACTGACTCTGGCGGTATTTAGCCGACATTTTATCGGTCATGTCCTGACAATTTCTCTGACAATCCATGACATCCTGACTTATTTTGTTAATTATCAAT
>JBAQCK010000012.1:0-3648 GCA_049294075.1 Bacteroidales bacterium | reverse complement strand
AAAGTGATGGGTAACTGCGCCGTCCGGCATCATTTATCACTTGTGGCCTGATGACTGTAGGAGAGAACCTTCTTTTCAATCTTACGCTTGATATCCTTCCACTTAAGATCAGGGTCTTTTACCATGACAGGCCATTCGGACTCTTCTACATCATCAAAATAAATAAGACTTTTTAGTATCAGGAGATCATTTTTCTGATTATACTTTTCCGCATACCAGCCTAACATAGTTTTCAAATCATACTTTTCAAGGAGATAATAAAAATCTATAAAATCCTTAATACGCTGACCACTGGTTGAAATTGCGTTAAGCTTCATCGCAACGATATCCTGTTCTGACATAACAATGATATCTTCTTCTTTAACAGGTGCATTAACCAGGTGATATCTGTGTGCTATTATATCTACCTTAATATTTCCAATAGCTCCCTTCAGCGTGTTAGGTGCTGAAAACAAAAGAGCAAAATCAAAATCCCGGGAAAGGTTTTCAAGCATCTGTGCCGTATCGAAAGAAGAATCCGAAAACAGATCGATGTCAACTGATTTTCTGTGACCGTTATACAACGCCAGGGCAGTACCTCCCGCAAGATAAAATCCGTTGAGGTAATGTTTTGACTGCAATGACCTTAGTAGTCCCAGTGTTGAGGAATCAACTGCCTCCTTGTAAAACATCTGAATTCCTTTTTTGACCTGTTAAAGTATTTCGACACAAAATTGAGAGTCTTGGGATCGATATAATTCAGGTTGCGGAGTGTTTTTTCCACCTCCTCTTTGCCATAATGTCTGATTACAAAAGCCATTTCTGCAACAGTCCCGAAATTAAAAATTCTCTCAATTACCAGTCTTGTCGAAACAACCTTGCCGGAAGTGATGTCAATATCCCAGAAATAACTTTGTTTCAGGATGTCGGAAATATCTTTGATGCCTTTATTATCCATACTTAAATATACTAAAAATTACTGCAGGATACAAGTATTAAGCTCTCAGCTTTCAGCGGTCAGCCTTCAATCAAGGAGAAAGGCGAAAGGAGAAAGGAGTAAGTAAGGGTTCAGCGTTCAGGGTTCAGCGTTTAGCGTTTAGCTTAACGCCAGCCTCGGATTGGATTTATGTCAGAGGTTACCGGATGTTCTCCTTAATATACTTTTCAATTCGTTCCGCATTTGCAGTCAGACTTGAAAATTGTTTTTCACATACATCGCTGAATCGTGCAACGGCTTTTCTGCTGATTTCCTCCTGATCTTCAAAAATTGCCAAAGATTTAAACCGGAGACCCCATTTTTCAAACTGCAGGAGATTGATTGTACTAATATTACATTTATCGTCACTGCCAATTGCAAAGACAAAAAGTGGCTTTTCTGTTTTATTGATGCGACAATCGACAGGGTATTTACCCTGCGGATCATGTACAGCATCATTGTAATTAAACTCAAATCTGTCTGACGGCAGCTTCTGTGAAATAAAGCTCTTAAAATCCTCGAAGAATGTAGATTTTACCCTTTCACGGCTTAAATATGAAACGTCAGTGATTTTTACCAATGCCTGTATATAGTTGTAAAAAACATCCCCGGTGCTTTCTCCTGATAAAATTACAAAAAGATGCCCGTCCCTCTCATTTATGCCAAAAGTGTTTAAGGTTGTGCTGATGATTTTTGCACGATTGCCCTTGTCGAGTGAATCTATGTCAAGATCATAGCTCAAATGCATAAATGTGTGACCTTCATCTGTTAAAACCCATTCAGATCCTGTTTTCTTTAAGACAATAGCAAATGAATCCCCATCATTAAACTGAAAAGGTGTAAATACACGATACCTGTCAATGCCCTCCTGCATTAACCGGATCTCTTTACAGACCTTTTCTTTAAACTCGCTTTCTATCAGTTTAAGATCCATTTTTATAACTCCAAACGTAATTGTGAATTAACAGGCAAAATAATATTACAGTCAGCTATTAAACAATTCATGGCTTCGCGGGCATTAGCATACCGATCAGTCACCTCTGCAAAATATTCTTCCTTTGTGCCTTCCCGCTGATAACGTTCTGTGGCCGTATGAATATGAAAATCATAAAAAACACTTCGGTTCTCAAGTTAGTTCTTGTGCTCGTGACTTTTACCATTATATCTTCGTAGAAGAAATGTTTTTGTTGATTTTTGGGGATAGAATCCAAGAATTACGGAAAAGTCCAGTGGGTTCTCAATGCTGACTCTTACTTTGATTATAAAAGAACTTCCATCTTCTTTAGGAATTAAATGTTCAGCGCTTTTGTGTCCCCGGTTTAAATCCACAGTAAGCATTGATCCGGGCGATGTCTGCAAATGTCTTTTCTACGTCGCCGGGTTGCATCGGAAGGTACTCTATAATGGCTTTACGGCCAAGCGCCTGTTCAATCTCCGAAACCAGGGTATTGACAGTAACAGGATTGTTATTGCCAATATTCATCAGCGCAGGAGGCTCTTCAGATTTCTGCTTATTCAAAATGGCAATCACACCATTTATTATATCATCAATATACGTGAAGTCGCGCAGCAATTTGCCTTCAGCATAAACCTGTATCGGCTTTTCATTCATCATTGCCTCGCTGAACTTCCAGATGGCCATATCCGGACGGCCCCAGGGACCGTAAACGGTGAAGAAACGGAGTCCGGTTGCAGGGATTGCATACAGATGGCTGTAGGTTGAGGCCATGAGCTCATTGCTCTTCTTTGTGGCGGCATACAGGCTGACAGGATGATCAACATTGTCGTCCTCACTGAAGGGAACCTTCTCATTATTGCCATACACGCTCGAGCTGCTGGCATACAACAGATGCTTCACAGGGTAATGCCGGCAGGCTTCGAGGATATTAAAGAAACCAACGATGTTGCTCTGAATATATACATCCGGATGGTCAATGCTGTACCTCACCCCGGCCCGGGCGGCAAGATGAATGACATAGTCGAACCTCTCACTCTCAAAAAGTTTCATGATGCCGTCCTTATCCTCCAGGTTCTGCCTGATAAAACGATAGCCGGGATATTTCTTACTTTGGGCCAGTGCGTTCCACTCAACATCATCTCTTTCAATGCCTGCCTCATTCAGCCGGGCAAATTTCAGGCTGACATCGTAGTAATCGTTGATGTTATCGAGTCCGACAACCTCATTTCCCTCCGCCAGCAATGAGTTTGCCAGGTGAAAACCGATGAAGCCGGCGGTGCCGGTGACCAGAAATTTTGACATACCAGAGGTCTGAGGGTCTAAAAGTCTGAAGGTCTGAGGTCCGAACGTCAAGAAAAAAGGGGACTTGACCAGTAATTCGGTTTGGTTTAACTTTAGGGGTGTGAAAGTTAAACTCTAATATATCATGCTATGAAGTCAAAATTCTTAACTCTCGACTGGAAGGATTTTTCGAGGGGTCTTTTGATCGCCTTCCTGACCGCTGTGCTGACTGGTGTCATCAACATCCTTGACGCCGGGGCCGTTTTTACCTGGGTAACCCTTAAGCCTGTGCTGATTGCAGGTATCTCGGCAGCTTTATCTTACCTGTTAAAGTGCCTGGCTACCAACTCGCAGGACCAGATGTTCAGGCGCGAGCCAGTCTATTCCTAAAGTCCAAAATTGCCGGTGTCAATCCATCTCATGTCGATGATTGACCAGAAGTCGAGCGCCAGAC
>JBAQCK010000011.1:0-21240 GCA_049294075.1 Bacteroidales bacterium | reverse complement strand
GATAACAGGTTAGGAAGTAAAATTGCCGTAAGTTCTTTAAACGACTTTTTTCCTGTTCTGCAAAAAGTCGGAGCTGAATTCGGATACAGAACCGCATCTGAGATCACTCGTCTTGCAGGTATCCTCGAAACCATTTCTGACGGGTTCTCCAAAGGTAATGGCAACGATTTGACAGACAAGGATTTTATCGATATAGCCATAATCCAGAAACTTCTTCCAAAACTGCACGGATCCAGAAACAGGCTTGTGCCAGTTCTTGCAGCACTGGGACGACTCTGTATTGATAAAATTGATGAAAAATGCTCAGCCGAAAAGGACAAGGATGGGAAACAGTTTATCGGTGAATTTTTTGAAAAAGAAGTATCAGATGATAAAATCCTTTACAAATTATCCTTTGATAAAATCAAGCGAATGTATAAGAATCTTATTGCCAACGGTTTTACAAGTTACGCCGAAGCCTGATAAATGAGGGCATTCAAACCTGAAATACAGATCAAAACAAGGGAACCTGATCTTGGACTTTCCATCTTTGAAGAGCAAGAAAACTCGCTGTCCGAGATCGATTCTGAAGAGGCAGTTGAGAATGGGGAGGCTCAGGTACAACTGCTGGAATCTGGAAGTTATAGTTATTACTTCAGTAATGCTGCTTATCAGCTTAAACCCATTCCTGGGATACTAGCACACTCTAAGGGCGGAGATGACCGGGGTGGAAGAATTACACCCGGAATCTTTGTGGGAACCCTAAGCCTTGAAATTTACAGGAAAGATGATCCTTCAACTGTAGTTGATCTCGCTGAGCTCGAAGTCCTTTCAACCAAGCTTGACATTCACGAAGACTCAGAAGTACTGGATGAAAATTACCGTATTAACTTCAGGAGCATGCTTGATGATATAGCAAGCAAATGTTCTGACCTTCTGCTTCAGATAAATTCTCCTGTAAGCCAGAGGCTGGCCCCTGACTTTAATAAAGAAACCGGGACAATTTATCAGCGGTTCGCATTTGTGAAATCACTGATCGTTTCCGAAGAATTCCAGGGAGCTGTCAGCAGAATCTTATTCGCCCCTGCTTCCAGATGGAGAGAAGATCTTGAACCGTCCGATATCAGAAGGATGGGAAAGGTTAATAATTATACACTTAAGCAGATTATTACCGGGAAGAACCGTTTTGATTACAAATTAAACGAACACATTTCCTCAGTACCTAATAAAATTCTGGCTGTTCGCAAAACAGATTCCTTCGATATACCCGAAAACAGATTTGTAAAACACGCTCTTGAAAGTTTTGCTGTCTTCTGCGAATCATGCGAGAAAAAGTTTCTCGATCTAAACTATTCAAAAGCAAAAAAGGAGGCTGAGCTGTTGGGAAGGATACTCAGACATTATCTTGAAAATCCTTTTTTCAGGGAAATATCACATCCTGAAGCGCTGATTCTGAACAGCCCTCTTCTTCAGCGGAAGAGCGGATATCGCGAGATATTGAATGCATGGACTCTGTTTGATCTTGCAGCCAGACTGATTTGGAAGGGAGGTGATAATGTATACAAAGCAGAGAAGAGGGATATTGCTGTGTTGTATGAATACTGGCTGTTTTTTCAGCTTTACAGCTGGTTTGTATCAAGATTCGATGTCGTAGAAATCTCACACAATGGTAAAATAACAGGTAGTCTTATTGACAAGGAAGACATTAAATACCTTTCCGAGGAAACGTCGGATGGTCTGGGACTGAAACTGAGATCAGGAGTTGACACTTCTGTAACAGCAAGGACCTCTGATCAGACAAGACCATTGAGTATACGCTTCTCATATAACAGGACATTTAAGGGTGGTACCGAGTACGTAAACTCAGGCAGTACATGGAGGGCAACTGACGGAAGCTGGACTAAACCGCTTAGACCTGATTACACTTTTTCAATATGGCCTGCTGCATTGAAAGAAGCGGAGGCTGAAGAAAATGACATGATTGTACATATTCATTTTGATGCCAAATACAAGCTTGGAAAATTCATTATTAAGAAGGAAATAACAACTGAAAAGGATGAACAGGGAGAAGAAGTAGACTCTGTGGAAAAAGAAAAAAGAGATGAAAGAAGAGGCAAATACAGGAACGCTGACCTCATAAAAATGCATGCTTACAAGGATGCTATCAGGAGAACGGGAGGTGCATATGTACTTTATCCAGGTGAAGGCAACCCAGATGATAAGAATCGACCCTTCAGGGGCTTTCATGAAATAATACCCGGCCTTGGAGCGTTCGGTGTAAAACCATCAGCAGATAGCAAAAACACAGGAATTTCTGAAGTTGCCGAGTTTATAGAAACCGTCATAAGGCATTTCCAGGACCGGGCAAACCAGCGTGAAAGAATTGCCGCAAAATCTCATTTTGTCCACAAAAGCAGAAAAAAAGAATACAAAGAAGACGATAAAACACCGAATATAACTGCTGAGCCACTACCGGAATATGTCGACCTAAGCAATAAAATAAAGCTTATCCCTGATGAAACAAGCATTCTTGTGGGTTACTATAAAAACATTGAGCATTTAAATTGGATTAAGTCCCGGAACAAATATAACGTCCGGACAGGTACCGCAAAAGGAGCAATGGCTCTCTCTTCACAAGTGATAGGGGCTGAGTATCTTCTGCTTCACACTGGGAATAATGATTCATCAGGTATTTTATATAAGATTAGTCATGATGATGCCGAGAAACCCCGTATCCTGTCTGTGGAAGATGAAATATTTATAGATTATCCAGAACCCAATCATAAATACTATCTGGTTTTCTCTCTTGTTAATCCAGAGCCTGAATTTGAAGAAAGAGTGTGGAATTTTAAGAAACTCAAGGGTTATTCCGAAGACAAGGAGGCTTTCCCTTTTTTATGTACTTTAACAGAACTTATGGCAATGGCAGTTAAATAATTCTTGAAGTTTTTTAAGCAATTGTATTTAGTTATTAGAAAGAAAGCTCTTTATGTGTCAAATGATTTTTATGCTCTTCTCCCTCTAATCTCATCATTCCAGAATTCCCATAACATTGCCATAGCAAGAGTATCAAGCTCGCAGTACTTGTAAAGTGCCTTCCTAATAGATTCGCGTTGTACCTCTGGGGTTTCCCAGAACTGAAGCTTTGCATAGGCCATCATGGCAGCGCCACCGTCGGCCAGCTCATCCATGTCATCAAACATCTCATCAAGCTCCTCCCTTGAGTAACCTTCAAAAACAGGGGGAAGAGTCTTGTACGGATCATTCCTGAAACGCTCATCAATCCAAACTACTGATTCAAAATTCAGGCTTGTAACCTCCCTGCCTCTGCCGCATACGGGCTTGCTATACTTATCTCGGAGAAACTGGCTGTCATTTATCGCAGCAGGCAATATCTGCTTCAGTGAATTGGATCCGCGGGCGTGAGGTGAGTAATAGAACCTCAGGACAAGATCCCATAAGTCAACCATATTTCTTGGACCAGCAATGAGATTCTTTCCATCCTTGTATTGCGTAATTGAATCAATGAATGACATCAGCTGACGCTTGTCAGTCACTTGCTGATCAGATGCAAAGGCCAGCTGCCTTCCTATCATGCGGAGGTATGTATTTTCATGATTATGATACCTGAAGATGGTTCCGTCGTCCTCAGCAAGATCACGCATCAGCTCCCTCAGAAATGCCAAATTTGGATTTATCCCACGGTCCGTGTTCAGAAACTGGTGTCTGTGTTCAACGGAATATGACCTGCCTGCATCATTGCTGCGAACTATATGATGGCTGTACTGAAACGCAATGCCTTCATATGGATGGGCGCCGCTGGTAAACGGCAGTGCCGGACTGGAGGTTTCAAAATCTATGAAATGAAGCGGATACTTCCATTTAGCCATTTCAGCTGAAAGGCCTTCATGATCAAGATAAAATCCCGTGTCACTCAGTTTGATTCTTCGGACCTGTTCCCACCTGCGCTGGGCGGGAGTGAGCTCCCCGGACGGTTCATCATCGATGCTGTCTGAGATATCGGCCTTGTCAATTTCCGTCAGAAAATACCTGGATTTTTCTATCAGCTCCCTGACCACGCTCTTTGCACCTGCCTTGCCTCCCCATAATTCGATTACCTTCGGACCTGCAGTGCTGCCTGGTCTGACCGGGACCTTCTCTGCCCAGCACTCATCACGTCCGCTCCGTAACTTGTCAGAATCACCGTTCTTTGTATAGAACTGGCATTTTTTGCAGATTTCAGAAACTGGTCTTTGCAGCTTCGTGTCATTTTCATATGCAAGAGCGAGGCTTCTGACATATTCCCGGAAACTGTATCCGGGAAAGACCTCTGATTCAACCGGTCCGTTAAGAATAAACTCGACCTCATCATTAACAGGCAATGTTATCAGCACCTCTTCGCCCAGCATCTCACGAGTCAAACCCGGAACAGGAATAACATCATGCGTTTTCCCCTCACCCCGCACTTTGAAAAACTGGTTCAGACCATCAACACTGGCAGTTGCATCCTTGTTAACAACCACAAGGAAAGGTTCCACTGAATAGTCCGGATATGCCCCTGACACAATATATTTCTG
This sequence comes from Bacteroidales bacterium, assembly GCA_049294075.1. Lineage (GTDB taxonomy): Bacteria > Bacteroidota > Bacteroidia > Bacteroidales > VadinHA17 > LD21. Next base: position 16,684 of record JBAQCK010000011.1, on the reverse strand, counting down.
AAAAGCGACATCAAGAAGGTAGTCCATCCAACGACCGTCAATAATGGTCTGCCCCTTCTTTTCTCCTCTCTGGACAGTTTTAAAGAACTCGTCACCCTCCTTCCACGAAACTGACTTTACTTCATAGAGTTTAATTCTCTTTTGCCTTACATCTATCTCCAGAATGTCAATCCTGATGAAACATTTATCCCATTTGACTGCCGCTTCCGCGATATAGTGGTCTCCCCTCTGTATTCTCCGCATGGTTTCGGCCAAAGCCTCATCATAACCTGTATCCTTCACAGTAACACCGGTAGGGTTATCAGTAATATAGTATTTCGCCAGCTCGCCTACCTGATACCCTCCTCTTGCCAACTCCCTGAGAAAAGGATCTTCAGAGGACTGATCAGCATATTCCTTCTTGCGAGTGTAGAAAAGCTTAGTTTCGCATTCAAATGCGAGCTTGAAGCGTGATTTTGTCAAATACCTGGGTTCTGCCATAATTAATTACTTTTCAGAGTTTAAATATTTAATACGAACCTAATCGTCAAATTGTTACAGATTGATGGTACCAATTACCTGTATGATTGCCATAATTCTATGATTCATCTCCGTAATCTATTTGAGGAGGTTTGGAAATTTGTTGAAATAGCCTTGTTTGGGTCATCAGTTTAAATTTGAACTTAGTGTTATGTTAATTATTAATTGACGGATATAATCTTTTTAACTTTACTCTTGCTTCCTTGTTTGTGAACTGCCAATTTATTTTGCTGTTTTTATTATTGCGATGAGTTTTCCAAGCATCCACTTCTTCTTTTATTATTTCCATTGCGGGTATATGCCGGTTCAGACACTGTCCGTTTAATACGTGTAATTCTATCTCAGCCATGTTTAGCCAACTGCCATGCTTGGGAGTATATACAAATTCAAACCTATCCCACAATCTCTTTGCTTCTTTTGGTCTGAATGTTTCATAGAATGCTGATGGTGCATGTGTATTATAGTTATCCATCACTAAGGTTATCCGTTTCGCTTTTGGATAATGAACATCTGCAATATCTTTTATGAACATTGCCCAGTCTTTCTTAGTCTTAAATTCTGTAACTTCCACAAAACGTTTTCCTTTCAGAGGTTCATTTGCCATGAATATATTTATTACACCATTCCTCACATACTCATAATCTACTCTTGCTTCCTGACCTGGTTTCATCGCTATTGTGTGTTGTGTTTCTTCTATCAATTGCTTAGGCGATTCATCCATGCAAACTACCGGATAGTCCTTGTCGTAGGGTCTTTTGTAAACATCCAATACACGTTCCATGTTAGCTACAAACGCACTATTTTGTTCCGGAGGAATTACCCATCCTTTTACTTTCCAAGGCTTAAGTTCGTTTTTTTTAGAACGCTTCTTACTGTTACATGAGAAATACTTTCAACATAATTTAATTCAACCATCTTGTCTGCCAGTAATCTCAATGACCATTTGGCAAATCCTTTGGGCGGCTCACTACAACAGAGACTCACCAGTTTTGCCTCTACGTCCCCATCTGTTTTTGTTTCATAAATACGGGTAGTGGGTCGCCTGTCTAAGCATGCTTCAAAGCCTTCTTCAATAAATTTCTTCTTTACCCTGTCAATTGTCCGCATCCCAACTTTAAGCACTTTGCTTATTTGCTCATTGGTCACTTTCTGTGAGTACTTGCCTTCATCACAATTTAACAGAATGTAAGCTGTCCGGAATGTCAGAGAGGTATGAGATCCTTTATTGATAATACTCATGAGTTCTTCTACCTCGTTTTTGGTTAATTTAATTGTATATCGTATCATTTGTATAATTTTTACAAAGATACAAATATTTTAATTAATTACGTCATATTATACTTAACTTAACATTAGTTTGATTGTGTGCATTCCGGGCTCGATTCAGGCCAAAGACTGTAAAAGAAATTCATCAAATAGGCATGTGCTCTGTTGTATTTCTCATCAGACCCGGCAATCTCCCCCGGATGTTTTATTGCACTAACCTTCGATGCAAGGCAATTCAGAATTGATTTTTCAATGAACGGCACTCCATTGATTCCGGGCTCGGTAATAAGTCTGATGAAGTCATAATTTGTTATTTTCAAGGCATCTCTGACTAACTCCATCATCTGATCGCCATCCGGAATCTTTCCATTCATCATATTCCTGATATGAGAATTTGTATGCGGTGTCAAACCCATATATCCCGGATGACTTAAGACATGGAGAATTGCCCAGGGTCCAATTGAATAGAAATCATAAGTCTGCATCACTTCATACTGTCTCTGCCTGATAAGACTGCCATCCTCCCACTGAATTGCATGAAACCTGGCAATTGCCTTACGAAATCCGGTTTGTGCTTCATCAAGACTTTTAATGATGCAGTTTCCCGTCATAAGATAAATAAGATCAGCCAGGCCCTCATTGCGGAAGCTAAGGAGAAAATGTATCAGGAACTCCCTCACATCGGTACTGCTCTTATTATACCTGAACTCAACAAGATTCTTATGATCACACATATGAATGATCTCATGTTCCCACATATACCTGGTATGGATGCTCAGACTGATGTTCTGATCAAGGTGGTGGCTGAGATATTCCTTCAGAACTTTCCTGGAAACCGAGAAGCCATAGTGACCATCGTTCCTCTCTGATGCTTCATGATAATATCCTGCCATTCCTCTTTCGAGTCCGACAACATCAATCCCGATCGTGATCGATTGGAATTGTCTTCCTTCAAGCAAGGGCCAGAGGTTTTCGCATGCATCTCTGAAATGACCCTCGACAACATTAATCATCATTTCAGAAAAATCACCCAAGCAATCCTCGTCTGCACAGGGCAGATCATTAACATCCTCCCAGTCGAAGTCCTCAAGCTGTAAATAGGCATGAACAGGTAATTCTTTAACCGTCATTTTTGTTTACTTTCTGCATTTTCACAATTAGCTGCCGCTATTAAAAGGTATACCCTTACCCTTGCCCTGGATGCTCCTATAAACAACTGGTAGGTATCCAATTTTTGATTCAAGGATGAACAGACCAAAATGACTACATCGCGCTCGAGTCCCTTGGCTTTCAGTATGGTTGTGTATTTTATCTTTTCACTTTGCTCCCCGCAATTGTCGGGCCGAAGGAGCTCAAATGCGTTTTCTGATGCCAGCAGCGCAGTAATAGGATAACGCTCCTTCAGCAGATCAAAGCTGAAGAGTACCATGATGCTTTCGTGGCCAAAGCCCGAAACAGCCTTTTCACCTGTCACCGCCTGCAGGATAATCCTCAGCGCCTCCTCAGGATCCTTCCACTCACTGAATACCACGTCCTCTCCGTAATCCCTGCCTGTGTCAACTCTGCCCGCGGAGGCATTATTAATGAGTTCACTGATACCGTGGCCGGTGTTGACCCTCAGCGATGCAGTCAGGGCATAGGATGCGGCATTGGCCTTAAACATGTCGCGTGTGCGCACATAGTAACCCAGATCGTCAGATCCGGGATAGTCCTGGCTGTCGTCATAGAAGATGTAATACCTGCCGTTTTGAAGCGGGTTGTTGACCTTCAGCAGGGCTTTGATGACATGGTCAATCCCCTTGTCAAAGATATCCTGTGCCTCGTCAACCACAATGAAATCATATTTTCCAATTTTCCCCCGTGATCCTATCTTCGACACTGCGCCCTTGACACACTCTCTCACTCCTCCCCTTTTAACCGTCTGCGTTGTCGGCACCAGGGACTTGTCGCCCGACATTTTTCCCAGTTCACATGCAAGGTCAAAATACAGCTTTGCGGTAATTTTATCCTGTGGTATTTCAATATCAGGATCTGCCAACCTGGATTTCATCTCCTCCAGCAGAAGCTCGTTCCAGCATATGTAGAGGCCTTTTAAACCTTCATTCCTGCACAGACGTGTTATGATGTCCAGGGCATAGGTCGACTTGCCGCTTCCGGGAGGTCCCTGTATGATCAGCCGGCGGTTTTCATTCAGTCCGCTCAGGATAGCCAATCCTTCACTGTTCCGGCGATCGGCTTCGGCAAGGTTAAGCTTAACAAGAGACCTTTGTACCGAGGGGCTGAACTCGGGCTCGAGGGCATCGCAGATGCGCTTCATCTCATCCTCATCAAGCTCCTTCCATTGGATGTATCGGGCACTCCCGTTTCGGATTTCCGTTTCATGAAACTTCTGCCGCTGCCTCTCAAGGGAGGCGATTATCATGTCGGTAAAGGCAAGTTCATGGTCCCTGTGCCACAGATCCTCCTGCCCTATCGAGCTCCTGTTGAACACGCATTCCGGAAAGCATACCATCTTGCAGACAAATATGTTCCGGAGATTCTTTTCCAGAAGGTATTTCTGAATGGTATCTGCATTGCCGTCTACCTGAATGAAAGGATTGTCGAGAGATTCCTTCTTCCTGTCGCCCACAAGGCGATAGTATCCGGTTCCTCCTTCAAGTTGTTTCCCGTAGCCGATAATTCCACCCTTTACCTCGATAACCATTATCCCAAGCCTGGTCAGAACAACGAAATCGCACTCCCCTGCCATCTGCGTGCGGTGATACCGTGATGTCAGCCTCAGCTGATGAATGACATACATAAGTCCGTCATCGTTCCGGTAAACTGAGAGTTGCTTGTCAGCCTCCTTCTCACCGGAGTTGGTAATCTGCCATGGATTGTATAACCTGTTTATCATCGGGTACCTCCTAATAAGACCAAGCTCACAAGCAAGCTACATTAAAAAACTCGGTTATTAAAATCGTTCCTGCAAATCCTAAAATATCCGGATAATTCATATATTTAACTCACAGTGGAAGATTTGCCCGAGAAAATATTTCTTGCTAAAATTAAACCTATAAGTTGATTTAATGAAATTTATCCGTATATTTGCCGACAGAAACTGTTCATTATCGGTACAGTACAACAATGAGAAGCAGCATGAATTTGAAAAGCTGTTCAGGTAAAGGTAAAATCAACAAATATATTACCGATGATCCGTCAGACTGGATGGAACAGATCGGGTACTACGAAAAAAATAAAGAGTGGCTCGACAAATCAGCAGAAATAGCAGTAAGAATACTGAGCATTCTCAGAAAACAATCGCTGAGTCAGAAAGACCTGGCTGAAATGATCGGAGTATCGCCCCAATACATCAATAAGGTCGTAAAAGGCCGGGAGAATCTCTCACTGGAAACAATATGCAAGATCGAAAAGGCACTCAGCTCCAGCCTTGCAGAAGTGCCTGCTTGTGAGGATTATCAGAAACCCGGACGACCGCAAGAATAAAAAGGAGAAGGTAATCTTCAGGGCTTATAATAATCAACATTGCTGCATGCCAAATCCATATAGAAAGTATTTTACTATCTTTGAATTATGCTTACGAAAGAATACATATTAAGCAAGTTAGCTGAACTTAAGCCAATGTTGTCCAAAGAATATGCAGTCAGGGAAATAGGTCTCTTTGGCTCATTTACAGATGAATCATTCTCTGAAGAGAGTGATATTGATCTTCTTGTCGAATTTGAGAAACCAATAGGATGGAAATACTTCTCACTGGAAATTTATCTGGAGAGTATTTTTGGGCGCAAAATAGATCTCGTAACAAAAAATGCTCTCAAAAGGCAGATTAAGGACCGCATACTGAAACAAGTGAATTTTGTCTGATTTGAAAAAGGAAGGACGCACATATATTATGTACCTGGAAGACATGCAGCTTGCCATGAGCAGAATTGCTGAATATGTCAAGGGATATGACTTCAGGAGTTTCAAAAAAGACCATAAAACAGTTGATGCGGTTATCAGAAACTTTGAGATAATAGGAGAAGCTTCCCGCTCCCTGGATAATGAAATAAAAAATAAATATCCTGAAGTTCCCTGGAATGAGATGTATTATTTGCGAAACAGAGTTTCACATGAATACTTCGGAGTGGATTATGAGATTATATGGGATGTTGCAGTCAACCACCTGCCAGCAAATAAACTACAGATAGACACCATTCTTGTTAAAGAAAGATGAACGCAACAGCAGATTAGTCAAGTGTAAGCTATTGCCAATTCACGACGCAACAATTCACTGAATAAAGAAGAAATCTCTGAGCTTGGCATCAGGGCTTAGTCCTGCTCCAACCGGGTACTTCCGCCAGATTGAGGAACTACTGTGCATTCAGCCGAAGGCGAGTCACTTTCTTCAGAAATAAGTAGGATTTCCATTCACGTTGCAAATAGGCTGCAAAGTGTGGGGTTAAATTTGCCGCAACAAACGGTTTATGATACAGTAAACAATTGTTGGCAATTAATTCAGGTCCCACTTAATAACACGCAATCATGGAAAAGAAGCACCAGGTACACAACCTCATCATCCTAGACGAAAGCGGCTCGATGGAGTCGATCAAGGAGCCGATAATCAGCGGATTCAATGAACTGGTTCAGTCAATCAAGGGCATAGAAAAGCAATTTCCCGAGCAGGAGCATTTCATCACATTCGTGACCTTTAACACTGCCGGGCGGAAAGTGATTCACTTTATGGATCCAGTCGCCAAACTCAAGAAGATCAGCAGCTCGACATACAAGCCCAGTGAGATGACGCCCCTCTTCGATGCCATGGGGAACTCGATAACAAGCCTGAGGCAGGCGCTCGAGAAACAGACCGATCACAACGTGCTGGTCACTGTCCTTACCGACGGCCTGGAGAACGCATCGAAGGAGTACACGGGCAATGCAATAAAGAAACTGGTGGAGGATATGAAAATGGCGGGATGGACATTCACCTATATCGGAACCGATCACGACGTCGAGACGATAGCCAAAAGCATCTCAATAACCAACGTCATGTTCTTCAAAAAAGACCTTAGCGGCGTCAATGATATGTTTCGGAAGGAGAGGAATGCCAGGGCCATGTACAGCCAGAAAATAAGGAATAAGGAGAATACTGATAACGACTTTTACGAACCTGACGAGCCAAAGAAATCGTAATGAACAAAAGATATGAATCGTTAAACCAATCCTCAAAATGCCCTGAATGCGGATCATTGCGGGTTGCAAGGATCCTATACGGCTATCCGGCCTACTCTGCAGAGCTTGAGGCTGACATGAAAGCAGGACGAATAGCTATCGGAGGATGCTGCATCACAGGAGATGATCCTAAATGGAAATGCATGGAATGTGAGACCGGGATTTTTAAGAAATGATCTTGTTGTCTTGCATGATGCAAGAGCTACCGGCCGGTCAGGAGCTCCTCCACCTGGTCATACCTGCGGCTGTTTATAACAGGTTCGAGGATAGCTTTGGCATCGTCAAAGAACGTTACACCCTGTTTGTGTGAACCTCCGTTGTAACTGATCCATACCATGACACCCTCGATCGTTACCTCTGCTTCGCCTGAAGCTTCGAGGCGGTCTGCAGTCTCAGTTATTCGTGCCACGTATTTGCTGACGAGATCACCGTAAGCCTTCCGGAATTCCCTGTAGGCGTCTGCAAACTCCCCTTTGCTGACAAGTAGGGCATAATCTTCAGGGTAATGGGTTCTCATGTGCAACAGATATTCCCTGATGAAGAAATCAAACTCCCAGTAGGCAGTCATAGTGCTCTGAAGTGCCCTTATCCATTCCAGAAAACCCATGGCAACAGATCCTTCAGCCAGTATATATGCTTCAAGCAGGTCATACCCGCACCGCGAGCCCAGATAATATGCATGAAACTCATTCAGCAGTCCCAGCACTCCCTCACCCTGAGTAGATGTCCGGCCATTGACGTATGTATCAAACCGATAAGTCCTCAGATCGCGAGGTATTTCGGACACCAGCTCTGCAGACGGAAACAGTGATGCCTTGGGAAAGGTTATCATGTAAATCCTGGCAGGAGAAAGGTAATATGCAAGACTGGCATCATCCCAGTTCATTTTCAATCCATTTTCACGGGCATGGCTGAATGGGTAGTGTCTGCAGAATCCGTGGGCAATCTCGTGCACATTGGTTGCCATCTCTCCCAGGAGTTCCGTTGCCGACCCTCCGTCCATATATGCGAAGGTCGATGCTGTCTTCTGCGTGGTCATGACCATCTCATCAACACTCTCCACTTTCTGGTATGAAGGAAGGGCATCGTAAAGCATCAGAAGGCTCCATGCGTTTGGCGCATACCGTTCAGTGACCTCCTTAGCCCATTGCATATTTTCCGATTCGGAGCGCCCCTGAAACTCATTTCTGACCTCTCTTTCCGTAACAGCGGATTTCTGAATCTCCGAATCTCCCCCTGCTGACGAAAGCCCGATATGTGAGGTGATCTCAGCACCGCCGGAGTAATTCTGTCCTTCAGACGGACCACCTGAATACCAATCAATGGTTTCGCCGGATACAGGCTCAGTGATTACATCCTGTTGTTCCTCAGATGCAGAGGCAAGCAATTCAAGATGCTCAGCTGTCCTCTCCGCCCACTCTCTTATTCTCCGGATGACATCATTCCCGTCATTACGGAAATAGTAAACACCAGCGATAACTGCGGCGACAAAAACAATTAATTTGATGAGGGCCCTCATTCGGAAGAAAGGTTATTGCTTTTGTAAGGCGGTGAAGCAACCATTACCGGCGAGGTCAACTTTTCGACAGCTATCATATTGACAGGAATCTTCAGTTGCTCCTGAAGTGCAAGGCCATAGTCATTCATCCAGTCATCGTCAGACTCAAAGGTGAAGTTAATTCCTATTTTCTTCCCCAAAGCGGTTACCTCCTTCAGTTTTCTAAGGAACCAATACATTTTCCCGCTGTTCGTCCCGTTGATATACTCAATTGAAATGTCTATGACTGTCTCTTCTGCCGGCTCCAGACAGTAGGCAGAGGCCCATTCCTGACCGGAGCAAAAAAATCATCCGGTTCACGTGGAATACATCTTCCTGAGATGGATATCCTGCCATTTGCCAGCAGGGTGATCTCAGGACTGGACTTGGTTGCCTGAATAAAGAGATCGCTGATCATGATCCGTATTTGTATTATCTACGGAATAACCAGGCATTTATTGCATCGAAACGCCTGAATAAGAAGGCAATTGGCCCAAAGTATTCTGCCCAGGTAGTCATAACTCATTTATTAGACAATATAACCGATAACTGTCCGAGAGACCGCCAATAGCTAAGGGTCTGACGCTATATCAGCCCGGTGCTGTCCCTGCATACTGCCGATCTTGTCACCTGCCTGAATATCCTGAGTGGCCGTGAAATTGACTACATCCCGGAAGTAACTAAGAGAAAGACATGTTAATCGCGTTTTTGACCAGCGAAGAACTCCACATTAAACTTCTGGTTCATCAGCAAACTTCGGTTTATAACTGCGGCTAATACGGTACTGCCAGAGTGATCTCGATGTCAGTCTCGATCCGGTCTATTTTGTACTTTTTAATGAATCCTTCAGGCGCCAGGATCACCATTGAGTGACCGGTGAACGACTGGATGAACTGACCGCAGGTTGTCGACGGCGCGATGGTGCCCAGCTTTTCAATTCTGCGGGTTGACCTGGTAATGCATATCTGTTCTACAGGATAATGGAAAGAGGAGTATACAAGCATCGGAAGGTCAGGATCATCGGGCTTCAGGATCATAGGTCTTAAAAATTCCTTGCGGGTCTTCATCTGAAGCGACCTGAAAGCAGCAACCGGATCATCTGCAAGATCGCATTCCACCTCATATACAGGCACAGTAACCCTCGGCCGGAAGATTCTCAGGTTTACTCTGGCCGGTCCCTCTTCAGGCCTGACAGGGTTTTTTTCCAGCCAGGCCTTTCTGAGCAGGAAGCGCTGCACCTGACGGATCCGGTGGCACAACCCGTACTTTTCGTCTTTAAGTGCCTCCTCAAGGTACTCATCGAGGATTTTCAGTCGGCTCTCTCCCCTGCCGCACCATGCGTTGGCTGATGTAAAATAGCGGACAGGGTCCTGAGCCAGGATTTCCACCCTGTCTTCCAGTGAAAATGAATAATGATTAATTCTGTCCGGCCGGTAATTCGGGTCTTCGTTTCTTTTGTGTTTGTCTGGTCCCATGGCAAATGTTTTTAACAGGTTAAACATCTGCATTTCAAGGCAACAAATGATGGAGATCAGTCCCCGTTTATTTTGACCTGTTTCGTCCGCATTGTTTTACCACCGTGGTGACGGTCACTCGGTTGGTATCATTCCGTCAACTGACGGATGAACTCGAAATGCAATGTAAAAATAAGAAATAAACCCGGGTATGCCAGGTAACAGTTCGAGAAATTAACAGCTGCACAGGGCAAGGAACACGTTATTAGGGAAGCGGGACCCAAAAGCGCAGGACGTAGTGATACCAACAGGAAAATATCAACTCGGAGATTTGAAATTGCAGCCCGGAAATCCCAACTTAATTATGATTTTGTTAATTTCGGGAACACAAAGGAAAGCACAATGTCAGATTTTGATTTTCTTATATCGGAGCTGGAAAAGTTCCGCGATGCCCGTGACTGGAAACAATTTCACACATCCAAGGATCTGGCGCTGGCCATAGCTATCGAGGCCGCAGAACTCAATGAACTGTTCCTCTGGAAAACGGTTGAGGAGTCGGAAACGGTAAATCGCGATAAGCTTCGCGAGGAGCTGGCTGACGTGCTCGCATATACCTTAATGCTGGCTGGCAAACACGGCTTCGACATAAAAGAAATTGTCCTTGAGAAGATCCGCAAGAACAATGAGAAATACCCTGTTGACAAGTCAAAAGGCTCTGCCAAAAAGTATAATGAGCTGTAACCATGCTTATCTACCAGGGCTCTTCTGAACATTTCATAAACGATATCCGCGAGAACACAATCGCTGATACAATTGTCAAAAGAAAACCCTGGTAAATCCGGTTTCTCTGTACGCCTCATATACCGATCTTAACTGAAATCACTGGCTATAACAGGTTGCTATATGCATATCCGGAAAACCAACGAAGGCTATTCCAAATAGAAATTGACATTAAACAAACCAGGGAAACCAAAAAAAAGTAGCTTAGTGATGTGAAATTGGAAAGAGGAACCAATTTTGAAGAAAATTCAACATTCAACCCTACGCGGAACAAACCCTAACCACGCCATATTTCAAACAAATGAAAACTAACCCTTCTCTTTTCAGCCCTTTTCACAGGTTCACTTTTTGCCTTGTTACAGTGATATTTATTATGCAATCCGCCGAAGCGAGGCAACAGGGACATAAGAACTATGATATCACCACAGAAAAGCATGAAACCGCAACAATATCTCCCGGTTACTCCCCGGAGCAAGATACCTCTTTGGCCATCTTTCGCGACTTGAATAAAATGCCGGTGATTCCTGTGCAAAAAGGCATTATTCCTGAAGTAAAGTTTTCATCCACTGATCCTTGCGCCCCCCGGAACAAGATCTCAGAGGGAACCCCGTGGGAGCCTTTATCTGCGAAAACAGACAGCCAGGTTTCTCCGGGCATACAGGCTGCTATCCCTCCACCTATTCCTGATATCGACAAATTATCGGAATTTAATTACAATGCTGCCGTGTCTGTGGCATTCGAAGGGATGCGGTTGATATACGGGGCCATGCCCGACGAAGAATCCCGGAAGTTTGAAGCGATATGGGCACCGTTGTTTGACTTTCCAACACAGGAGATCATTGAGTACCTGAACAGGTTGAATCCGCTCCTCAGCCAGTTTCTCGCCGTTCGCGAGATATATGTGAGTAACCTGCAAGCGGTAACGATGGTTTTACTCGATGCCGGATATGCTGTGGAACAAGACGATCAGGATGCATGGGAGAAAGTGATGAACGAAGCAGGTTTCCACGGATCAGCTTTCCCTTTGCTGGAAAAGGCCATGACTGTGCTGGCCGAAAAGATAGCAGCACTCGGAAATCCACCCAATCCGGTAAATGCAAAGTGTGCCGCCGCCGAAAACTACAAACGCATGTTGCCCAAGGCGGAAAATCGGGGCGATCTGGGAGAGTGTTGGGCCGGATATAGTCAAAGTCCGGTTCAGGCTGAAGGGCTGGAAAAGCTATACGAACCCCTTTTCAGGCATTTGCTGAAGATTAAGTTAAATAATAAAGAGGTATACCAGATCATTGAGCTGGGTGATATTGAAACCGACAATCTGGAATCAGATTATGACTGGCTCAGCAAAATAAGGGTGCATCAGGTTGACGAGATGGTGACCGGCGACGACAAAAGCATGGACACGGATAATGGAGAATTCAGTCTGGTTTCCTATCCGGCGATTCCGGAGTTCAAACAAACATCGTACATGAGAATGATGATGCTGGCCGCGATGGCATCGCCTGGTAACGAGGATGAGGATAATTACAGCGAGCGCAAAGCCTTCAGCAACACCTGCAACCGGTATCTTGCCCGAAAACAGACGGCAGGCTTCTTCTTCAAGAGGGCCCTCCTGTGGGCTTATGGGAACAAATGGGCCAGCTATCCCCCCGATTCCAACGGAATGATTCCGGACGAAGCGCTCGAAGATTTTCTGACAGAAATGAGGGCCGAAATGAAAGAGTATCTTGACGCCGGCGAACTAAAAGGGAAGGAAAAAAAACAGAAGATTGCCGAACTGGACACTAAATATAAAGTCCCGGGACAAGCCGGCAATGCCGGGAATGCCCTTTCGGATTCGATTGCCGCCGAACAGCTGGCCCGGGACGAATCCATTGTTTCCCGCCGTGAAATCATCGAATCAATCAACAGTCAGATCATACGGGAGCAATCAATACGCGATCGCTTATCAACCGATTTGTTCAATGCCCGCGACGATGCCGCCCGAACGAGTCTCAGTGCGCAGATCAAAGACATCGACCGGCGAATCATGGGCCTGCAATCTACCCGGCAAAATGAAGAGGACGCCGTGACCACCCTTCAAACCGGAGAACTGGTGCATACCCGTCAGCCATTTGATGATTTTGCCAGGAATAAATTCATTTATGACACCCACGTACATGTGGCCCGGGTAAATGCCACCCGGCAGATTGCCGACCGGATCTATCGTCAAATCAATCTCTTGCCCGGAGAGCAGAAAGAAAAAGCACAGGAAATGGCCGACAAATTCCTCGATGCCAGGGCTGTGGTTTCAGGCGACTACGAAAATGCCCTGAAACTCAGAAAAGCCTTTAATTCCCAGATCCAGGGAAGTGCCGAATTTGATTATCAGATGGCAAAGGTAGCGGAGTCGGAAGCCGATGAAAACGAATTTATCGCTCAGACAACCATTATGGTGGCAGGAGCCGCTTTTATGGGTGTGGGGTCCGCCGGACTGGCACAGGTATACGGGGCGGAAGCAGCCGCCACCATTTATGGAACACAGGCGTTGGGGGCCCTTTTCGGAGGAGCCACCGGGGTGATTTCAGGTGGTCCTTACGAAGGTTTAAAACAAGCCGCCATGTTCTGGTCGCCCAACGGAGCAGCCATTGCCGAATTTACCGATGCTTATATTCAGGCCGGGAAAAAGAAAGGCGCCACCACCAAAAACCAAATTTTTGAGGGATTAAAGCAGGCCGGTACAGGTTACGCCATCGGTTTGGGAATGCAGTGGGGAGTAAAAAAGTTTACCGGTGCCACAATGCAACTCTTCGGGAAAGAGAGCCGCTTGTTTAAACCAGTTTTCGATGTGAATACACAAATCAGGTCCACCGTTGATAAGATGCGAACAAAACAAAACTACATCGCTGCATCAGATGCCATCAGTAGTTTGAAAAACATGAAAAACGAGCTGCAAACCCTGCGCTCAGCCAGCGTCAGTAATACGGCACGCATTCAGCAGCTGGAAAAGGAAATCAGCCAGCATGCAGCTGCATTAAACGGCGATTACTATGCCAAGTGGCAGTTCAAGTACAAGCAGGATCCTGAGATATCAGCATTTTTCGACCGGTATGTGCAGCGAAATTACCAGAATATGACCCCCGATATGGTGCAGAGCCTTCAAAATAAAGGATACGTCATGGATAACATTGAGTTCAAACAGTTCCGCAACCCTACCAGCGCGGGTACAGCCAGCATGGACCTCGACCTTGGCCCGGTAGACAGATTAACGGGCAAAGAGCCGGCCTATGTTATGAAAAGCGACGGCAGCAAGATGGATATCAAAACCTTCATGAACGACGCCCAGGCTTCTATGAACGAAACCTATCGGAAAATGTTTGGAATAAGCGCTCCTTTATCGGATATGAACCTGGTCTCCTCTGCCCATCAGGAGGCCTTTTCAACCACCAAACTACTCGACAAAAATGTCGATTTTACCACACTGGCCACCGATGATGTGGCAAGCATTGGAAAAGTACTGAAAGTCAAGGTAGAAAACATTGAGGGAAACAAATTGCTCACTCAAACCACCAAACTTCAGGCAAAATGCCGCGAAGCCTCGAAAGAGATCGACAACATGTTGCTGAAAAAACTGGATGCCGATCTGAAAATGGCAATACCAGGGAGTTTGGAACATAAGCAAATTCAAGCTCAGAAAGAGTACTGGGCCAACATGAACCAAAAAATCAAACAGATGGGAACGCAGGAAAGTGATCCTGTAAGCATCAGCAGGATAAACCGTGAAATTTCCATGGAAACCGGAGGGAAAGATGCTGCCCAGGTAATTAGCGACCTTATGCAGGCCTTTGGCCGGTAAAGGCCGCTCCAATTGACTGAAAATTATGGCTTACTCGAGAAAAATAGACGATCCGGCTTTCGATCGGTTCAGACGAAACAGCCAGAACTATAGTTTCCTCTTTTCCGTAGGACTGGCTTTCCTGGCTATCGCCGGATTTTACATTTACGGTGAGTCGGGCAGCGGCATGGAAAATCCCGAATCCCTCCGGATCGGGGCTACCATCGGGGGAATGTTTATGCTCATTGGCATATTTTCCGCCCGGTCTAAAAAGGTCAGGCCTTCGTGGGACGGGGTGATCTCCGACAAAAAGATCAAAGAGGTTAAGAAGGACATTGGCGATGGAAGGAACGATGCCCTAAGATTGGTTTATACCGTTTTCATCAAGGGCGATTACGGGAAAACGGCTGAGATCAGGAGCGAAGATGATGATACGGTGTATAACTATTTTAATAAAGGGGATAAGGTTAGATACCATGGGGCGTTGAACTCCTATGAGAAATATGACAAATCAGGCGACGACATTATTTTCTGTAATGCCTGCGCCTTTTTAAATGATATTGGAGAGGATGTTTGCCTGAATTGCGGCTGTCCGCTGCTGAAATAGGGGCGCACTTCCAGGGGCCACAAATGGTATGATGGAACCTCCATGCAGTCAATTGTTATACTGCCTTGTTTGTGTATGTAAATTCATGGAGGTTTCAGCGGAAATAAATAGTTTGTCCGCCGGAATGGGGCCATTCAGTCTAAAATTGAATATATTGCTGAACCAGTTACAATAGAGGTATATGGCAAAGTTTTGTTACAACTGCGGCAAACAACTCGCCGGAAATGAAAAGATCTGCGGCTCCTGCGGAGCCAGCCAGAAATCTGAAGGGGTTTCGGCCAGAACAGGTCTGCAGGGAAATACCACTCCTGAAGAAAAAAAGGAGTCCGGAGGGGAAAACCATCGCAGGAAGACAGATGAACCGGGAGAGATATTTACCCTGCCAAAGCAGGAGTTTGATTATCAGAGTATCAACCGGAACCTGAAGATAAAAAACAGCCAGTCCGTTGTTGTGAGAGGCGCCTGGTGGGTAACCCTTGCCGCTGTCCTGCTGGTAATTCTCACCACCCTGGAGGAATCTCCGTTGTACGGGATGCACCCCTTTACCTTTCTGGGAGGTTTCATTGCCCTGGGTAGCCTGGTAGTTGCCCTTATCTTCAGGGCGAGAGCAAAAAAACTGTCCACTCTGATCAGCGGCGAGAACGTGGTTGCTGCATGGCAGCTCAGCCAGGAGGAGAAAGCCATCTACTCTCATTACCTCTTCGCCCACGAACGGAGCAAAAACCTGCTCATCCTGGGGATTACCACCTTCCTGATAGTGGTGATCTTCGGCCTGTTCATTCTCTTAATCGATGAAGGTAAAGGGGCCATGCTGGTGGTCATGCTTGGTCTCATCGTCATCCTCTCACTGTTTGCCCTGGGCATGCCAATATTCTACCGGCAAAAAAACCTTCACAGTGACGGAATCATCCTCATTGGCAGGAAATTCGCCTATGTTAACGGATTCTTCCACAACTGGGACTTCCCTCTCTCGGGCATCCAAAAGGTAAAACCGATAGACAAGCCCTTTTACGGATTGTACATGCAATACTATTATGTCGACCGTACCTTTAAAAATACGGAAGAGCTTTTCATTCCTGCTCCTCCCGGAACCGACGTGCATAACCTGGCCATGGAGTTGGGACAATAAGACCGGGCCGCGAGAATCTACCGACAACAAGAATCCTGATACCAGTTATTCATCTGCAAATATCAATGTGCTTCGCAATTTACCCTATGAATTTTACAAAGGCGGAAACAACATGGCAGATGCAAACAATTTGTCCAACTATGATTTTACTTATGTCGATTCGGTGATTAAGGTTGTTCAATTAATAGGCGCTGTATAATACTCCCGTAACCTCTGGCCCAGGATTACGGGAGTATTATAAATTATGTGTATATTGGAGACAAGTGCTAAACTTAAGTCAATTGTAATTATTTAGCTGGTCTATAAAGATAGGATAATATTAGTCAACCAGCTTTTCATGGGATAAAATTTAAAAAACCAGGTCCTTTTA
>JBAQCK010000010.1:0-25828 GCA_049294075.1 Bacteroidales bacterium | reverse complement strand
CTCTCGCCGCGGCCTCACCCCCACAATGATCACCCTGCAAGATGTCATCCCGCATCCCGGTTTTCTACGGGATGCGGGATCTCATTCAACAGGCACTGAATTTTCAGCAATAGCTTTCTCCCTTCTGTAACACCTGCCCCTGATCGGAGAAAATGACACCCTTATCACAAAAATCTGAATATCCATTTAATAAACGGGATGAATGCGATCAGAAAGAGTGTCAAAGAGGCAATTGTATCGTAGATTATAAGCTGTCTTACTGTTTCAGGGTGTTTCAGGTAAAACACCGAAAACACGATTCTCATAACCAGCTGGGCAGCAAAGAAGATGAAAACCTTCATTCCGTTGCTATTCCATTTGTAAGCTTCACTGATCCTTCCATGAAGTATGAGCGAGAAGCTGTGCGACAATCCGCATGAAGCGCATGGTTCGCCTGTAAGCCGCTCATGGATACAAACAACAGGATAATTGTTTTTTTCGGGTGAAAAGATACCGGAATATGCAAACACGAAAAACAACACTCCGGCCAATACTGAATTTACTGACAGGTATGGTTCTGAAAAAATCCTATGCTTCAGTAAGGAAAAAGCATTATTCGTTTTTGTCGACGGTGTCATTGGTCACAGTTCTGCCTTCTTCAAGCCCCTCCAGCTGGCGCATGCGATCCTCCCTGCCTTCTCCCACTTTTATGTTAATCGTATCAACACCGTTTTCAATCCTTATGTCGACATTTGCATCCTCCAGCCCGTCAAGTACATCTTTCTGAACATCCTTAATTACGTTCTCAATATCACCGCCCCAATCCTTATCGAATTTATCGCCGATTTTGCCAACAACCATTATCTGCGACATCGAAATAAGTGTTGCCACAATCCCGATTATAAGACCTGCCAGAAGTACACCGCGGGGTGAGTCATTTCTTGCAGCCTGACTAAGGCCTACTGAAGCAAGAACTATGGCAATAATACCCGGAATAACCGCTATGAGTCCCACGCACGGGATGACCCCTATTACGAAGGTCACGATTGCAGTTATAAGCGCAGCTATCCCGAGAGTCTGACCGGCCGGTTTTGGAGTCTGACCCGGTAACTGCTCACGGGGTTGTCCGGCATTGTTTGTGAAATCTTCCATGACATTCAGTTGTTTTCGTTATTTTTCATTCCCTGTCAGAATATTCAGCATATCCTGTTCTAAAGACGTTACAGGAGTTTCAATGATGCGTCCGGCTTCAACTTTATTCTTTAGAAAAATAAAAGTCGGCACCCTTTCAATATTAAGGGTGTCATAGCCTCCTACCGGGGCAAGCTTTGAAATGTCGACGCCTACAAAGGCCAACCTTTCAACCGGAAATCCCGTTTCCTCAACGATCTTCATAAACCTGGGGACCTCCCTCCTGCTGTCAGGGCACCAGGTTCCCAGAACTACAAGTATCGAAAGGTCGTCGCTGACAGCGGTGCGAAGCCTTTCGATAACGGCCCTGTCGGGAGTGTATTCTTCCCTGGCCGTGACATACCAATCCGAATAGGGATGGTTTAAGAACATGCCAGGATTGATATATCCGAGAAGCCATGTGGAAGGATCGGCATAATTCAACTGCTGGTTTTCGCTTTGTGCTTCAACTGCAGGAGTGGCCGTTTCCCTGGTGTTTCGGGAGCTTCTGCAGGAAGAAGAAAAAAGCGTTGCAAGAAATATAATTGCAAAGGTAAACCTCATTGGGAATTGTATTGATATTTGGGCGTCGGTTATCATTGATAAAAAGTCGCCATTAAAATATTAATAATCTTATAATTATAATATGTTATTTTCAACTCAGTTTAACCCCCTTTCCCTCGCGATAGTTATCGGGAGGGAAAGGAGTATTTATTAATCTTATTCAGTTGAATGAAGAAGTATCTCAAGTATCTGTTTTGCTGCCCGGGCCACTGATGTTCCGGGTCCGAAAACAGCTGCCACTCCGGCGTCGTAAAGAAACTTGTAGTCCTGAGGTGGTATCACACCTCCGGCAATCACAAGGATATCTTCCCTTCCCATTTTTTTCAGTTCATCAATAACCTGTGGAATGAGCGTCTTATGGCCTGCTGCGAGGCTGGATATTCCAAGTACATGGACATCATTTTCAACTGCCTGCCGTGCTGCTTCTGCGGGTGTCTGGAAGAGAGGTCCGATATCCACGTCAAATCCGATGTCGGCATAGCCTGTTGAAACCACCTTGGCTCCCCTGTCGTGGCCGTCCTGGCCTATTTTGGCGATCATTATCCTGGGTTGGCGGCCCTCCTTTTCAGCAAATCCGGCAGCCATCGCCCTGGCTTCATCGAACTCGCTTCCTGATTTATACTCCGAGGAATAGGCTCCTGAAATTGTTCGTATCACAGCTTTATATCTTCCTGCTATTTTTTCACATGCATAACAAATTTCTCCAAGGCTTGCCCTTTTTGCAGCGGCCTCGACCGACAGTTCAAGCAGGTTTCCTTCTCCGGTTTCAGCACTTCTGGTTATGGCATCGAGTGCCGCCCTGCATTCGTTTTCGTTTCTTTCGGCGCGGAGTTTCTGCAGCCTTAATATCTGGGCATCCCTGACAGCGCTGTTGTCGACCTCGAGTAACTCGAGCGGTTCCTCCTTCTCAAGCCTGTACTTGTTTGTTCCGACAATGGTCTGCAGACCCGAGTCGATCCTCGCCTGGGCTCTTGCAGCTGCCTCTTCTATCCTCATCTTGGGAATGCCCGATTCAATTGCTTTTGCCATTCCGCCGAGGCTCTCTATTTCTTCAATATGTTCCCACGCCTTATGGGCAATCTCATGTGTGAGGGTTTCGACATAATATGACCCGGCCCACGGATCGACTGCCCTGCATATATTAGTCTCCTCCTGCAGGTATTTCTGGGTATTTCTCGCGATACGTGCAGAGAAGTCTGTCGGAAGGGCAAGAGCCTCATCGAGGGCATTTGTGTGAAGGCTCTGGGTATGCCCGAGGGCAGCGGCCAGCGCCTCTATGGTGGTGCGGCCTATGTTATTGAAAGGATCCTGTTCCGTAAGGCTCCATCCGGAGGTCTGGCAGTGGGTTCTGAGCGCCAGCGATTTCGGATTTTTAGGATTGAATCCGCTGACTATCTTAGCCCAGAGCATCCTGGCAGCCCTCATCTTTGCTATTTCCATGAAATGGTTCATGCCTATGGCCCAGAAAAAGGAGATCCTCGGAGCAAAGGTATCAATATCGAGCCCGGCATTGATGCCGGTTCTCAGGTATTCGAGACCGTCGGCCAGGGTATAGGCCAGCTCGATGTCGCATGTGGCCCCGGCCTCCTGCATGTGGTACCCGCTGACGCTGATCGAGTTGAACTTCGGCATCCTTCGGGAGGTGAATTTAAAGATGTCGGCTATTATACGCATTGAGAACCCCGGAGGATATATATAAGTGTTCCTCACCATGAACTCCTTGAGGATGTCATTCTGGATGGTTCCGGATAGCTCTTCGTATTTTGCTCCCTGCTCAAGGGCGGCAACGATGTAAAAAGCCAGAACCGGAAGAACAGCACCGTTCATGGTCATCGAAACCGACATTTTATTAAGGGGGATCTGGTCGAAGAGGATCTTCATGTCGAGGATTGAATCGACCGCCACTCCTGCTTTTCCTACATCACCTGTCACCCGTTCATGATCCGAATCATACCCGCGGTGGGTTGGAAGGTCGAAGGCTATTGAAAGGCCAGTCTGACCTCCAGCCAGATTGCGCCTGTAGAAAGCATTGGATTCCTCAGCGGTTGAGAAACCTGCATACTGTCTGATGGTCCATGGCTGCATTGTATACATCCCCGAATAGGGACCTCTCAGAAAAGGCGGAATACCGGCAGCGTAATTCAGGTGCTCCATTCCGGCAAGATCGTCCCTTCCGTAGAATGCCTTAACGGGAATATTTTCCGGTGTCGTCCACGGGCCGCCGCCGTCACCAAGTGCGTGTAAATCAACCGGAGTCGATTTCCTGGTCTTCAGATCGTCATATTTGAATTTTGGCCTCATAGCTTTTTAAAGTGTTTCTCCGGTTATCGCATTTTCCATCCGCGATTTCAGGAATCCCGAATTCAGGGCTTCAAGAAATCCTCCCGCCTTTTCCATCTCAAGGAACAATTTCCATGCATTATCGGCGATAAGAGAAGTCAGATTTTCAATATAATAAGAACCGGCAGCCGGATCAGCAACCTTTCCGAACCATGCTTCCTCCTTAAGAATCAACTGTTGGTTCCTTGCCATCCTTTCTGAGAATTCGTCGGACGGGCACGCGGCGATATCGAAGGGAAGCACTGTAAGAGAATCGGCGCCTCCCAGAATTGCCGACATTGCCTCGGTCTGAGTCCTCAGCATGTTTATATAAGGGTCTGCCACATTATCGTTCCATATTTTCGTAACGGAATGCACCTCCATCCTGAAGCTGTTTTTGTCACGCGGCTGGTAAGAGTCTGCGATGACATCCCATATTACCCTGGCTGCCCTGAGTTTCGCGATTTCCATGAAGTAATCGGTTCCGGCGCCGAAGCTGAACTTTATTTTTGAAGCGATATCGTCAGCAGTTAATCCCCTGTCTGTAAGCTGAGCCAGGTATTCGACAGCCATCGAGAAGCTGAATGCCAGTTCCTGAACTGCGCTGCACCCTGAATTGGTGAAGCGTGAACCATTGATCTGCAGGATCCTGTACGAAGGAAGCGCGGCGGTCTCACGTGTGAGCGATGCCAGGTAGTCCAATCCATCCTTAACAGGAATGCAAAGAGTCCCGTTGGCCATAAGCCTTCCCAGCGGATCGGCCTCTACGGCTCCCCTCAGGGATGACGGATTGTAACCTTTTTGATGCAATATACCTTTAAGTGATGCTATTATCTCGCGGGCTTTCCCGTTCGACAGGAAATTGATCTCCGCTCCTGCGGGGTCGATCCCATCGAGAAGAACCGACAGGTTTTGCTCGTTTATTGTCTCCGGATCATCAATTATAAAGCCAAGCGAATCTATCCCTTTCATAAGGACATCCAGGGCTTTCCTGCCGGCTTCGGGATAGTTATTCACCCTGATATCCTGTCTGACCAGCCACTGAGCAGCGCCCAGCCCGGGATAAGTGGATTCACTTTCTTTTGTGTTGCTTCTGAGGATCAATGGCAGAAGGCCGTCAACATGGCTGAGTTGTTTCAGGTCCTCTTCACGGTAAAAAGGCATCACCTCAAATCCTTCCCTGGAATTCCAGACAAGTTTTTCCCGGAAATCAGCTCCTCTCAGGTCGGCATTGATCTTTGCCATCCACTCGTCAGTGGATACCGGCGGAAAGTTTTCAAAAAGGTTATTATGTTTCAAGTCAGTCGGAAGTTTTATTTTTCAATGTGAATGCCAGGTATCAAAGATAAAAAGTTAGTGTTAATATGTAGTTAACTATATATGCGTAATAATCGACATATCTCCATTTCTGGCTGGCTTATTTCCCGATCCAAGCTTACCATTGCCCGTTTTCTTTAACCCCCTTTCCCGTTTCCCCCAAGGGGGAAATGCTTGTGGCGCTTACCCCCGAGAGCAAAAGCGTGTTGCTCCTTCCCCCCCTGGGGGAAGGCCGGGAAGGGGGTAACAAAACCGGGAGTTGGGAAGTCAACCCCTCACTATTTCCCGGCAAACTCCATCAAAAACGATTTGATGAAGCCGCTCAGGTCGCCGTCGAGTACAGCCACAACATTTCCTGTTTCATAACCCGTGCGGTGATCCTTGATAAGCTTATAGGGATGGAGGGTATATGACCGGATCTGGGAACCCCACTCAATCTTTTTCTTTTCCCCTTCGATCTTTGCCTGTTCCTCCCGTTGTTTCTGAAGTTCTAGTTCATAGAGCTGTGATTTGAGGATTCTCATGGCATTCTCCTTGTTATTCAGCTGGGAACGGGTTTCCTGGTTCTCTATCACAATTCCCGTCGGATGGTGCCGGAGCCTGACTGCAGTTTCGACCTTGTTCACATTCTGTCCCCCGGCACCGCTCGACCTGTATGTCTCCCAGGTGATATCGGCCGGGTTGACTGCTATCTCGATGTTATTATCGACAAGAGGGGAGATAAAGACCGATGCAAAGGTTGTCTGACGCTTGCCCTGGGCATTGAAAGGTGAGATCCGGACAAGCCGGTGAACCCCGTTCTCGCTCTTAAGGTAGCCGTAAGCCCTTTCCCCGTCAATCTCGAGGGTAACCGATTTGACTCCGACTTCATCACCGGGCTGGAAATCAAGCTCGCGCACTTTGTAATTGTTCCTTTCTGCCCATCTGAGGTACATCCTCATGAGCATGGAAGCCCAGTCGTTGCTCTCAGTGCCTCCGGCGCCGGAGTTGATCTTAAGGATGGCTCCCAGCTGATCTTCCTCCTTCTGAAGCATGTTCCTCACTTCAAGGTCTTCGATCATCGACAGGCTAAGGTTGTACTGTTTGTCGACATCTTCCTCAGTTGCTTCTCCCTCCCTGTAAAAATCGTAGATCACCTTAAGGTCCTCAAACCCCTGATCGACCTTTGAAAAGTCTTCAGTCCAGCTTTTGATCTGTGCAATTTCCCTGAGCAGTTCCTCCGCCTTCCTGGGATCATCCCAGAAACCGGGCATCTGTGGGATAAGTTCCTTTTCCCTTATCTGATTTTTCTTGCCATCAATGTCAAAGATACCTCCTCAACGCTTCACGGCGTTCAGATAAGTCCCTTATCTGTTCTATATTTATCATTAATTGGATTTTGGACAAATTTAGGATTTTTTAAACAATTAATACCTTTATGTCCGCTTATGAGGAGAAACATGGTTACATTGTCATGATACAACTGACCAGGCAATATTTTTCGGATTATACAATAGTTTCGCATGTTGAAATCGTGTCTTTACCGGAACCTTATTGAAGCCGGGTGCGACGAAGCCGGCCGGGGCTGCCTTGCCGGTCCGGTGGTTGCCGCTGCTGTCATTCTTCCCAAAAACTACAGGCATCCTGTACTGAACGACTCGAAAAAGCTGACTGCGCGCCAGAGGGCGGAGCTGAAGGAAGAGATAATGAAAACGGCCATCGCGTGGAAAGTGGCCTTTGTCGACAACCATGAGATTGATGAGATAAACATACTGAGGGCATCGATAAAGGCGATGCACATAGCCATTGAAGGTCTCAGCAAACAGCCTCAATTCCTGCTGATCGACGGGAACCGTTTCGTGCCGTTCGGGGATATCGGGCACAGGACAATCATAAAGGGCGACGGGCTCTACTACTCAATAGCAGCCGCTTCGGTACTTGCAAAAACCTTCCGCGACGAGTACATGGAAAAGCTTCACGGGGAATTTCCTGTTTACGGATGGAACAGGAACAAGGGTTATCCGACATCGTTTCACAGGGAGGCAATTCTTGAACACGGCATTTCTCCATACCACCGCAAATCATTCACCCTGTTCAACACCCAGCTCACTATTGAATTTTAAACATTTACAGCACTAACGGGGAAAAATCAAATATGGTTTGTGTTATTTTACCACGGGTTTCGCGGAGAACACGGGTAATGCACGGATTGTCTCAATAACAAAATCCGTGATTTTATCCGTGAAGTCCGTGGGATCCGTGGTAAATAAATGGTTCTTGAATACCCTTATGAATCCTTTATTCAAACAATGGTATCACTGTATCACCAATTGTCAGAAGTCAGGACGGCATATCTCCTTACCACCGCAAATCATTCACCCTGTTCAACACCCAGCTCACTATTGAATTTTAAATATTAGCGTTATCTTTAACGCTTAATTTTTTAAAATCCCTAATGATTTCCATGATGAAAAAGTACTTTTTAATTCTTATTGCGCTGATTGCCGGTCTGGGGACAAAGGCCGTTCCGGATGAAGGCATGTGGGTTCTTCCGCTGATAGAAAAGCTCAATATCGGCAAGATGACAGAGCTGGGGCTGAAACTCTCGGCCGAAGACATATACAGTATGAATAATGCAAGCATCAAGGATGCAATAGTGATATTCGGCGGCGGATGCACCGGCGAGATTGTCTCATCGCAGGGACTTCTTCTTACCAACCATCATTGCGGTTACGGCCAGATACAGTCGCACAGTTCAGTCGAACATGATTACCTGAAAGACGGATTCTGGGCGATGACCAGGGAACAGGAACTGCCCAATCCGGATCTTTCCGTAACATTCCTTATAAAGATCGAGGATGTCACAAATCAGATTATGGCAGCAGTTAAGGACGGGATGAGCGAGAAAGAAAGGACTTCGGCAATCAATGAAGCCCGCAAAGTAATCGAAGCCAGGGCTGCGGAAGGGACTCACTACAGGGCAACAGTTTCCTCCTTCTATGGAGGCAATTACTTTTACCTTCTTATTTATGAAAGGTACAACGACGTAAGATTTGTAGGTGCGCCCCCGTCTTCAATAGGCAAATTCGGCTTTGACACCGATAACTGGGAATGGCCGCGTCATACCGGTGATTTCAGCGTATTCAGGGTTTATTCCGGACCCGACGGCAAACCTGCTTCATATTCAGCTGACAACATTCCGCTTAAACCCAGACACTGGCTGCCTGTATCGCTGAAAGACCTCAACGAGGGTGATTTTGCAATGATCCTTGGATATCCCGGAAGGACCCAGAGGTATGCAACTTCATTTGAGGTGGAAGAACTTCTCAAAATAACCCATCCCAACAGGATTAAGATCCGCGGCATCAGGCAGGAAATTCTCATGGCGGATATGCAGGCCGATGAAAAGGTCAATATCCAGTATGCCTCAAAATATTCCGGATCGTCAAACTACTGGAAATATTCAATCGGCCAGAAAGCCGGACTTGAAAGGCTTAATGTGAAGGCAAAGAAACAGGATATAGAAAACCAGTTCAACTCATGGGTTTCAGCCAGTCCCGACAGAAAGGCAAAATACGGCGAGGCTCTGAATCTTATAAGCAAATCCGTTGAGGCAAGGGCACAATATGCAAACGCCCAGCAGTACATCAGCGAGTGTTTCCTGAACGGGTGCGAGATTCTGGATCTCGATGCAGTGGCCAATGCCATGATAAGCGCCCTGAAGGATGGTGACAACAACAAGGTTGCCGACCTCAAAAACAGGATGATGGAGTATATCACATCCTTTTACAAGGACTACAACGCCCCTACTGACAGGAATGCAATGAAAGCCATGCTGAAGCTTTACAGGGAAGACGTTCCTGCAAAATTCCATCCAGATTTCTACACAGCAGTCGTTGACAAAAAATTCAAAGGCAGCATCGACAGGTTTGTGGATGATCTGTTTGCCAGGTCCGTTTTTGCAAGTGAGGAAAAACTGATGGCATTCCTTGAAAAGCCATCACTCAAGACCCTCACGAATGATCCCGTGCATCTGACTTCGCTCTCTATAGACAACGTAAGACAGGAGGTGTCGGCTTACCTTTCAGAGTATGACAGTGACCTGACAAAAGGACGCCGGCTCTGGGTAGCTGCACTGAAGGAGATGACCCCTGAAAAAACCCTTTATCCGGATGCAAACTCCACCATGAGACTCACTTACGGCACAATAGAGGATTATGATCCCAAGGATGCCGTTACCTATAAATATTATACCACGCTTCAGGGTGTCATTGACAAGTACAAGCCGGGTGACTATGAGTTTGATCTTCCCCAGAGGCTGATCGATCTTAACAAACGGAAAGAATTTGGAAGGTATGCTTCTTCAAAGGGATATATGCCTGTTTGTTTTCTCACCACCAACGACATTACGGGGGGTAACTCCGGAAGTCCGGTGCTTAATGCTCACGGAGAACTTATCGGGCTCGCTTTCGACGGCAACTGGGAAGCAATGAGCGGCGACCTTGCCTATGAAACCGAACTGCAAAGGACCATTGCCGTGGATATAAGATATGTTCTGTGGATAATGGATGTATATGCAGGGGCCGGTCACCTGGTAAATGAGATGACTATTAGGGAGTAAAGCCTGATAATCAGGCCGCACCCCGACTAAGGGAATTTAAATTTTTATGCTATGGACCTTAACATACGGGAAATTCTTGCTGCATTTATGGTGCTCTTTGCCATTATTGACATCCCGGGTTCGATACCGATAATCATCGATATAAAATCCCGGGACGGAATTGTTCATCCGATGAGGGTGACCGTTGTATCGTTCCTGATCTTATGTGCATTTCTGTTTATCGGGACACCGCTTCTCGGGGTTTTCGGGGTTGATATATCCTCGTTTGCCATTGCAGGTTCTTTCATCATCTTCCTTATAGCCATGGAGATGATACTTGGAATAGAACTTTTCAAGCAGGATGCCCACGGGAGCGGGTCAGTGTTCCCGATAGCGTTCCCGCTTATAGCAGGCGCCGGATCGATAACAACAATCCTGTCCATTAAAGCCGAATACAGCACTGTCAACATATTCATTGCCCTGTTACTTAACATGGTGATAATTTATCTCGTCCTCAGGCTTACCTCGTTATTTGAAAGGATCCTGGGCAAGAGCGGGCTGTCACTCCTCAAGAAAGTGTTTGGAGTCATATTGCTTTC
Organism: Bacteroidales bacterium; assembly: GCA_049294075.1. Classification (GTDB taxonomy): domain Bacteria; phylum Bacteroidota; class Bacteroidia; order Bacteroidales; family VadinHA17; genus LD21. The sequence goes on along the minus strand of JBAQCK010000010.1, from coordinate 15,301 downwards.
AATAGCCATAAAGCTTTTTCTTTCAAACACAGGCATAACGCTGATCAATGCCAAATGAGATAACCATCTACACCGACGGCGCAGCCAGCGGGAATCCCGGCCCCGGAGGTTACGGCGTGGTGCTGATATGCGGCAGGCACAGGCTTGAGAAGTCGGAAGGATTCAGACTGACCACCAACAACCGGATGGAACTGATGGCCGTGATTGTGGGACTTGAAGCGCTGAAGATCCCGGGAAGTAAGGTCGTCATTTTTACCGATTCGAAATATGTTGCCGACTCGGTTGAAAAGGGCTGGGTATTCCAGTGGGAAGCAAAGGGATTTAAAAAAAAGAAGAATCCCGATCTCTGGATCAGGTTCCTGGATGTTTACAGAAAGCATAAGGTACGGTTCGTCTGGATAAAGGGACATGCAAGCAACCCTGAGAATGAGATTTGCGACCGTCTTGCCGTGGAGGCGAGAATGAAGGGAGGTCTGATCGAAGACACCGGTTATAATCCGGAGGAAAGTGATGAGGAAGTGATCAGCTTCGGATAGCATATCTGATTTAAATAAAGGCAGCAGCCTTCTGCCGGTCCAATGCATATTTGTTATGAGAGGCCAGAAAGAACTTTATGAAGTCCTGGAAAAGCTTGGAATAAGCTTTGACTATCATGAACATCCCCCCCTGAATACGATTGAGGAAGCGATTATTCACTGGAAGGATTTCAATTCAGGAAGATGCAAGAACATTTTCTTCCGGAATCACAAGGGCAACAGGCATTACCTTGTCATACTCGAACATCTCCGCCAGCTCGACATCCATGATCTTGAGAAGCGTCTCAGGCAGGGAAAGCTGACTTTTGCTTCTGACAGGCGGCTTATGAAATATCTTGGTGTGGAGCCCGGCTCGGTAAGTCCGTTCGGACTGATCAATGATACTGAAAATCATGTTCATCTTTTTATAGATGAACAGCTTAATGACTTTGAGCGGCTGGCATTTCACCCCAATGTAAACACAGCTTCACTGGTGATCGCGCTTTCTGACTTTCTCAGATTTCTCGAATTCACCGGCAACTCCTACGAGTTCATAAAGCTGTACGACTGACAGGGTCTTCTATCTCTTATACACCGGCTGTTTCCATTCCTCCATGGGCTCGTACTTGCTCATGCATGCCCACTGTATACCCCGTTTCTGGATCTCAAGAGCCTGCGGCACATTGAAGTCGGATGCAACATGGGTCAGTGAGGAATAGAACACCCTTCCCTTTCCGTATGTCTTTTTCCAGACCACAGGCACCGTGTTTCCTCCTATCCAGTCGGAGTGTTCATCGGTGAAGGTTGTTGTGGCAAGCACCTTAACATTTGGATCCACATGAACGTAATACTGCTCGGAATGCATGTCGAAATCCTCGAGACCCTTTGTAACCGGATCACTGTGGTCCGTAATGTTCACCCTGTAATCTATCACGCCTCCTGGATGTGCAACCCATTGCCCACCCACCATGAACTGGTATTCGGTATTATTTCTGAATGAGTCGCCGAGACCTCCGTGCCACCCTGCAATCCCGGTTCCCGACTTGACGGCTTCAAGAAGGGCTTTTTCCTGATCGTTCTTGATTGTTCCCATCGTCCATGCCTGAATGATCAGGTCGAAATCCTTCTTCAGATCGAGCCGGGTATATGAATCAAGCGTATCGGATACAAGCACTTCCGCACCCTCGGATTTCATCCAGGGGACAATGATATCGCGGCACTTGTCGGGTTCATGCCCCATCCATCCGCCCCAGACGAACAGAACCTTCTTTCCGTTAAGCACAGTTGCCGGTGGTTTCGGAAAATTCATCCCTGCCACCCTGGGAGCAATTATTGCACCGGCTGCAAGAGCAGCGCTTTTTGAAATAAATGACCTGCGTGAAACCATGTTTTAAGATTTTCACCCAAGATAATAAATTTAATTTTCTGATAACCATTGACGGACATAAAACCTGATTACTGCTCTTTCTATGCAGTCCGGGACCAGACAGGGTCAGGCAACTTACTTGTTTAAAATCATTCTTAATTAACTGTTCCCTGAAGCAAAACAGGAATTTATACGTCTTTAATGCGGACATGAAAAGAAATACAACAACAAATGAGAAAGAATTGCCTGGTTTTAATCATTTTGTTACTTATATCCCCGGTCGTAACCGGACAGACGACTGAGAAGAAGAGATATACTGCAACAAAAGTTACAGTCGCCCCTTCAATCGACGGAATTCTGGATGACGAAACCTGGAAGGAGGGTACGTGGATAGATGACTTTACCCAGTATGAACCCTTCAACGGAGCAAAGGTATCCCAGAGGACTGAGTTCAAGATATTGTTTGACGATGACAATATCTACGTTGCCTTCAAAGCTTTTGATACCAGTCCCGACAGCATTGTTCACCGGTTAACAAGACGCGATGAACCTGACGGCGACCTTGTTGCAGTTATTTTTGACAGCTTCCATGACCTCCGCACGGCTTTTATGTTCGGAATTGCCTCAAGCGGAGTCAAGTATGATCAGATGCTGACCAACAATGGTGATAATGAGGACAGCTCGTGGGATCCCAACTGGTGGGTGAAGACATCGGTTAACAGTGAAGGCTGGATAGCTGAAATGAAGATACCTTTCAGCCAGGTGAGGTTTGAAAAGAATTCGGGGGATATCTGGGGACTCGAGGTTGTACGTAGTCTGTACAGGAAAAATGAAATGTCCTTCTGGCAGCATATCCCTAAGGATTCACCCGGTCTGGTTCACATGTACGGGGAGCTTGCCGGACTGGAAGAGATTAAGCCGCGAAAGATTTTCGATGTCACTCCCTACAGTGTGGCAAAGCTCGAAACATTCAGGGCTGAACCAGGCAATCCTTTCCTTTCAAAAGGAAGAAAGCATGGTATTAACGTAGGCATTGATGCCAAGATCGGGGTGACCAACAATATGACCATGGACCTCACGATCAATCCCGACTTTGGACAGGTGGAGGCTGACCCGTCGGAGGTGAATCTTTCTGCCTATGAAACATTTTTCAGTGAAAGACGGCCATTCTTCATCGAGGGCAACAATATCACCAATTTCAACCTGGGAATCGGAGATGGCGATGTGGGAAATGACAATCTTTTCTATTCCAGAAGGATAGGCCGCCGGCCGCAGGGTAATCCCGACCTTGAGGACGGGATGTATTCAGACGTTCCGAATTTCACTACAATTATAGGAGCAGCCAAGCTCACTGGAAAAACCAAAAACGGGCTTTCTCTCGGTTTCATCGAGGCGGTTACAAATGAAGAAAAAGCGGAAATCGATAACAATGGAGAAAGAAGCTATGAAACCGTCGAGCCTTTGACCAACTATATGGTTGGCAGGGTCCAGAAGGATTTCAACGAAGGAAAAACCATCGTAGGGGCCATTTTCACAGGCACAACCCGTAATCTCGATGATAATCTGGATGATATCATGCACAAGTCGGCCTATTCAGGAGGAATTGATTTCACCCAGTACCTGAAGGGAAAGGACTGGATGATAAACGTCAACACAGCTTTCAGCCAGGTTAGGGGAACAACCGATGTCCTCGAACGAACACAGAAATCATCGGCAAGGTATTTCCAGCGGCCTGATAAGGATTATGCAATTTACGATCCGACCCGGACATCCCTTTCGGGAGCCGGGGGAAGAGTGCAGGTCGGTAAACTCAACGGGCATCTGAATCTCATGAGCGTTGTTTTATGGAAAACTCCCGGATTTGAAATCAACGACCTCGGATACCTTCAGCAGGCCGACAGAATAATGCCTTTAATATGGGCAGGATGGAACCAGTGGGAGCCTAAAGGTATTTATCGCAGATTCAATGTGAATGCAGATATCTGGTCAATGTACAACTTTGGCGGAGTTAATATTCAAACCGGCCTGGAAGCAAACATCAGCATGACATTCAAGAATTTCTGGAACGCATGGCTCTATGGCAACATCCAGACAAATGCCAATGATCCCTCACTTCTGAGGGGAGGACCAATAATAATTACCCCCGGCCGGTATTTTACAAATGCAGGATTCTCAACAGATGACAGAAAGAAACTTGGTTTGGAATTCTATGGGAATTACGGCCGGGGATTTGAGAACGACCAGGAAAACATGAATATCGGTCTAGGTCTTTCATACAAACCAACCAACTACCTGAGAATTTCCCTGAACCCGGGTATGTCAAGATCATTCACTGAACTTCAGTATGTTGAAAAAACAAATATGGGCGATAATGAAAGATACATCTTTGCAAGCATCGACCGGAATACAATCAACACATCCCTGAGGGTGAACTTAAACCTCAGTCCCGACCTTACTCTTCAGTACTGGGGTCAGCCATTTGTTGCATCCGGAAAGTATTACGACTATAAATATATTACCGATCCGGCGGCTGATCAATTCCGCGACAGGTTCCATGTCTATTCCGGAAATGAAATAACCCGGGTTGAAAATTCTGCTGAAATCGATGAAAACCTTGATGGAACTGTCGATTATACTTTTAACACCGGAGACTTCAATGTTCAGGAATTCCTTTCAAACCTTGTGGTGAGGTGGGAATATGCTCCCGGTTCTTCCGTTTACCTGGTATGGAGTCAGACCAGAAGCGGATTCAATCCGTCGGGACAAATGGAATACCTTGATAATATGGGCGACCTGTTCAACCGAGGTCTTTACCGCAACGACGACGATTACCGGTTGAAGAATGTGTTCCTTGTAAAATTCAGCTACAGGTTCGGGCTTAACTAAACTCAGTCGTGCAGGTAATGCAAGTCGTGCAAGTCGTGCAAGTCCCTTACTTGTTTAATCGACTGGCATGACTGGCATGACTGGCAAAACTATTTATAACTTGACCCTGCCAATTTGATAATTTCGCCGTACAGGGCCCTGAAGCAATTTGCCGGTGTGTTATTGTCTTCCTCCGTTCTTCGGCCGTAGTAGGTGTCGAGGGACTGGCTGCTGCCCGACCATACGGTCTGAACCAAGCCGAGGAATCGTTTCTTCATTTCGGGAGTGGAGCTGTTTCTGACCTTCAGCATATCGCCTGCCTGAATAACGGCGTTCTCAGGCATTCGCCACGGACAGGTCACCACCCTTAATCCTTTCAGTGTTTCCCGGCCATGCTTTTGCCGGACTGATCATGAAGAGTGCTGCCAGCACTGCTGTTATTGATTTTTTCATAGATAAAATTATCACATTTTTGTTATTCCAAGCCCCGGCCTGTCAGGCAGGGCAACTTTACCGTCAACAACACTCAGTCCTGAGAAAGGATCGTTGCTTATCAGAAGGTTGCCATCGAGGTCGCACCAGTCGACCAGCGGCGAGATTTGAGCGGCAGCTGAAATGGCGCATGATGTTTCGGTCATGCATCCAATCATGACTTTCATTCCGAAAGCCCGTGCCACATTCACAAGTTTCATTGCAGCATTCATCCCTCCGCATTTCATAAGCTTAATATTAATGCCGGAGTATACACCTTTGTTATCCATCAGGTCGGATATATTCCTTATGGCTTCATCCCCGATTATCGGAATGGGACTTTTTTCTGTAAGCCAGGCATTATCATCCTTCATTTCCTTCGGAAGCGGTTGTTCAAGGAAGAGCGCTCCTTTTTCCTTCAGCCACCATGCCATTTCGAGAGCGTGGTTGCGGTCCTTCCATCCCTGGTTTACATCAGCGTAAAGCGGTTTGTCAGTTATCGACCGGATGACCTCAATCATTTCCCTGTCGTTGTCCCTTCCAAGCTTGACTTTAAGAACCTTATAGGGTTCGGCCTCGAGCACCTTCTGCCTGATTACCTCAGGGGTATCAAGGCCGATTGTGAAGCTTGTGAGAGGCGCTTTTGCAGGATTAAGTCCGAATAATTTGTAAAAAGGTTCTCCGACAAGCTTTCCTATCAGGTCGTGCAGGGCAATGTCGACCGAAGCCTTGGCCGCAGAATTGCCCGGCATCACGTTTTCGACATATTCGAGAATGTCGACCAGAAGGAAGGGATCGCTGAACTGCGAAAGGTTGACCCGCGATAAGAATGTTGCCACCGATTCGTGGCTCTCGCCAAGATATGGCGGCATTGAGGCCTCCCCATACCCTTTTACCCCGTCGAACTCAACCTCTGTCAGCATCACGGGTGTTGTGGTCCGCGAACTTGTAGAGAGGGTGAATGCGTGCCTGAGCTGAAGCGTATAAGGGGTGAACATGAGCGACAGCTTTCCGCTGCCCTTCCTTTTCCGGCTGCTTTTCGGGCTGACAAAGAAAGGCTCAGCGGCTGCGGCCTGAGTCCCGATCAGAGTGCCTCCGATCAGGTAGCTGCTGTATTTCAAAAAATCCCTCTTGTTCATAATTGCTTGCTTTGATTTAAATCACTCTGTGCAGATGCTAAAAGTACCATGCATGTTCCTGCACGGGCAGGGTTCCTTTTCCGGCGGGAGCGCCGATTATCCTTCTTGCACCCAGGTAGGTATCCCTCCGCGATCTGCTGAAATTAGTCCTTGTGGAATCGAGACTGTTGATTTTTACCATGCCTGAACAATGGATGAATTCACCGTTGCCGATATACATCCCCACGTGGGTTGCCCGCGGCCGTCCGCGCCGTGAAGACCCGAAGAACATCAGGTCACCTGCTTTGAGCGAATCGGGGTATGACTCCCTCCCTGCCCTGATCCTGATGCCGTTCTGAAATTGCTGCGAAACATCACGATCGAGGATTACGCCATTGAGATAATAAACAGTTTTCACAAAGCCGCTGCAGTCGAATCCCTTTAAGGATGTACCTCCCCACAGGTAGGGAATACCCATGAACGACTCTGCGGAAGAAACAAGGTTTTCCGGCGTAAGAAGTTCTTCTGCAGCAAGTTGCTCAAGACGGACAGTCCTGTCTGCCGGAATAAATCCCAGGCGTCCGTCGGGAAGCTTAACATCAAATCCCTCACCGTCTGTTCCGGCGATTTCAACTATGCAGCCGGCAACGATATCGGATATTGGTTTTTTCATTGATTTGTCAGAAAAGACATCACCAGTTTTGTCTGTGTATATGAGCCTTTCGGATGATTTCCACAACCTGTGTTCTTCGATTGATTTAACTGCAATGGCATCACTGTCGACCCAACCCAGGTACATATCGGGCGTCTGAACAAGCAGCCAGCCACCTTTCTGTCTGAAGAGTTTCAGCGGGGTTCCCATCACAGCCTGGCTTACCATTTCGGCATCATATGAGGAGGTGAACCGTATATTGCAAACACTCACAGTCACCAGACCCCATGGATTAGCTTCTAGTCCGGCTTCAGGCAGCACGGTAAGGCTGTCGTGGAAAGCCACTCCTTTTTGCTCCAGGATGTCTGTTATGGCCTCTTTTGCTTCTGGAACTGTCGTTTCACCCTTCAGTACAAAACCCGATTCAGAAGAGGTGAGTTGCGCTTCGAATATCCCTTCTCTCAGATCAGGAACCCAGACTATTCCTATCGAATCGATCAGATGGCTGAAATCCGGCGCTGCACTTTCCTTTCGGGCACATCCGGCCGTTATAAGAATAACAATGTATATGAATAAGCCATTAAGCCATGCTTTTTGCCGTACTGTTCTCATTTATCGTGTATTATTTCCATTTCGTAATCCCACTTGTCAAAATAAAGGTTTCCTCCCTTCCATTCAACCTCGCCCCTCTGGAAATCGAAGGGCTCGCTTCTCATAAAGGTCTTTTCGGGCCATAATCTGCCGGCCACACCTTTATTGATTATCAATCTGTATGAATCGATTCCCGAGATATAGAATTCCCTGAGTTTCCTGTCGTCTGAATACTGAAGTCCGTAAGATATATCGGCCGGTATCCATCCGGTTCCTTCAAAATACACTTCGCACCAGTCGTGCAGGTTCTTCCCGTCGGGAGGCACCTTCCACCCGCTCTGCCATCTCACCGGGATCCCCTTGTAACGGAGCATCGACATGAGCAGGAATGTCTGCATACCACAGTCTCCCCTCCTGTTCTGAATTACATATTCCGGAATATTACTCATTAATGAGTACTCCTGCGCGCCTGCCCATGGTATGTTTTCAGTGAACCACATATAGATCTTCCTGTAGGTCTCAAAAGGAGTTCCGCTCTCCCCTGCAATCGAATCAGCAAGCCTCCTGACATTTTCCGTGAAACAGATGTGAGGAAGCTGTTCGGAGGTATGTTCTTTGTACAAAGTTGAGCTTGTGTCGTATGGCAGGCAAATTATTCTTTCCGGGTCAAAATACTGTCCTTTCGTCTCAAGGCTGAAGGATGTTTTGAACAGCACCGGTTTGTCCTTTTCAGCCCTGGCCTCCAGATAGACTGTTCTGTGAACTGCCGAATCGGGGGCGATAATATAATTCCCGGAAGAAGCAGATATGAATTTCACATTGCCCTGTCCTGGATGATCCTCCCTGGGATAAGGCAGCCAACACCTGACAGTCTCTCCGGGCGGAACTGCATCAGGAATCACGGTAAGGGTGTAGTTAATTGTCATGGTCACCGGGAGAACAGTTTTTGCTTCCTTCTCAGAAGCTCGCATGATCGATCTTGTATGGCTTTTCCTTTTAATGATCTCAGGCAATGAAGCTTCCGCACTGTCGCGTGAAGCACGGTTGTAGTGAAAATCCCTTAAGAGCTGAAGATTCAGGGCTGCCCTGCTGAAATATCGCTTTTCCCCGTTTATAATTTTGAACTCCAGCCAGTTCCTTTTTTCCATTTCGGACTTCTCCTCTGCCGTCAGCCTTCCGATCCGCTTTCTCAGCTGCCTTTCAATTTCCTTTTCGGTGTATGGAAAATCAAGGGTTATCCTTTCAGTTATCTGCTGAAGTGAATCTGAACTGTAATCAGGCTGTTTGCTTACAGCCGCATGTCTGCAGCCGGCAGCAGCAAAAAGCAAAAATATCGTAAAGGTCAATCCGTTAATCTTCATCAGGAAATATAATCCGGGCAAATATATCAAATTAGTGTATTCCTGTTCTCATAGATCTTTTTTATGGCATTAGCTATATCATCCATATCGGATTTGGTTCCCAGTAAAATGCTTTGATAGAAGGTTAAAGCCTGATCGCACAGCTGGTTATTTCCAGGGAGCTGATTTTCTTCCCTCCACTGCCTTAGCCTCGATTCCGGAAAGAGCCTTTTGAAACCCCGGAACCCAGCTGTTCCTCTATCAAACCATCCATATTCTGTTTCCCATAGCCGCCACTGCAAGGTATCCCCTCAGCGTTCAGGGCTCTCAGGAACATTTCAAGAAGCCCCGGTTCAGCCGTTTGATCCCAGTAGGGCCACTGGGGCCATGATCCCGGATGAATTTTTTCGCCTCCGTTGATGGCAAGCTTTTTTAACTGGCTGTTGTTCATTATCCCGAACAACCTGAAAGAGGATCCGAGCATTGCTCCGGCAAAGCCGGTCGATGTTATTGCAATTGTCTGACGGCGGGTAAGCTTTCTTGCTTTCATATTTATCATTTTGGTGTAACCTTAATACTCGACATGGAAATCTCTGTAATATACCGGAGGATACTGATCAACAGTCACAGATTCAACATGGCCCGGGCCTTTTTTGCACCATTCGACAAAATGCTTCAGTTCCTTCCGTGTACCTTCAGCTTCGATATAAACGCTTCCGTCGTACATATTTTTTACGAAACCCTTAATACCCCGGCTTACAGCTTCCCTCAATGTCCTGTAGCGGAATCCCACTCCCTGAACATATCCCATTACATGAATCTTGTATAGAATTTTCTCCTCCATGAAAAATGATAATACTGACCCATTGGTTTGTGATACCTTATAAAATTACAACAATAAAATCATTATACCTACATGGCTGCACTGCGTTATAACGGAGCATTCAGGACATAAAACTCCGTATTTTGCTCCGTGTCACTCTGTGCGCCTCCGTTTTAGAAAAAAATTACCTATTTTTATATGATATAATTCCCTTTCAAAATGAATAGAATACTTAAATCCCAGCAGACTTTTGTTCTTATAACAACTCTTTATTTTATTTCTCTGAGCTGTTTTGGCCAAATCTACGCCTCTGATAATCCATCCGGCCGGGATCAGGAATTTCCCTGGCCCGAAGGCAAAAAGATGGCCCTGAGCCTAACCTTCGACGATGCGCGGCTTTCGCAGATCGATACTGGCATACCCCTGCTTGACAAATACGGAGTAAAAGCCACATTTTATGTCTCTCCCGGAAGCTTGCCGGAACGGATCAATGGATGGAAACAGGCTGTTACCAACGGCCACGAAATCGGCAACCATTCAGTTTACCATCCCTGTTCGGGTAACTTTGAATGGTCAAGGGAGAAAGCACTGGAAGATTATTCCCTTAAGAAAATGAGTACCGAACTCGATTCTGCCAACAGGTTCATTTATGAGATGCTGGATGTTAAATCCGTATCATTTGGGTACCCGTGCGGACAGACTTTTGTTGGCAGGGGAGCCGGCGTGCAAAGCTATGTTCCGCTCATTGCATCGATGTTTGAAAGCGGAAGGGGATGGATGAATGAAGCCCCCAACGATCCATGGTTCTGCGACCTGGCCCAGATGAACGCATCAGAGCTCGACGGTAAATCATTCGAACAGATCCTTACATTAATCGAAACTGCAAAAGCAAACGGTTACTGGCTGATCCTGGCCGGTCATGAGATGAATGATGAAGGACACCAGACGTCACTGCTGAAAACGATCGAATCTCTATGTAAATATGCATCTGATCCGTCAAACGGCATCTGGATCGACAACGTTCGAAATGTGGCCTCCTATGTGGAACAAAAACGCCTTGAAGAATCGATAGATGAAAACAGGAAAGGCATTATCTCTATAAAAGCAAGGCCCGGAACAAAGGTGACTGTGGAACAGCTCAGCCATGAATTCTGGTTTGGATGCGCAATAAGCAACGGGCTTGCTGATGGCTGGATGAAGGAAGAAGACCTCAGCCAGTACAAGGAAAAATTCCTTCAAAACTTCAATTCGGCTGTAACCGAGAATGCGGTTAAGTGGTACAGCATGGAACAAAAAAAGGATCAGGTGAATTATACCACAGTCGACGGGATACTTAAATGGACCGATGAAAACAATATACCTCTCAGGGGGCATAATCTCTTCTGGGGCATTCCAAAATTCGTTCAGCCCTGGATCAAGGAGCTTAACGATGAGGAACTGACGCGGAGAATAAAGGACAGGGCAATAACAGTCACTTCAAAATACAAGGGCAGGTTTGCCGGCTACGATCTGAACAATGAGATGATCCACGGTAATTATTATGAGGACCGTCTGGGGCCTGAAATCACAAAGCTCATGGCACAATGGGCGCATGAGGGCGATCCTGATGCACAGCTCTTTGTTAACGATTACGACATTCTTACCGGCAACCGCCTGGCCGATTACACGGCTCACATCCGGTCTCTCCTCAGGCAGGGCGTCCCCATTGAAGGTATCGGAGTACAGGGGCACCTTCATTCCGATACCTTCGACAGGCAACAGCTTAAGAATGCCCTCGATTCCCTTGCAGTTTTCGGGCTTCCGGTATTGGTCACCGAGTTCAACATGCCCGGACAAAGGTCAAAATACTATACTGATAAGATCATGACCATGACACCGGAAGAAGAAGAACAAAAGGCAATGGAACTTGTCGATTACTACAGGATCTGCTTTGCACATCCGGCAGTTGAAGGAATATTGATGTGGGGATTCTGGGAAGGCAATAACTGGATTCCCGTTTCATCACTTTACCGCCGTGACTGGTCACCCACACCTGCTGCCGACGCTTACCAGAACCTTATCTTTAAGGAATGGTGGACCGACGAATCGGGGAAAGCAGGAGCTGACGGTACTTTCACTGTACCCGCCTTCTTCGGAAAATACAAAATCACGGTCGACGGAGTATCAACCGAAGTTGAACTGACTAAACAAAAAGGAAGTGTTACTGTTGATCTCAGGTAAGCTTCATCGGGGCTATGACATTATAAATAATTCAATAAAACTCAACACTATGAAATACAGAACATTCGGACGAACAAACTGGAAAGTTAGCGAGATTGGCTACGGGATGTGGGGCATGGCAGGCTGGACCGGTTCAGATGATGAAGAGTCGCTGGAATCACTTCAGCTTGCTGCCGACCTTGGCTGCACTTTTTTTGACACTGCATGGGGCTATGGCGCAGGTAAAAGCGAAGGACTGCTCGGTAAACTTGTAAGGGCAAACCCCGGTAAAAAACTTTACACGGCTACCAAGATGCCGCCAAAAAACTTCAAATGGCCGGCCAGAAGGGAATACACACTGGACGACTGTTTCCCTCCCGACCACATTGAGGAATATGTAAACAGAAGTCTTAAAAATTCAGGACTTGAGTCGTTCGATCTGATGCAGTTCCACACATGGGAAGACAGCTGGCTTGAGGATGACCGCGGGATAAAAAAGATGCTCGAACTGAAGGAACAGGGTCTGTTTCATGCCATTGGCATCAGCCAAAACCGCTGGGAACCCTGGAATGGAGTGAAAGCCGTAAGAAGCGGACTGATCGATTCAGTACAGGTTATTTACAACATCTTCGATCAGAATCCCAAGGATGAACTATTCCCTGCATGCCGTGAGATGAATGTGGCTGTGATTGCCCGTGTTCCCTTCGATGAAGGAACTCTTACCGGAACACTTACCAAAGAGTCAAAGTGGCCTGAAGGTGACTGGCGGAACACCTATTTTGTTCCTGAAAACCTTAATGCCAGTGTTGACAGGGCTGAAGCCCTCAGGCCCCTGATCCCTGAAGGTATGACCATGCCCGAGATGGCTCTCCGGTTTATTCTTGGCGAACCGACAGTAAGCACTATTATTCCCGGTATGAGGAAGCCCTCGCATGCCAGGGCAAACATAGCTGCAAGCGATGCCGGTCTGCTGGAGCCTGAACTGATGAAGCAGCTCGAAAAACACCGCTGGGACAGGAGACCAACGGGCTGGTCGCAGTAAGGTTAAACTGCCGCAACCGGGTTCAGAACAGACAAAAAACGGAACGGCCTCAGGACAGGCCGTTTCATTTTTATTCGTCTATTGAATTTTCGCCATTCTGTCAACGGGAGCAGTCTTTCCGGAATGAATCTCATAAAGCCTGGCATGAGTCTCTCTTGCCGCATCAACAAGCTCCCTGTATGGCCTGTCGGTGACATCGACCATACCAATATTGTAGTTCTCCCCGTCACCTCTTCCTGTCGAGGGCTGGTCCCACCACTGGAACCAATGCGTTCCTATAAGATTGGGATGCGCCACAGCATTTTCAACATAGTAACGGTATGCAGCTCCGCGTTCCTCCTGGCTGATGGTTTGCCGTAATCCGGGCGACAGTCCCCTTTCGATGGTCCCGAAATGGAATTCTCCGATTATTATCGGAAGTCCGGTCAGCTCAGCAATCCTGTCAAGCCTCCCGTGATTGGCGAAATAGTTGTAAATGTTCAGGCTGAACACATCAAAGCCCACTGAAGCAGAAGCCTTAACAATATCTTCCGGAGGATCACCGCCGAAACGCAGTCCAAGGTTAAGGTGATTCGGATCATACTTCCTGATCGATTTGTTCACGAGGGTGATAAATCTTGTATAAGTGTCATAAACAAAAGCCTTCCTGCGTTCGGGGGTATCGCCTCCCTCAAGAAATTCCTGAAGAGCCTTCTTCATTGGAGTGTCATCACCTTCAAGGATAACCCGCACCAGTTCCGTCTCCCTTCCCGGCCATGGCGGTTCATTTCCGACAAAATAACCCAGAAGGAATGGATCGTTCCTGAGAGGCTCGCACTGGCGGGCGGCTGCAGCATCAACCATAGCCTCGTACTCAGGGGCATAGACATCAGGCATACCCATCGTTTTTGCTTCAAAGCCCCACCCCGACAGCGTTGCCACATAAGGCATGCCGGCTGTTCGTCCCAGGTTGGGATCCGACCAGTTGGCTACAGTGTTCAGCCCCCAGTCGTCCATGCGCCTGGCAGTAAACTCCATCCACTTCTGGTAATAATCAGGACCGAACCTCCTGAAGAGGTTCCAGGTGAAAAATGAAACCTTTCCAAGCCGGCGGTCGGCGGTTGTAAGTTCTTCGGGAACAAAGGATTTGTAAATGTATTCCCTTCCCTCAGTCCGGGCAAATGAACCGCCCGGACTAATTCCGGTACTGCCGGCCGAAATGAAATAATGGCCCTGCGGGTCGATGAACCACCATAAGCCGTCGATCTTCTCCACTCTGAAAAATCCGGTGGCTGCCGCGCTGGTTTCAAGATAACCTCCATAATCCGATACATTGAAACGATCGGTCTGAAGGGCCTTGTCCTCCTCATTCCAGGCAGCCTGAAGATCCTCAATGGTGGCCGCCTTCCCCTGCCATCCGGCGGGTATCCATTGTCCGAATTCATCCACAAGGGGGACCGGGCTGAGAACTGAATCCTCAGGCGTCATTGTAAGGCGTAGATCCCTTATTTCAAGGACCGGAGAGCCAATGGGCTGGTCCATCAGGAATCCTATCGAATCGACCTGGTTTATGGTTCCGACACTGCCGCTGAACCCAAGGCCGTAGCCGGGCATCCCCTTTTGTCCTATTGCGGCCATATCGTGACCTATCACGTTCCTTTTCTGAAAGTTGGCCAGGGGGATGGAAGCCCTTACCCATGCACCCTGAAATGGAAGAATCCTGAGCCTTCTTACCCCTCCTGTATCGTAGAGACTTACATGGAACCGCTGGGTGGAGGAGGCCCTGAAATCAATTGTCAGAAAGCCGGATGAGGACCAGTCAGCCGGCAGATCAGGATTAAGATCCTTTATGGCCCATTTCTTCTCATAGGACTTACCTTCGAAAGTGATTGTTTTGACATCATCGCTCTTTTTGCAGGCAGTTACGACAAGCAGCAACAGAGAAAACAGAATTAAAGGAATTTTTTTCATCAGGTCAGGCTTTTCAAGGTTATCAGGAGGCTTAAAGTTATGAAAACAAAGTTAGAAAATCAATATCGGATAAACTGTTATGAGGGGTTTCTATTTTTTCGAAGATAACTTTGGCATAGCGAAATAAATCTACCAACTGAAATATTGTTTATAACCTGACAGACTGCGGATTGCCGGCAAAAACCATGTCGCCCCTAACGGGGCTCTGCAACTGTGGGGGTGCCCTTAACGGGGCGATGCCCCGCCCTAAATCATTATGCCCCTGACGGGACTGAAAGTCTCAGGCCGTAGGCCTTACATGATTTAGGGATGGGCGCAGCCCGTCCTTAAGGCCACCAATGATGCGAAGCCCCGGACGGGGCGAAATAG
>JBAQCK010000009.1:0-18088 GCA_049294075.1 Bacteroidales bacterium | reverse complement strand
CTTCCTTTGTAAGAGTAACTTTGTAAGTATTCATAGCCTTTTTTTGGCTAAAATACAAAATATTTTTATTACGTCATATTAATTGTGACATGACACTAGAATGTTCTATAAATTTTATATCCCTGACTTAGTTTCAAAATTGCTCAGTATAAAACTTTCGGAGGCCGGTTGGGACAAAACAAATTCTCTCGCTGATGAGTGCATAAATTTGAACTTTCATCTGGCCTTTGGATTAGAACCTGATGAATTTAGAGACTGGTTAATCGATGCTAAAGAAATTGATGAACAACGAATTGAAAAAGTCAAAACAAAAAGAAATTTTAATTCTGGGATTAAATTTAAAAAGGGACATAATCCCAAATTTGTAGGAGAAATTGAAGTTAACGCCTCTACACGAAGGAAGGCTACACTTATTCATAATTTAATACAGAACGAGGTTTATAAAATCTTAAAGACAGAATTCCCGGATCATGAGATTGGGACAGAAGTACCAACTAATGTTGGAAGCGTTGACATCGTTAGAAAACTACCTGAATCCTATGTTTTTTATGAAATTAAGACTTCATCAAGCATCAAGACAAATATTAGGCAAGGAATTTCTCAAGTTATGGAATATGCCTATTGGAATCAAATCCCAAATGTAATTGAATTAGTGATAATTGGACCAAGTCCTTTAACTGACTCGTCTAAAAGATACCTTGATAAATTGAGGATGGATTTTAAGCTACCTGTATATTTTCGATATTTCAATCTGGACAATTCTACCCTGACAAAAAAAGAATAGAACAGCCTATAATAAAGAGGACTTCAGGTGGCATGTAATGCCCAGCATAAAGTCTCAGGTTGCTCTAAATCCATACGCCTGACCTTTTTCTATGCATTTACCGGAGTTATTTGAGATCTAAAGCAGCCCGATTCCAACTAGTATTCTGTTTTTTGGTTTATATACTGTGCCAGAAAGCAAATCAGTACGTGCGATTTGCGTTGTGCACTGCATATTGAAACACCTGTTTGGCTGTACTCCAGAGGGAAATAGAATAATCCCGGCAAAACTTTTATCTCCTGCACAATCCCCGATAAGGACAGTAATTGCATTTCGCAAGCGATTTCGTCATCCTGAAAGGTTCCCCGGAACTGAATATTGAAGCAACCACCCCGGTGATCCCGGCCATGAAGGTTTCTCTTACAGTCCGGTAATCCTCAAGAATCCATTCGCTGTTTTTGTCCTCTTTTATTTTCAGAGCATCGTCAGCTTTCGCCTGTTTCAATTCCTTCACCCTGTAGATTGATGGTCTTACTGCCTCAGCCGGGTTATTTGACAGCCAGGCTTCACAATAAAGCAAAGTCTGAAGCCATCCGTCAAATTCCTTCTTCCTGTCATCGGTGAACAAATCATCAAGTGAAGGAATCTTAGCGGCAACCTCTCCGGTCTTGTAATCCACTATCCTGAGCCTTCCTCCCACCCTGTCGATCCGGTCGATACTTCCTCCTGTTCTTATTCTCAGCTCCTTACCATCACTTCTGACAGGCAGATTGAAACGGTGCTCCTCTTCTGTGCCGACCATCGCGAACGGTGAAATATACCTGTCGGCCGCCAGGATCCTTCTCAGGTAGACAAGGAGTATATCCTTGATGATTATATCATTACCGCTCTCCGGACGCCTGTGGTCCTGTCCATAGATAGAGTCAACAGTCTGATCTATAAGACCGTTAAGAAAAGCA
Organism: Bacteroidales bacterium; assembly: GCA_049294075.1. GTDB lineage: Bacteria > Bacteroidota > Bacteroidia > Bacteroidales > VadinHA17 > LD21. Next base: position 16,366 of record JBAQCK010000009.1, on the reverse strand, counting down.
GTGTTTCCTGAAAGGGAATCAATATAATCCGCGGTGATATCCTTTCCGGGTGCAACCGTATAGATTTCCTTCATTATCCTGTGAAGCACCTGTCCAAAGACGGCATGATCGATCTCAGGAGATATCTGATCGGGCTCCTTAAGTCCGCTGACGTACCTGTAGTAAAATCTCATCCTGCAGTTAAGCCAGGTGTTTATGGCGGTCGGGGAAAGCATCGACCTTGCCTGTTCGCCGGAGTAAAGCTTCAGCAGTCTCTCCCGGTGCATGTCCGTCTTTTCAATCTCTGAATTTTCAGGGGAGCCTGTCCTTATGTCAAAGTTAAGGGTAACCGTTTCAGGGCTGATCAGGCGTGCATATTTCATCTGGGTAAGGAAGCGGCTCATTTCACCGGTTCGCATGCCGGACGAATCGGAGTTGTAAACAAAAGTGACATTCTCAGCCCTGTGTAGGAGTCTGAAAAAGTGATATGCGTAAAGCGATTCCTGGTGGTTTATAACAGGGAGCCCGAATGCTTCCCTTATACTGTATGGAATGAATGACGACCCGGTACTAACCGATGGCAGCGTTCCTTCGTTCACGGAGAGCATTATTATGTTCCTGAAATCAAGCGCCCTGGTCTCGAGAAATCCCATTATCTGGATTCCCGACAATGGTTCGCCGGTGAAAGGAACTGACTGGTTTCTCAGAATCTTGTCGAGAATCCTGATATAGGTATCAATCCTGAAGGTCACATCCTGTGAATCTGCAACAGGTTCAAGGCGCCTGATGGTCTTCAGTACCGTATGAAGGAATTCGTTCCTCAGTTTTCGCTGCATCAGACTGTCAGGATCCTCCAGATCGTCCCCGGACCCTCCCGCTGACACCATTTCAAGTATATTTATCAGGTAATCAGAGAATTCAAGCGGTGTGTCTGATTTCTTAAAAATGGCTTCCATCAGGCGGGTTTTGCAAAGGAAACCGGCAGGTATACGGAAGAGGTTTCCGGACTGAATTTCAGCTGAGATACTTCTTTCTTCATTGCCCGAAACATCTGCTACCAGAGGATGCCTCAGAATATCGATGACCTCCCGGCGGCTGAAGAGGATCTCGTTTCCTTCCGCCGAAGCATTCCGTTGAAGGTTTAAGATATGCTTCACCAGGCTGTACACACCGGTCATTTTGAGCGGATAACCCATTGTGATGTTGATATCGCCGATACCACCAGGCAGGCTGGTCAGCAGGGGAACTATAAGGTTTTCGTCGACCAGTATTACTGCCGTATGGTGAGCTTCTTCCGGCGGCAGTGCGGGTAAAGAGCCCAGAAGCTCCGGTATCAGCTTCACCTGAACATTATCAGAGGCAGTCCCGATAACCCTCCTGGTCACATCACTGCCGGGTAATGAAAGAAGTGTGCCGTACTGCCAGTCTGCCGGCATATCGTTCCTGAACACCTTAAGGTTCCTGTTCATGAACAGCCCTGCAGAGTTGGTGTTTCCATCCCCGATGTAAGAAGTGTCGTAATCCCAGTAAAAACAGGCTTTCCCCTGATCTTGAAGTTGTTTCATAAGCGTGAGTTCGCACTTGTTCAGTGCATTGAATCCTATGAAATGAACTTTCTCCCATTTCAGGTCGTGCATTTTACCGCTGCCGAAACTTTCGGCCACATCCCTCATTATCATTCCCTCATAAGCCAGTCCTGAAGAGCGGAGTGCCTTTCTGAATCCGGAGTACAGCTCCTCAAGGATCGACCATACAGTGATAAAACCGTCTTTCTGGGGCGATTGCTTTTCAGGCTCAAAATTGCGCCAGAATTGTTTGATTATCTCAGCCTGTTCAGGGTCGAGATCTCCGAATTTTGCATCTATATTCCTGAAATCCTCCACATTACGGAACACCACCCGGGCATCGGCCATATACTTGTCGACATCGTCAAAATCGTTTAACAGCATGTCCCCCCAGAAGTAAAACTCATCAAAGCTCTCTCCCCTTCTGTTAAGACTAAGGTAAACCCTGTACAGTTCGAACAACAGGACTTCAGTGTCAGCAACCATCAGGTCAGAAAAGGAACCGAAGAATTCATTCGACGTCAGGGTAACGGGAGCCCAGGCAGGTTTCTCCAGCAAGGCCGAATAGTATTTCATGAAATAAAGTCCGGCCCTCCTGCTGGGAAAGACCAAGCAATGTCTTCCAATGTCACCGCCGGTGCTTTCGTAGAGATGCTTTGCTATTCTTTCCAGAAAATATACCATAACTTATAGTCTTGCGGTCCTGAAGTCTTATAAATCAAATATCGTCTGTCACCTGTAATACATTAACCATACAGTCTGCCCTGCCATGTATCGAGTTCTTCGAGCCGTTTTTCAATCAGCCCGACAATTACGTCAGTTCGTTTCTTTCCCCACATTTCCTTCGCCAGGAACCGCGGAGGAGCCTCTCCTGTGAATCGTTCAATCTGAATGGAGGGATTGAGCCGTTCAATAAACCTTATTATGAAATTGAGGTAATCCTCCCATGTAAATATCTCAAAATCACCGGGACGCTCATTATACTCCTTTTCCATGGCAGTGCCCCTGATTATCTGAAGCTGGTGAAACTTCACCCTGTTCAGGGGAAGACCTGAAATTACATCGGCTTCCTTAAGCATTTCCTCCCATGTTTCACCGGGCAATCCAAAGATAAAGTGGGCTCCGGTATCAAGTCCCCTCGAATGCGAAGCCTCAAGCGCCTTCACCGCGTCGGCAAATGTATGTCCCCTGTTTATCCGTAAAAGGGTACTGTCATAACATGATTCGATGCCGAATTCAAGTAGAACGATGCAATGCTCCGACAGTTCCTTCAGAAGGTCGAGTATCTCATCATTTACGCAGTCGGGGCGGGTGCCGATCACAAGGCCCCTGATGTCCTTGTGGCTCAAAGCCTCATTGTACATTTCACGCAGGACATCAATGGATGCGTAGGTATTTGAATAAGCCTGGAAGTAAGCCAGAAATGCTTCAGCCCTCCGGTAGCGGCGCCTGTGAAACTCAATTCCCTCATTTATCTGCCGGATGACCGGTTTTTCCGGAGTGCAGTATGATGGATTGAAAGCCTTGTTGTTGCAATAAGTGCAGCCGCCGGTACCTTTAGTGCCGTCGCGGTTCGGGCAGGTAAATCCTGCATCTATCGACACCTTCTGCATCCTGGAACCATGGGCCGACCTGAAGCCGTCGCTAAAGGCGTTGAACCTTCTCGGGGATCCCCAGGGATAACTGAACGGTATTTTGATGTTTCCTTCCATTCAGACGGTAACAATCCTGTTGACATCCACATACCATATATACGCACCGGCAACATCATAGCCCATTTCAGTCAGTATCTTCCTGTAATTCCTGACCTGGTTAAGGTGACTGCCGCTCTCCTCCCCAAACTTAAAATCTACAAGGCAGGTCTTCCCATCCCTTATGATCACACGGTCGGGCCGCCTGGTGCCGGAATCAGGCATCAGAACCGTTGCTTCATTCAGCACCATGTTTCCTTCCCGGAACCATTCACATACAACAGGCTGATCAATGAGTGAATGAATCTTCTGAATCAGGGAGGGTCCTTCCTGCTCAGCGATCTCATCAGCCATGACCATCTTCCTCACAGCTTCCGGAATATCACGAGCGGTTATTATCCGGCTGAACAGATCATGCATCATCCTGCCGTAAGTGATTTTCTCCCTTGCTTCTGACTTGCCTGCATTGAGGTAATCCTCCCAGTGAAGTTTCAGCTTAAGTGAGCCGGTATAGTCATTCACCGGATACTCACTGACAAATAATCCCTTTCCGGGAGTAAGTTCTCTTTGAACATCCGGAAGAGTTCCAAATTCAAGAGTGCCCGATTGAGGATCGAAGAAATTATGAAGAAATGCCGGTGATCCGTCGGGTTGATTCCCGGTGAAGACCACTGCCTCTTTTATCACCGATGCTATCCTGTTCTCATTTCCGGGTTTAGCCGGAGCAAATCCGAATATCGCACTCACAGCCCGCGTAAAAGCAACATAGAGGAGGTTTATATTGTCGAGATAGGCGGAGAGCCGCTCATCGAAGTATTGTCCTGCGAAAATGGTGTCAGAAAGTTCACTGCTGTATCTCAGCGGCACTATTCCCAGCCTGTTGAAAGGCGGTGAATCGGGCACAGCCCAGAGGATATTTGAATGAAAGGATTTATGGTCGAGGTTCCAGGAGAGGAAAGGAAGAATCACAATTCCGAACTCAAGTCCCTTCGACTTGTGGATTGTCAGCACACGCATTGAATCCTGACTGTCAGGAACAGCGATCGACTTTTTCAAACCTTCAGTGTTCCACCATTCAATGAATGAGGCTATTCCGGGATTCCTTGCAGAAGAGTACCCAAGGACAATATCCTGAAAAGTGTTCAGATATGGAACATTGAAAGAGAATTGGCCAAGTCCGAAAAACCCAATTACTCTTTCGGTGATATTCCATAAAGGCTGGTTTTTAAGACCATCAAGAAACTCACGGTATCCCTCCGGAAAGTAGTTTTGTGAAAAACCGATCAGCTCTTCTCCGGGAAGTGGTACCTGTCCGGCATCTACGGTTCCTGAAGCAAGAAGGAAATTCCTGAGCATCAAAGCCCTGGCGATCATGTCCTCCGGATTGTCGAGCGCCATCAGAACGGCAATAATGAAGTTTACGGCAGGGGAGTTTGCCAGCAGAAGCGATTCGCCCGAAACGATATTGTAGTTGTACCTTGTTTTCATTTCCTCAGGGCAGGAGCAGCTGTAATCAAGAATTTCCCTCAATACCAGGGCTCCCTCGCGGTTATCCCTGACCAGTATGCCTATATCGGAAGCGCTGTAGCCCTTGTCCTGGATCGATTCGATCAATGCCGGAAGTCTTTTCAGAACCTCTTCCTGCCATGTTGATTCTTCAGCGCTCTCAATGAATTCAAGCCTTATATAACCGTCAGTTTTCCTTCCCGGATCTTTCTGAACAACCTCCGAAAAAAGCTCACTGAACTCTGAAACCTGTCCGTCAGCTGACAACTCCGATTCTATCTGCCCGGGAATTATTGAAAACAGTGAATTGTTAAACCTGATTATATTTGAACAACTCCGGTAGTTTGTTCCGAGAGGTTTGGATATGAACCTTTTGCCGTCGACACCCCGCTTCAGGTCGCGAAGGGTGTGCCAGTCGCTGTTACGCCACCGGTAGATCGACTGCTTGATGTCGCCAACCACAAGGTTGTCAAAGCCCTGAGCCATGCTGTTGCTTATAAGCTGTCTGAAATTCTTCCACTGGATCACGGAAGTATCCTGAAACTCATCTATCATGAAGTTCTCGAAGGCATTTCCCACCTTCTCATAAATAAAGGGGGCCTGGTCCTTTTCGGTTATCAGGTAGATCAGCTCGCCTGCATCAGACAGAAGAAAAACGTTTTCATCCCTGGTTATGAGACGTACCTGAACCAGAATATCTGACAATATACCAAGGATATAGATATAGGACAGAATGACCTTTGCAGTTTTATAACCGGCCATATTCCTGTCATAAAAAGCGACAAGATCCCTCACTGTCTCGTCCAGTCCTGCTCCCAGAGCCTCTTCCAGGGCAGGAGCAGGTAAGCCGGAATACCATCGTGGAGGATCGGCCGCCGCTGAACGGACATAAGAATTGGGGATCCTGAACTCACCTGCCGCTGCAGCCCTGACGAATGATGGAACACCTTTTCCCTTCTGGAAAAACATGTCATCCGTGAGTCCGTAACGGTCAAAGAGACTGGTTGCTTTCTGACCTGCCTGCCTTATGTATGCCGTGAAGTCCGACATCACGGCTTTCATCTCCCCTATATAGGAAACCAGGAACTCTTTGTCGCGGAGCTTCTCCTTTTCTTCGATGGGAAGAAGTCTGAACTTTTCGTTGAATAATTCTCCTGCCAGAGCCGTGATGCTCCTCCTGAGATCCCATGATTTGCCCTCCTCGATGTTCGACCGTGCAAACATCAGCAGCCAGTTTTTAACCGTGGCGTCATTAGCTGCCGAGGAGATCATATTATCGACCGCCTTCGACAGTATCATTGTATGGTCTATCTCGATGTCGAAGCCTGAATGGAGGCCTATATCCCGGGCAAAAGCCCTGACGATCTTCTGATAGAAACTGTCGATGGTGCTGACCGAGAATCTCGAAAAATCATGAAGAATCGATGTAAGAATCTCTCCTGCCTCTTTCCTTATTACTGATTCGCTTTTCCCCGTCGAACAGGAAATATCATGGAGGTAAGAAGAGGGACGGCCGCCAGCAAGCTTGTCGAGTTCATTGAGGATCCGGTCCTTCATTTCGGCAGTCGCCTTATGAGTGAACGTAACAGCAAGAATCCTCCTGTAACTGAGTCGCGATTTAAACAACTTTTCGAGATAGATCCCGGTAAGCTGATGGGTTTTGCCCGAACCTGCTGATGCGCTGTATATTGTTAACGTTCCGAAACTCATAACCCGATAAAGTTAGCCATTTTAATTAACTTTGCGTCGTGAAAAAGAAGGTGGTAATAGGATTGTCAGGAGGTGTCGACTCGAGTGTTGCGGCCTGGCTGCTGATACAGCAGGGGTTTGATGTGGAAGCGCTTTTCATGAGAAACTGGCACGACACCACAGGTTTGCTTCAGAGCGACTGCCACTGGGAAGATGATGCAATGTTCGCTGAGATGGTGGCGAAAAAGCTGGGAATCCCGTATCATTTCGTCGATCTGAGCGATGCATACAGGCAGAAGGTTGTCGATTACATGTTCTCGGAGTATGAAAAAGGCCGGACTCCAAACCCTGATGTATTGTGCAACAGGGAGATAAAGTTTGCTTCCTTTGCCGATGAAGCAAGAAAACTGGGAGCTGATTTTGTTGCCACGGGTCACTATTGCCGAAGGGAGGTCATGAACACTCCCGGAGGCGAAATTTACAGGCTGTTGTGCGGGACTGACGGCAACAAGGACCAGAGCTATTTCCTCTGCCAGCTTAGTCAGGAACAGCTTGGTTACGCTCTCTTCCCGGCGGGTCATCTCATAAAAAGCCAGGTAAGGGCAATCGCTGCCGACCGTGCCATGCCAACAGCCACCAGGAAAGATTCCCAGGGCATCTGTTTTGTCGGCAAGGTCCACCTTCCCACATTCCTGCAGCAAAAGCTCAAAGCAAAAAAAGGAAAAGTGATTGAAATTCCGGCATCATTCAGTCACCCCAAATGGGAACCCGGTATTCCTGCCACAGGCATTAACGACGATTATCTCGTTGCAGCGTCGGAACCTTACCATTTTACAAGGCTTTCGGGGAAGGTAATCGGAGAACACGACGGAGCTCATTTCTATACAATCGGGCAGAGAAAAGGGATAAACATCGGCGGATACAAGGAACCACTGTTCGTTCTCGGCACCGACATAACTGAAAATCTTTTGTACACCGGGGAAGGTCAGACTCACCCGGGACTTTACAGGAAGGGGCTTTTGGTAAAGAGTGACGAGATACACTGGATAAGAAGAGACCTGAAGATGGAGGTTGGTGAATCGAGAGAATATGATGTCAGGATAAGATACCGCCAGCCTCTTCAGAAGGCAATGCTTATAGCAAGGAAAGAAGGCGTATATGTGATATTTGATAAACTGCAGAGAGGGATCACTCCCGGGCAGTTTGCAGCGTGGTACGATGGTGAAGAATTGTTAGGATCAGGCACAATCAATGCCTGACAGGCATGTTATAACAATGTTATAACATGGTCCAAAGCCCGGAAATTGATGTTTTCATTAAATCAGGAGAGCCTGTCCCTGTAATCAGTGTAACCGAATTCCCTTATAAGCCTGAACTTATTTTCGAGAGTCCAGATGCCGATCGACGGATGCTGAACACCGTTGAATGTAGTGGTCTTGACCATTGTATAATGGATCATATCCAGAAACACGACTCTGTCGCCCGGTCTCAGTTCATTATCGAAAGACCAGTCGCCCATGTAATCGCCCGAAAGGCATGAATTACCTCCAAGCCTGTAGGTTGGTTTCCCCGGAACAGGATCAGTGGCTCCGATGATAAGGGGTTTATAGGGCATTTCAAGACAATCGGGCATGTGAGCAGTGAACGAGGTATCGAGAATTGCGGTCGTAATTCCCTGATTTTCCACAATATCCTCGACAGTTGAGACCAGTTCACCTGTTTCCCAGGCAAAAGCGCTTCCGGGTTCAAGGATCACATGAAGCCCTGATCTCTGCCTGAAATCCTTCAGTATCCTTACAAGATGCGCCGTATCGTATCCCTTCCTTGTCATCAGATGGCCTCCGCCCATATTGATCCATTTCAGCCGGGGATAGAACAACCCGAATTTCTCATCAACAACTTTCAGAACCTTCTCCAGAGCGTATGAATCGGACTCGAATAGTACATGAAAATGCAGACCTTCAACTCCTTCGGGCAAACCCGACCGCCTGATGTCACCGGCGGTAATACCAAGTCTTGATCCGGGGGAGCAGGGATTATAAATATCATGACCTATTTCCGAGAATTCGGGGTTAATTCTCAATCCCGCGGAAATCCCCGAATTTTCAAAAGTATCCCTGTTATGGAACTTATGATACTGAGCGAGGGAGTTGAAGGTGATGTGCGAGCTGTAACGCATTATCTCCCCGAAAGTTTCCTGCTTGTAAACAGGTGAGTAGGTATGCGCCCTGGAGCCAACCTCCTCGAAGCTGAGGCGGGCTTCATGGGGTGAACTTGCGGATGCCCCGCTGAAGTATTCCCGCAGCACCGGAAACACTCCCCACATTGCAAATCCCTTGAATGCAAGAATAATTTCAGCGCCAGAGGCCTCTGATACACCCTTTATCAATGAGAGGTTATCGCGGAATCGCTCTTCGTCGATTACATAACAGGGGGACGGTATTTGGGAATAGTCGGTGATCAAGGAAAAAGGTGTTAAGGCGTTAAGGCCGTTTTACAATTCCAGATCGACATCGTGAAGTTCGACCCATGGCAGACCAAGGAGGTTCAGTTGTTCCATAAACGGATCGGGATCAAATTCCTCCACATTGAAGACACCGGGTTTTTTCCACAGGCCCTTCAGGTACATCATTGTTCCGATTGCAGCCGGTACACCTGTTGTATAGCTAACGCCCTGTGCTCCTGTCTCCTTGTAGGCTTCTTCATGGCTGCAGTTGTTATAGATGTAACAGGTTTTCTCCCTGCCGTCCTTAATCCCCCTTATGCGGCAGCCGATTGAAGTCTGGCCCTTGTAGTTCTCGCCAAGTTCACCGGGGTCGGGAAGGACAGCCTTCAGGAACTGGATTGGGACGATCTCACACCCATTGTACATTATGGGCTTTATCCCTGCCATGCCAATGTTCTGAATCACCCTCAGGTGTGTAAGGTATTCCTGTCCGAATGTCATCCAGAATCTGGCTCTTTTTATCGTCGGATAGTTTTTTACAAGCGATTCAAGTTCCTCATGATAGATCAGGTAGGATTCCTTTGGTCCTATTTCCGGATAATTAAGCGGTTTATGTATCTCGTGAGGCTCGGTATAGATCCAGTTGCCGTTTTCATAGTATTTACCCTTCTGTGTGACCTCCCGGATGTTGATTTCCGGGTTGAAGTTGGTCGCAAATGGTTTGCCATGGTCTCCTGCATTGCAGTCGACTATATCGAGGCAGTGAATTTCGTCGAAATGATGTTTGGCGGCGTAGGCTGTAAAGATGGAAGTAACACCCGGATCAAATCCGCAGCCAAGAATCGCGGTAAGCCCTGCCTCCTTATACCTGTCATGGTAGGCCCACTGCCATCCGTACGCGTATTTTGCTTCCTCCGGAGGTTCGTAATTTGCCGTATCGAGATAGGCAACGCCTTCGGCAAGGCAGGCATCCATAATATGCAGATCCTGGTAAGGAAGAGCCACATTAACCACAATATCGGGTTTAAAGCTGCTGATGAGCTTCCTGAGTTCAGGCACATTATCGGCATCAACAGCAGCCGTTTTGATCCGGTCAGAGCCGGTGCGGGCAGCTAAGGCATCGCATTTTGATTTCGTCCGGCTGGCGAGCAACACTTCAGTAAACACTCCGGGAAGAGATGCCAGCTTACTGATAACAACCGATCCCACGCCGCCGGCTCCAATAACCAATACTTTTCCCATGTCAGTAACAGTTGTCAGTGTGATCCCAAATATAATGATTTTTGCTCAGTCAAAATGTCGTCAGGGGTATCATCAGCGCTAATGGCAAAATCTGTTTATATTTGATAACTTATTTCCGGAACAAGAATGAAGCTGATCAATCCTCTGGTTGTAATTTTTATCCTTAGCACTATTCTTCTGATTACGGCCGCATCATTTCTTTTATGCATACCGGTTGCCCTGCTATATGATGAATCGCCCGATCCGTTCCTGTGGTCAGCCCTGATTACTGCCGCAACATCGGTTTTACTTTATATTATTTCGAAAAAAGCTTCGCGTGAAAAGGCAGACATCAGGGAAGGGGCGCTTTCTGTCTCCCTCGCCTGGATTGTCCTGTCTGCTGCAGGCACCCTGCCCTACCTGCTAAGCGGATCAATACCATCCTTCATAAATGCCTTTTTCGAGACTGTATCCGGATTCACAACAACAGGAGCATCAATACTTTCGGACATTGAATCTCTGCCCTATTCCATTCTTTTCTGGCGAAGCCTCACTCACTGGATCGGAGGACTGGGAATAATAATGTTCGTGATAATAATAATGCCAGCCCTGGGCATGACAGCAAACCAGCTGTTGCCGCTCGAGTCATCACTTAAGGAAAAGATCCATCCAAAAACCAAATCGGTCGCCTTGCGGCTATTATATGTATATCTCGGCCTTACAATCGCACAGGTTCTGTTGCTTGTTGCCGGTGAAATGAATCTTTTTGACAGCATTTGTCATACTTTCGGAACAGTGTCGACCGGTGGATTTTCAACAAAAAACACCGGCATGATTGAATACTCGGCTTATTCCCAGTACATTGTCATTCTTTTCATGTTTCTTTCGGGTGTAAGCTTTGTTGTCTATTATCACATGGTTAAACTCAGCTTCCGGAAAGTCAAGTACAACGACGAGCTGTGGTTTTATCTTGCCACAACTCTGTTTTTCGGCACGCTGGTATCATGCATTCTCCTGGCCAATACCACCTTATCCCTTGAATCCGCGTTCAGGGAAGGATTTTTCCAGGTCGTTGCCTTTATAACGACAACCGGGTTTGTGTCAGCCGACTATCTGCAATGGCCTTCTGCCGCCATGATAATATTATTCCTGCTTTTCTTCGCTGGTGCAAGCACCGGTTCGACAACAGGAAGCATCAAGATGGTGAGGCACCTTTTGGTGCTCAGGAATATACGCAGTTCGTTTACCCGGCTTGTTCATCCCAGTATGGTAACTCAGATCAGGGTCAATAACAAACCGGTAACCGAGCAGAACAATCTGTCGGCAACATCATTCCTTATAATTTATATCTTTATTTTTCTGGCAGGCACTTTAACATTCGTGATAACTGGTCTTGATCCCCTGACTGCTGCCAGCGCTTCGGCCACATCACTTGGAAACGTGGGACCCGGATTCGGATCGATAGGCCCGGTTTTCAATTTCCTTCATCTGTCGGCCATAAGCAAGGTGATCTGCAGTCTTTTGATGATAATCGGAAGGCTTGAGATTTATACCTTCTTCATTTTATTTACAAGGTCGTTCTGGAAGATATAAAACCGGTACGGGGTACGGGGTGCGAGGTATGGGGAAAAATTTATCATTACAATCCCGAAAGGATATGGAAAGTTCTAGATTTTGCTAAGAAATGCTCTGACTTTTTCCAGCTCTTCCGGGGTTCCTACATTGAACCAGTAACCGTCATCAAATATCAGTGTAAAGATCCTTCCTGTCGACGCCAGCTCAAGATAAAGGTCAACCACAGTATAGATTCCTTCCTTCATATACCTGAAAATTCCGGGATCGATTATCTGAACCGAAGAAAAACCTATTTCAATAAGCTCCGTACGGGGATCGGCCGTCAGTATTTCCTCACCTGTGTCTACATTTCTCCATCCCCTCAGGACCCCGTCCTTATCGGTAAGAAGAAACCTGCTGCCGGGGCGATGGCGGACTGCCAGCGTGGCCAGGGCGCCTTTTTCAAGATGATACCTGTAAAGCGAAGAAAGGTCGAGATCGGTTACAATATCGGCATTATAAACAAGGAAGGGATTGTCATCGAAGAAGTCTTTTGCCTTGTAAAGTCCTCCTCCGTTCTCGAGCAGCAGGTCCCTTTCATCAGATACGGAGATCCTGAATCCCAGGCTGTTCAGGCGCCTGATTTCATCCTCAACCATATCAGCCTTGTAGTGGACATTAACAATGATATCGTCGAATCCGAAAGAGCAGCAAAACTCCACAGCATGCTGAAGCAGGCTCTTTCCATTGATATCCACCAGCGCCTTGGGTACCGACTGTGTTATTTCTCCCAGTCGGGTCCCTAAGCCGGCTGACATTATCATTGCTTTCATGTGACAGAATTAAAAATATTTGCCTTCCTCCAGCTTCCTGAAGATCGGAGTCCCGGGAATGGCTTTGGCAGCTGAATACAATTCAGGGAGATCGATATGCGGTTCTGCCATCAGGGTAATCTGGTTCAGAAGTCTGGCCCCCGGCACAATGCTGTCGGTGAATGTAGGCTTCTGTTCATACAATCCCCTGAACCCGAAGGCTCCCAGGGCCTGCATCACCCTTATCATGCTGAAGCCGGTGTAATAACCCCTGAATTTGTCCTTATCTTCCCCTGAAATACTGCAGAAATTATCGATATAGTATCTGAGCAGTGATTCCCTGTCGGATTCGGCCATAGGTATCTTGGCGTCATAGAGCATTGAGGCTACGTCGTACTGGGGAGCTCCCTTTCTTCCTCCCTGGTAATCGATGAACCATGGCTCCCCGTCGACCACCATCACATTCGCTGTCTGAAAATCGCGGTAGAGAAAATAATCCTGTCCGGTTTCGAGCAGATAGTCGGCCAGGGCATTGAAGTCATGTTCGAGGCGTCTTTCGTTGAAAGGAGCTGCCAGAAGCTTGAGAAGCATATACTTGAAATAGTTCATATCCCACATCATCGACTGACGGTCGAAGCTGCGATGGGGATAGCACAGATCAAGGTTGAGTCCTGTTATACCCCTGGTCTGAAAAAGTACAAGCTTATCGAGTATTTTTTTGTATAAATCAATTGTCTCCCGATCGAAAGGTGAAATGACAGGTCGTTTATGAAGCCAGGTATACAAATTATCATCTCCCAGATCCTGAAGATAATAAACATACTTTTCGGGGAAATAGCCGAATATCTCAGGCACCGGGAGCGACTTGCTGCGAAAATGATGGGTAAAACCTATGAAAGCCTCATTTTCCTCACGATTTTCATTATGGGCTCCTATAATGCTTTTACCATCCCCGTAAATTCTGAAGTATCTCCTGTCGGAACCTGATCTTGGCAATGGAGTAATACTGATGACAGTGTCTCCGAAGAGTTCCTTGTAACCTTCTGAAATTGTTTTAATTATTTCCTGATCCTCCATAACTTGTCTATTACGGTTTCGTTCTTCGTTTCTCGTTCTTCGTTCTTCGTTCGTCGTTTCTTGTTCCTCGTTCTTAGTTCTTCGTTCTTCGTTCTACTTCTTCATTCTTCATTCTCTGTTCTTCCTTCTTCTGTCTTCTGTCTTCCGTCTTCCGTCTTCAGTCTTTGGTCTACAACCTTATCATCACCTTCTTCCTGTACAAAATTAAAGCAATAACCCATATCAGAAGCATCTGTATTATGGCAAACATAAGGCTTCCGTTCAGATTTCCGGCTACAGGCACGCAAATCTTTTCATAAAACCACGTGTAGAGGCTTAGTGCATTCTCCCCCGCGCCAATGTTAATCTGCTGCATGAGTTTAGTCCAGATGCCGGCCAGAAAATATGAAAACAGGGCATTTGTGCCGAATACAAGGAAGAAGCTTCCCCAACGTCTCAGTTTTGCAACATCGGCAAGCCAGTAGACAAGCGACAGAGCCATCATGGCAATACCTGCCGAATAAAGAACATAAGAGCTCGTCCAGAGGGGTTTGTTTATCGGGAACAGTTTGCCCCAAAGCAGACCGAGTCCGGTGAGGGCTGCGCCTATGAGCAGGATCCTGAAAACTGTTTTGGCAGTTGCAGGTCCCTTTCCCAGGATTTCCCCGGTGTAATATCCTATTATTACCGTACCCAGTGAAGGGATCGTGCTCAATAAGCCCAACGGATCGAAAGGAATTCCATAAGCTCTGTAGAGATGACTTTCGCCAAGCGCCATCTTATCGATCCTGAGCACAAGGTTCCCTTCGAGGCTGTAAGGGTCGGAGCCTCCGAAAAATGCAAGAAGCGCCCAATACAGAAGAAGAAGAACTGCAGTTACCACCCACAGGTAGTCGCGGTTTACCGATATGCAAATAATCGCACCCAGGCCATAGGCAAGAGCGATCCGCTGCAGTACACCCATTATCCTCAATGTCGAATAGTCGCGGTCAAAAACCGGAAAGATATTCAGGAAGAGTCCCAGTGCAAATATTGAAACAGTACGTCTGACAATCCTGAGGAGAGAACCGGAGTTAAGCCCGTGACCGTACTTCTTAAACGAGAACCACATCGAGACGCCGACTATGAACAGAAAAACCGGGAATACAAGGTCGGTCGGAGTGCAGCCATGCCACTGTGAATGGCGGAGGGGCGCATACACGTGCTGCCAGCTCCCGGGAGTGTTGACAATAATCATGAATGCAATTGTGATTCCCCTTAGAATATCGAGAGAGACAAGCCTGCCTGAAGTCTTTTTCATTTCGGTTCGGGTAAAAAGGCATAAAAATAAAAATAAGGGAGAGATTCTGTGATTATATTTACGCGTATTTAGACCATTTCAGGGGAACTGCCTGCATATTAAAGGAATACTTTATCATGAAAAACATTTTCAGGACAACAACAGTACTTTTTCTTTCAGCAATCATATTGAATTCTTCGCTCCCGGCACAGAACACTAAAGTCAGGACCGGCCTCGAGGTACTCAGAGAAAGCGGTTTTAAGGAATTAAAAGGCAGGAGAGTCGGTCTGATAACCAACCCGACCGGGGTCGACCATGAGCTCCGCCCGGGGATTGACATACTGTTCAGGGCTCCCGGTGTAAAGCTTGTTGCGCTCTATGGTCCCGAACACGGAGTCAGAGGCGAATACACCGCCGGCGAAATCATTGGCTCATCGGTTGATCCGGCTACTGGACTCAAGGTCTACAGTCTTTACGGGTCAACCAGAAAACCGACGAAAGCCATGCTCGAAGGTATTGACGTGCTTGTATATGACATACAGGATATCGGATCGAGGTCGTACACTTTCATCAGCACCCTGGGGCTTGCAATGGAAGCCGCCGCAGAGAACAGGATTCCATTCATTGTACTCGACAGACCAAATCCGCTGGGAGGAGTGCGGATGGAAGGTCCTCTGGTTGAACCGGGATTCATTTCATTTGTCAGTCAGTATCCGATACCTTATGTACACGGACTGACCACTGGCGAACTTGCCACCTTCCTGAATGGCGAAGGGCTTCTTGCCAACGGCATTGTATGCGATCTGAAGGTGATAAAAATGGAAGGATGGAAGAGAGAGATGGGCTTCAGCGAAACCGGACTTCCATGGGTGCCATCGTCACCCCATGTACCTTACGCCTCCACCTGCCTCCTGTACCCGGCAACAGGGATCATAGGGGAGCTGTATGTTGCAAACATAGGAGTCGGTTATACAACTCCTTTCCAGACTTTCGCAGCCGAGTGGATCGATGCGGATTCACTTGCCGCAAACCTGAACAATCTGAACCTTCCGGGTATCAGGTTCAGACCTGTTCATTACAAGCCTTATTACGGTGTATCCCAGGGCAAGATGGTTCATGGAGTCCAGATTCATATAATGGATGAAAGGACAGCTCCCCTGTCGCTTATTCAATTCTATATACTTCAGGAAGTTAACAAGCTCCGTCCCGGGAAGGACCTGTTCTCCATGTGTGAGCCATCGCGGCTTGAGATGTTCGACAAGGTTTGCGGGACCGACAAGATCAGGAAGGAATTCACCAGTACTTTCAGGGTCGAATCCATCATTGATCTGTGGAACGGCCCGGTAAACGATTTCAGAACAAGGGCCACCAAATATTTCCTTTACTAGGACAGGCGCGGGCTTAATCCTGACTTGTGACAATTAGTGAGTCAGGTATGTATTCAGGCTCATTTTATACCAACCTGATCGAGTCCCGATAGCTATCGGGATGACGGCAGGAATGGCGGAACTGATTGTATTCTTGTAAGCCAATATCGCCGATTCATAAACATTTCATCATGTTTTAAA
>JBAQCK010000008.1:0-3575 GCA_049294075.1 Bacteroidales bacterium | reverse complement strand
GATCAGTTGCTTTCTGCGGTGACCTGACCAACGCTTTAATGTCTGCAGGAGACATCACCTTCTTAAGCTTATCGATTACAATACGACCCAGTTGACCCGTTGCACCTGTTACTCCGATTTTCATAATGCTCTCCTTTCTTTTGGTTTATTAAATAAACAAATCTGGATTGAAAAAGTTTAATCTCATGGATTATCTTAGCCTAAACCATTGGGGCGATGCTGAGATGATGAACCATCATCTTTTTTTTCTGGGGCGACCAGGTGTCCATGCTGCATTCAGGCAGCCGGAAATTGCCAGATTGGTCAGTCACTGGTTGCAACTCTGACAAAAAACCCGATTTTCAAAATTTAAGAGTTGCAACCCACGTCTTTAAAGAATAACCTTTTCTCATTCCTTCATCTGGCTATTGTTTCAGAAGGTCATAAAATGAAACAAGAGATCTGATTTGACCTCTTGTGTCTCTGGGTACCCGGAGCGGGACTTGAACCCGCACAGCCTTAATGGCCACAGGATTTTAAGTCCTGCGTGTCTACCATTCCACCATCCGGGCGGAATTAAAATCCAATACTATAAACAGAGTCCCGCGTGTCGGACCCTGTCCCGCCTTTGCGGGAATTCCACCATCCGGGCTCCTTTTAATAAGTCGTGCAGGTCGTGCAGGTCATGCAGGTCATGCAGGTCGTGCAGGTCGTGCAGGTCGTGCAGGTTGTGCAGGTTGTGCAGGTCGTGCAGGTCTTATTATGTTGGATGGTCAGTGCAAAATTAGCAATTAATTCTTTACAAGCACCGGCTTGCCAAGTCCGACCTTTTCAAGCGGCTTAAGCTGTGTCGCGGCATCACCGGCAACCACATAATACATCCTGGCAGGATCAATATACTTGTTTGCCAGTTCAAGTATCTTGCCTGTTGTTAATTCTTTAACAAATGCTTCTTCCTTCTTGATATAATCGGCAGGCAGATCATAAGCTGCTATGTTGTTCAGCATGTTCAGAAGGCCGCCAAGTGTTTCAAAACTCCTTGCATTCCCTTTCAGCAAGGCCGATTTCGTGAAGTCAACATACTCCTGGGGTATTTCCTTGCGATACTTCTCCATCTCGGTCTTGAAAATATTAACCGACTCAAGGGTGGAGTTTGTGCTTACCATAGAGGATGCCACGAAAGTTCCGTAATTCCTTTCTCCGCTGAAATTCGACCTGGCTCCGTAGGTGAATCCTTTTTCCTCGCGGAGGATAAGATTGAAGATCCCGTTGAACGAACCGCCCAGCTTATAGTTGGCGACATAGGCAGGATTGTAGTCGGGATTTGTACGTGCGATCGAAGGCGCACCTATATAGATAACCGACTGTTTGGCCCCCGGCACATCAACAAAATATATCTGCGACTTTTCAGGAGCTTCCGGTACCCTGATCTCAGGAAGACTTACTTCCTTTGGCTGCCACTTTTCATTCAAACTTGCCAATGCTGCCTCAACCCTTGGCTGATCAATATCGCCGGCAACAATAAATTTGGCCAGAGAAGGCGAAAAATTCCTGCTGTAGAAATCCTTAAGATCATCGATGGTTATCGAGCTTACCGATTCTTCAGTACCTGCTGTTTCCACAGCCAGGATATTGCCCTGGCCGAAGATCAGGCCGTTAAGGGTGTTCGAAGCCAGATAGCTGGGATTGGCCTTGTTCCTCTTAAGGTTGTTAATTACCCTGCTTTTTGCCAGACCGAACTGCTCCTCATCCCAGCGAGGTTCAAAAAGCATTTCTTCAACAAGAGCCAGTGTCTTCTCAAAATTGCGGGCAAGAGTGCTGACCCTCACCGTTATGTTCTCGGTGCTTCCGTAAAAAGAGATACTGGAACCGAGCAGCCGTATTGCATCCTCAAGCTCTTCGGGGGTCTTATTCGCGGTCCCTTCATTCATAAGAGATGCGGTAAGGCTCGCCAATCCTGCCTTGTCGAGTGGATCAAGCAGGTGGCCGCCTGGAATTATGATCGAATACTGAAGGAGTGGCAACTCATTGTAGCTGATTCCATAAAGCTTCATTCCGTTACCCAGGGAACTCGTCCATACTGAGGGAAGAGTAACTTCGGGATCAGGACCCAGAGGAGGTTGAACAGACCTGTCGATCTTTGTGGGGGTCTTGATAACCGGTTCTTCTGAAGCCTCTGTTAACGTGATTTCTGCTGCCTTTGCCAGGTCTTCTTCAACGATGCCTGCATTGACAGAACCTTCGGCAATAAGACTGACTTCACCCTTCGGGACAAAACTTGTCATCACATAGTTCTTTCCCTTGATGTACTTCTGGAATACATTTTTTATGTCTTCCGATGTAACAGCCTGCTGTCCTGCAAAGTCTTCGGCGTAATATGAAGGATCATCCTTAAACATCTGATATTCACCAAGAGTGAATGACTTGCTGAGAATACTGCTGAAATTGTTGTAAAAGTTTGTCTCATTCCGGGCTTTCAGAGCTGCCAGGTCTTCCTCCGAAAATCCTTCCTTTTCGAACATTTCGAAAGCTTCGAAAATGGATTTTTCAACCTCGGTAAGGTTCACTCCGGGATTAGCAGTCACTGAAATCTGGAAAATACCTGCCAGTTCGAGCGCCATATTGTATGCACTGACTGATGAAGTCAGCTTCTTGTCCTTTACAAGAATCTTGTACATTGGTGTCTTTTTCCCGTTCGACAAAAGCTGCCCCAGATAACTGAGAGCATAAGCATCCCTTGAAAACTGCTCGGCTGTCGGGAAAACCATTGTAAGCCTCGGCGCCCTTGCAAAATTATCCTCGTGATAAAGCTTTACAGTCGAAGTTACAGAAGCAGGGATCGGACTTCTTTTCTCGACCGGGGGACCGGCCGGAATTTCACCAAAGTACTTGTCGACCAACGCCTTCACCTCATCCTTGTTTATGTCGCCTGCAACAACAAGTGTTGCATTATTAGGCGAGTAGAACTTGCTATGAAAAGCTTTCACATCCTCAACGGTGGCATTCATCAGATCCTCCATTTCACCGATCACATCCCAGCTGTACGGATGCCCTTCGGGAAATGCCCTGGCCAGAATCAGTGCATCATTGTGTCCGTATGGTGCATTGTCAACGCTCTGACGCTTTTCGTTCATAACAACATTCTGCTGATTTACGAAAGCAGCCTTCGTAACTGTATTCCGGAGGTAGCCCAACCTGTCGGATTCCAGCCATAATGCCATTTCAAGAGCATTTTTGGGTATCACCTCATAGTAAACTGTATTATCGAAACTTGTTCCTCCGTTGAGATCACCTCCAGCTCCCTGAATAAGCCTGAACAGCTGATCTTCCCCGACATTCTCCGATTTCTGGAACATCATATGTTCGAAAAGATGCGCAAAACCCGTCTTGCCGGGTACTTCACGGCTCGAGCCCACGTGATAAACAACGGCAACAGCCGCTATAGGATCTGACTTGTCCTCGTGAAGGATAACTGTCAATCCGTTTGGTAAAGTATATTTCTCAAATGGAACTGATATTCCCGGATCAGCTTTTTTAGAGGTGCAGGAAAACAGGATTACTGCAGCTAAAAGAAGAGATGAATAGAGAGTTCTTTT
>JBAQCK010000007.1:0-6112 GCA_049294075.1 Bacteroidales bacterium | reverse complement strand
CACTTCCTGTGTGACGGGACCGGGCTGCGCTACACCCCGATAATTATTTTTTATTACGTGATTCTCAATACCTTTTCTTTTCTTCAATTTCTTAATCCGTGTTTCTTCCTCTATTGATTCGGATCTGGTTTCAAACTCCTTCCACCATTTCAATTCCCAAGGCACTCCGCTTTTGGTCGATTCATTCCTTCCTGAATTATGTCTGACTAGCCTTTGCTTCAAATCTTCAGTCTGACCTACATAATATCTTCCGTTGGTAAGGGACTCTAATATGTATACAAAGTAACTCATCGCTCAACTGCGCTAATCCCGATCCCGTTTCGCGGGATCGAGGATCCTCGTCACACTTCCTGTGTGACGGGACCGGGCTGCGCTACACCCCGATAATTAAGATAAGTGTCATTATAAAACACCGCCGGTTTCTGAGTGGCTTTTAAACTGCCGCAAAAATATCACTTATTTTTATATTTCAATCATCCCGCCATTAAAATAAGAAGTCCGGTAACTTAACCTGTTAACCGGACTTCCGTCACATTCCGGAGAGCCACCTTTCCTGCTTCTGGATTTATTTCACATAGCTTGATCAGAATGCGTTTTAATGAAGGAAGGTAACATCGCCGACTTTACCAAAATAATCTCCGTCGGCATACCTCCCCGATACTTTCCATACATATACTCCCTGAACAGCCAGCTCACCGTCGCGGCTGTAGCCATCCCATCCTTTGTAAAGATCGTGGCTTTCATAAATCAGCGTTCCCCACCTGTTGAATATCTGAAGCTTGTAGTCCGTCACATTCTCATAAAACGGCCTGAACACAAAGTCCATCTCAGGATAACAGCCGGGTCTCCATTCACCGCCTGTCGGCCCAGTCTCATTCCACTTGAATACATTGGGAAAATCAATAGTACCTATCTTCCAGTCAACCCTTATCGGAGTGGCAAGGCTGGCAGAATCCATACAACCATCTTTTGATGTTACGGTAAGGGTAACAGTGTAATTTCCCTGATCCATATATTTGTGATAAGGGTTCTCCTCCTCAGAGGTATTCCCGTCACCAAACCGCCAGAAGGAAACCGAATCATACATGCTGTTGTTTGAAAAGACAACAATCTGTTCGTTGTTTATTACATCAGTGGGATAAGCTTCCAGTATCGCAGTCGGGTTCTGATAGACCGTTATGATTCCGTTATGCACCGATTCACCGGCAATATTATAAACTATCAGCTTCACGATATAGCTGCCTGGCACATAGTAGGTGTGCACCGGATTTTCCTTCACGGAAAATTGTCCGTCGCCAAATCCCCAGATATAGGTCTCACCATAAAGACTATTGTTGGTGAACTGCACTGTGAGCGGTGAGCAACCGACAGTGTCCGGTGAAAAGCCGGCAATCGGAACAGGCGGCATCAGAATCTGTATATGAATGGTGTCAACTCCATAGCAGCCGTATCTGTCCATTGTGGTTTCATATGTTATGACATGCGTGCCAAGCCCGGCAGCAGCAGGGTCAAAGACATACCCGGTGACGGCTGGCCCGTAAAAGACTCCTCCTGCCGGGGTGGCATTCAGATTGATTGCAGGACTATTTATATACACCGTCCCTACCCTGTCGATATCCACAACGGGGATCGGAACCACTGTTATATCCTCGGTGTCGGAGTCGTCGCAATCGGGGTTGACAATACTGTAACTTATAATATGGGTACCGGCCCCTGCAACTGCAGGATCAAAAATATTGCCCGTGACACCCGGACCCGACCATACCCCTCCGAGATCATGTGCCGTTAACGTTATCGGAGAATTGTTTATACATAAAGTGTCGAGCTGATTAATGGTTGCATCAGGAGTTGCCACCGTGATGGTTATCTGGTCGGTGTCCATGCATCCGTTTGAATCAACTATCTTATAGTCTATAAGGTGGTTGCCATAGCCGGATATTGCCGGATTGAAGGTATTGCCCGAAACCCCGGGACCGGACCATACTCCTCCCATGTTTACGGCTGTCAGAGTGATTATGGTATCGGTGATACACAAGGTGGGAATACGTGTAATGGTTGCATCAGGCATGGGCACAACTTTAACAATTGCCGTGTCTGCATCACTGCAGCCTTCAGCATTTGTTATCTCATACCTGATTATGTGATTACCCACACCGGCAACAACAGGGTTGAATGTATTTCCCGATATACCCCTGCCCGACCAGTCACCTCCGGGATCATGGGCTGTAAGGGTCATGGGCGGGGCATTGGCACACATCCTGGCAACGGGATCGATGGTGGCATCAGGATAATCCACTATCAGGATAATTGCCGTTGTAACCACGGGAGGATTATCCCCGTTCTGCCTGTCCCTCGGAGGCCCCGGTATGTTCGGATCATCATAGGGATTGCAGTAGTTCCAGTTTCTCAATGTCACCTGAAAATACTCCCCGATCTGTTTGTCAGAGGCTACATTTATCACCTTCGACATAACGCCTGAGCCGGTTACCGGTCCTGTCAGCGTAATTACATTGTCGGTGTAGGGATAACTTCTTGAATGACCCTCAATAGTTACCGGCTGTCCGGTCATTGTGATCTCTGTGCCATAAATCCACTGTATCCATCTTGTATTTACATTCGGATTGTCTCTCTCCTGCGGTGGCACGCAGTTGAACTGGGTAAGATCCTGGAAACGTACATCCGCGCTGTTGCCGAAACAGACCGGATATATCTCGGGATTTATATGCATGTTGCCCCCGTTATGATCGTCATCATCCCAGACGGTAACTATCTGTTCCTGGGTTGATGAGGTGCACAGCGTGCCATTTACAAGGAGAGTGGCCCGCGGATGGTAATTGCACAGGCGGCCGGCCGATGTATAGGTATTGGCGGCAGTGGCTGCAAAAACTCCCGGTGCCGACTGAATGGCCGGAACAGTCACTACTGAACCATTGTTCCAGTCAAACCTTATTTCAACAGGGGTTCCGGCATTGTTAACACCGGTATAGCTGACATTCCATGATACCGACACCGGTGAACATAATTTGTCCGGTGTGATATTGTTGGCTTTGGATATAATTGTACAGACCTGACCCGAAAGGTCAGCCGACACTATTCCCAGTAACAAGAGAAGTATACCTTTTTTCATAGACCTCAGAACATTCGTTCATTTGCTGAACCACAACTTCTTAAGGTACAATGTGCCCGTCCTGATGCTAAGATGCCTTGCCGTAATGACAAAAAACAGTAAAACACAATCCTTTTTTGCTGATATTGACTTTCTATCTATATCCCATAAAAAACGGTCACGCGCCTGAATTATTACTCAGAACACAATAATATTATATGTGATTTAAGGAAGAGGCTGTTCAGTTTCTTACCCTGTGAGAGACCTTGCCCGACTTCTTGTTTTTAAGAATAAGCCTGACTGTTCCGTCAGGCATGGTTTCTTCCTTCACCAGGTAGTATTCATCATCATAATCGCGGAGAGCATTGATTTTTTCTGTAAATTCACTACCCCGCCATGTAAGAAGCCTGACCGGCTCCCAAAGGCGTGATTTGGCCGAACGGTAGCAGGCATCCATTATCTCGTTTACTATGTAGCCGTCGTAAAAGGACTCCTTTGGCTGAGATTTTATGTCAAATGCATTGAACATATCGGTAAGCATATCGGTGTAGCCAAGTTCCACGACTTCATCGCCGACCGGAAAGAGCCATCCCTTTTCTGTTTCTGCCTTCTCGGCGACATATCCCTTTTTGCCTCCGGCAGTGAACATCTCAAAGCCGGTGCGGAGGAAATTATTGACCCACAAAGTTCCGTCAGTGCCCATGACCTCGTCACGGAGATCCATTCCCCCGCGGAAGGTCCAGCTGACTTCAAACTGCCCGACAGCTCCGTTCTCGTATCTTACCCAGCCCAGCGCATTGTCTTCCGCCTCTATCGGTTTCACAAGTGTATCGGCCCAGCACATAACTTCCACAGGCTTTATGTTTTTCCCGATGTAATTCCTCGAAATTTCGATACAGTGGCAGCCCATATCGAGCAGCACCCCTCCGCCCGACACCTCCCTGGTCCAGAACCAGTCGCTGTGAGGTCCGGGATGTGTCTCCCGCGACCGGGCCCAGATAACCTGTCCGATGTCGCCTGATGCCACCGACCTGAGTGCTTTAAGTGTTTTTGGAGTGTAAACCAGATCCTCCATATAACCGTGAGTAATGCCGGCTTTCTCTACAATATCCAGCATCTTCTTTGCCTCATCGGCATTCCTTCCCAAAGGTTTGGTGCAGAACACAGCCTTGCCGGCCTCAGCAGCCAGGGCGACTGCTTCGTAATGAAGGTTGTTGGGAAGTCCTATAATGACGACCTCCACTTCGGGATCCTCCACCGCTTCCTTCATGGATGTAGTCCACCGTGGAATTCCGTGCTTTTTGGCAAAGGTCTTTCCCCTGCCTTCATCACGTGAATAAATAATGCTTACACTGTCGCGGTTCCTTTGGCCATGTAGTGCGAAAGTGTAAAAATCGCCGATGAAGCCGGCTCCGAGCATTGCTACCTTTGACATAAAAAAAAGTTTATCGTTTATCGTTTCAAGTTTATCGTTTAACTAGCCGTTGGAGAGCAATTCTATTACATTTCCTTCCGGATCGAGAATCACGCTTTCGTAGTAACCGTCGCCGGTGATCCTTGGCCTGCCTTTAATTTCAAAGCCGTTCTCCTCAAGTAAAACTGTCATGCCATCGACCTTTCCCCTGCTGCCCACATTAATTGCAAGATGAGTGATCCCTATGGCTTCCCCTTTTCTGATTCCGGTTATATCATCCTTCTTCATCAGCTCGATTCTTGCTCCGCCTGAGAAGGTGATGAAACACGATGAAAACTTCTTAAGCGGATTGATATACTTTGCTCCGGCGCTGCAATCAAAATACTTCAGGAAAAATTCCTTTTCCTTTTCCAGGTCTTCCGTCCAAATGGCTATATGATCAATATGCATTAAATCAATATAATATAAAATAATAACATATGTATTTATAACAGGAGCATGTCGATATTCATCAAAGATCCGAAAAAAAACGTAACATTTCCGGGGGACTTACGTAAAACTTTCAGAAGCACTTCTTAACTGCACAGTGCCGTCCAACCCAAGATGCATGAGACGCCTACCCCGGGCGTCTCTTCGTTTTAATTCACACTGACCTTCACCACTACTTTTCTCACGAGCGAGTTCTCACCATCCCTGAGTCCGGGGCGGTGAGCATTCTCAGGGAAGAAAATAAAGAACTTTCCGGGAGTGGCAAGCCGGTTTTCTCCTCCACTGACAGTGAAGAATTCAATATCGTTGGCCTGGTTGTAGGGCTCAAGTTCATCCGCCTTTGCCGACATGGGGGCCACTCCTATCAGCTCCCTGCCGCTGACGACATACTGAATGTCGATGTATGCCATGTGGGCCTCATAGCGGGCATCCTCCTCATTCTTGGTGAGATATTCACTGACAGGGGCATATACATTATCTCCGTCAATATCGTAACGTTTCAGTTCAAGAGCTGAGAGATCATTGTCCCTAAGAAAAGCAAAGGCTTTATCCCACCGATCCTTGTTCCTGAAGTAGGAAATTGCGAATGTCTTCCTGTTTATCGATTCATCGGGGACAACCTGCCAGCCATTAAGCCATTCGCCCTTCTCAAACCATTGGTCGGTCTTTTCGCTGCTCCATTGTGCAGGGTCTGAACTGCCGGAACAATTGAATAATCCAGTCAAGCTTGCCATTAAAATTAGTATTAAAAGTGAGTTCTTCATGAGAGAAAAGTTTAAATTTCAATTATTACCGGCATTGGGTGTTGCAATAAGCTGCAAAAGTTATAAAAAATGTGGAAGAATCCATTTATGCGATAAAAATATTTCGCCCCGTTCGGGGCTCTGCGGTCAGGTGTTGCCATTAAGGACGGGCTGCGCCCATCCCTACCAATATTTCAGGCCTACGGCCTGTCAATGAATGGATCAATCCGTGGCCTTTGAGCCTAATATTGCATGGCATGGCAACGCCCGGTTTGGCAGAACCACCCCGGTTTGTCAGTCCCGTAGGGACGTAATATTGGTAGGGCGGGGCAACGCCCCGTTTAGCATTGCCGCACAACC
>JBAQCK010000006.1:0-13680 GCA_049294075.1 Bacteroidales bacterium | reverse complement strand
CCCTTCCCCTGACACCGGGTCAGGGAGGTTATTTTCTGTTACACTAACCATACCCTCGCGGATATCTTCCCGTTAGGAAGCATGGCGCTCTGCGTTGTCCGGACTTTCCTTCCCCGGCCTTAGAGCCGGGAACGATGAAACGGCCTGCTGCATTGCAAAGATACATAAATGAGGTTAAACCTCATAAATTATTACTTTTGTGGTCTTGTTTCTCCGCCAGGTGCAGGCAATGTACCGCTTGCCGGTATTAAGGGAAGGTGAATGAAGTAAAATGAAGATACGGGAAATAAAGATAGATGAATATGATTATGATCTGCCGGCAGACCGGATAGCCCAGCATCCTCTCCCCAGGCGCGACAGTTCAAAACTGCTTGTTTATGACGGCAGAGGAATATCTTCGGACAGCTTCAGTAACATAGGCCGCCACATACCGCCGGGATCGCATCTTGTATTCAACAACACCAGGGTGATCAGCGCCCGGCTTCTTTTCAGAAAGTTATCCGGTGCGCTTGTCGAGGTTCTATGTCTCGAACCTCTTTCTCCTCATTCCTATGACCTTTCTTTTTCTTCAGTGGATCCTGTTGAATGGAAGTGTATGATAGGGAACCTTAAAAAGTGGAAAAGCGGCATATTGTCGATGCAGTTTACAACCGGCGGCGAAGTAAACTCCCTGATGGCCGAAAGGATCGTTCAGGAAAGGGAAGCCTGGAGGGTAAGGTTTTCGTGGAGCAATCCCCGGCTGAGTTTCAGTGAAGTGATTGAAGCATCGGGACACACTCCCCTGCCGCCTTACATAAACAGGGAAGATGAAACTGAGGACAGGTTCAGATATCAGACAGTCTATTCCGAGATAAGGGGTTCGGTGGCGGCGCCGACAGCCGGGCTGCATTTCACTGATGAACTGTTGCGCACCCTTCCGGAAAACGGAATCGGCGCTTCAAATATCACACTTCATGTGGGGGCAGGGACATTTCAGCCTGTAAGGACTTCCGACATTGCTGACCATACAATGCACTGTGAGCGCTTTTCAGTCACGTGTGAAACAATAGAGAATCTTCTGGTGAACCACGGGAAAATTATTGCAGTGGGAACAACTTCGGTAAGGACCCTCGAAAGTCTTTACTGGCTTGGAGTTAAAATCATCGATGAAAGGTTCCTGCAAAATGACTTAAACACAATCAGTCAATGGGAGCCCTACGGGAAAGACCGGGGAATAACCGTGACTGAATCGCTGGGCGCACTTAAAAGCTGGATGTCAGACAAGAATATCAATGAACTGGAAGCCTCCACAAGTTTGATCATTGTCCCGGGGTACAGATTCAGGATGATCGAAGGGATGATTACAAATTTCCATCAGCCCAGGAGCACTCTCCTTCTCCTCGTTTCGGCATGGACCGGAAACGACTGGAAAAAAATTTACGGTTACGCGCTCGATAACGGATTCAGGTTTCTAAGCTATGGCGACAGTTCACTGCTTATAAATCACTGAAGAGGATCAAATTTTAGTGTAAGAAAATCGTATCTTGGTAAAAATTTTTTTTGATTCCTTCACGATTATTCGTTAATTTGTTAACTAAAGTATTCGGTATGAACGAGAATAAGATAATGAGGCAAATAGGCGCCATATTCAGCGCTTTTATGGTGTTTTTCTACCTGGGAATCGGTATCTACCTGATCTTTTTCTTTGATACACGCCTTACGACCCTTCAAAAACCTGTACTTGTTATTTTTGGCTCAGTATGCATCTTTTATGGTTTATACAGGGCTTACGCCACCTATGTGAACATTGTGAATCTGTTTTTCAAACCCGGCGATGATGAATGAAAACGGGAGGGAAACAGGCTCTTAAATTGCTGGCACATCCTTTGCAGTGACAATTGAAAAGAAAATTCAGTGAATGCATTTAAAATTATAAGTAAATGAAGTTGTCTGATTTTTTTCAAAAAATTATTATTATTGCATTCCGGAATTCTATACCTAAGTCCGAAAAAATTGTGAATATTATTTCGCGGCATAATTTAAATTCAGGAATTAAACTCCTGAGTCTGGGGTTATTGCTTACATTAATTTCAGCAGGATGCAAATCAGGGCAGAAGCCGCTTGATGAGACACCCACGAGGGGCAACATCAAAATTGCGGTTGACGAGTCGTTTCAGCCTCTGATCGACACGGAGGTTTATACATTCACATCCCTGTATCAGAATGCGACAATAAGGCCTGAGTACAAGCCGGAAGTCGATGTGGTAAACGATTTCATGCGCGATTCGGTGAAAGTAATGGTTACAAGCCGTACACTTTCTGAAGATCAGATTGCATATTTAAAGGAACAGCTCATTGTTGTCCGCTCCGTTACATTTGCCTACGATGCACTTGCCCTTATTACCAACAAGGATAATCCCGATACACTTCTTACCTATAATAATGTAAGGGATATAATCGAGGGAAAAGTCAGGGAATGGAAAGAACTGGATTCAAAATCGAAGCTCGGAAACATCAGCATTATATTCGACAACACCAAATCGGGTAACGTAAGGTATTTCAAGGAGCGTTTTGGGATCACCGACACCCTTGGCGCCAATATCTTTGCCGTTAACAGCAATACGGAAGTAATTGAATTTGTTTCAAGAAATCCCGATGCACTGGGAATAATCAGCGTCAACTGGGTAAGCGACAAGGACGACCCGCAGAGCAACCAGTTCCTGAGCCGGGTGAACGTACTTGCAATTGCTCAGGAATTCGCGAACGACGGCTCCTATTACAGGCCTCACCAGGGATTCATCGCTGAAAAATCCTATCCTTTCATCCGGGAGGTGTACATGACTTCGAGGGAAACCTTTACAGGCCTCGGGTCAGGATTTATCCAGTGGGCAACCGGAGAACAGGGACAGAGAATAGTGCTTAAATCTGGTCTGGTCCCGGCAACGATGCCCATCAGACTGGTTCAGGTGAGAACTGAATAATAAGGCAGGAGACGAATGGCCTGAAGTTTGCTGTTAAGGAGGAAAGGCTGAAAGGCGGGAAGAAGGGGAAGTTCAGGGTTCAGGGTTTAAAGTTCAGGGTTTAAAGTTCAAGGTTTAAAGTTCAAGGTTTAAAGTTCAAGGTTGGGAGTGTTAGTTAATATAAAGGGAAGAAAAAGGGAAAACAGAATGGTTTAAAAGAGATCTGGGGCATTGACCATTTGAAATATGCCCAGGGCTGGATAAAGTGAAGTAAAGTGAAAATAAATTGAAACAATAAATTGATATCAAAATTGAAAACGATGAAAAGTTTGATGTTTACAAGAACCGGGTTGCTGGCAGGAGTTTTTTCCGTAGTTATGTCACTCGGAATTCAGGCACAGGATCTGAAGAGCGCCATCCAGCTTACCAAGAGTGAGTCGTATGACAAAGCGGAGGAGATGTACAATGCCCTGATACAAAAAGAACCAGGCAACAGCAAATATTATTTTTATCTGGGGGAGAACTATCTTCTCAATTATTTTGCCGACACCATATCTAATACACTGGCTGCAGCGACAAAAGCGGCAGGTGACACCTATCAGAAGGGTATCAGCGCCAATGCCAATGATCCGCTGAACTATGTCGGGCTGGCCAAGATAGCCAACTATACCGGCAACAATGCCAGGGCAGAAGAGATGAGGGCAAAGGCCAAAAGTTTCCTGCTGCCATACAAGAAAATCAAAAAGATGACTCCTCCGGCTCCGGAATATGCATTTGCACTTGCCAAGATAGCCGAGTCGTACGTTAACTTAATAGAAAACAAGGCTGACACAGGCCTTGCACTGCCACTTATCAGGCAGGCCATCACCATTGATTCCAAAAATCCTGAGATATACCTTACGGCAGGTGATATTTACATGATGGCCAATGACGGATCGAATGCGATCAGGAACTATAACCTGGCCCAGTTTGCTGATCCTCAGTCCCCGACTGCTGCCATGAAGATAGGATATGTGTATTTCAAGGCCCGTGCATTCACGCAGGCAATTCAGAACTTTGAAGAAGCCATTAACCTTAATGCAAACTATGCTCCGGCTTACAGGGAACTGGGTCAGCTCTACTGGCGCGCCGGCCGTCTTGACCAGTCGAAAGAGAATTTCAAGAAGTATCTTGATCTTACCGCCGGGAACATCCCTGCAAAAGTAAGGTATGTGAACTCACTTTTCTATGCAGGCGACTACGAGGAAGTAATCCTGAACGTGGAGGAGATCCTCGCTGTTGACCAGTCGAGGGGCTACATGAACCGCCTTGCCGGCTATTCATACTATGAAAAGGAAAACCCCGATTATGACAAGGCGCTGACTTACATGGAAAAACTCTTTTCGGTAGTCGACAAGGATGACCTGTTACAGAAAGACCACCACTATATGGCCAGAATTCTTGTTAAAAAGAATCAGGACTATGTCAGGAACCTGGATGAACTCACATCTCTGAAAAACCAGCTTGGCAGGGAGAAATCGAGGATGGCCGCTGCCACTGCTGCCAACAAGGCAAAATTTGCAGGAACAGTTGATGAACTTACAAAAAAGGTTAGTGATCTTGAAGGAAAGGTAGCTGCTGCCGACAAGGATCTTGACAGGGCATTTCAGGAATTTGAACTTGCGTTCAATGCCAAGCGCACCGATCCAAATGCTCCAATGACAGCTGTTGAAAGAGCTATTTTAAGTGAAAAGGCAAGCAACTACTACACCTTCAGAAGGTATGAAGGTGCTGCAAAAACATGGGCTAAACTGATCGATCCCTCAAAAGAGAACAATCTCAATGATTATATGCTTATCGCAAGGTCTTTTTACAATGCCGAGAAATTCAAATCTTCTGATTCGATATTGAATATTGTGATTCAGAAATCACCTGATTATCTGCCTGCTTACGCACAGATTGCTCGAACCTATAACAAAATGGATCCCGATTTCAAGACCGGGATTGCAAGACCGAAGTTCGAGAAGTACCTCAGCATAGCCGCGAAAGACAGTCTCAAGAATACCAATGAAATGATAGAGGCAATGAGCTACCTCGGATACTATCACATGGAAACCGGTAATTTCGCAAAGGCAAAGGATTATTATAACAGGATGATCAGCCTTGACCCGAAGAACAATGACAGCAAGATCAGGGGATACAACGGGATCGCAGCGCTTGAATCGAGAGGTGCCGGCCTTGAGAAGACACTGGAAGGAAAGCTTTCCTATCTGGCCAGAGCAGCCGAATCTTACTCTAAAATACTTGAGCTTGATCCCAACAATACTGCAGCGAGAAACAGTCTGAAATGGGTACAGGATTACCAGGCTTCAGTCAAGAAAGGTATCAATCCCAATGAGATCAAGGGTGTAGTAACCAACATGGCCGGCCAGCCCATCGCCTATGCTTCCGTAAGGGTTAAGGACACTGCTGCCGAGAACCTCACCAACGCTAAGGGAGAATACAAGTTCGAAATTCCTCAGGGATCGGAAATACTTATTGTTAGCGCCCAGGGCTACAAGTCAACTGAAGTTGAGATAACCAAATCGAGGGTCTACAACGTTAAACTTGAGCAATAAAAGAAAAGACAGCTGAAAAACTGACGGCAGAATACCGGAGCCGTCAGTTTTCAGTTTTATTTTCTGACGAATAAAATAGTTTTCCGGTAGGGTTAAGTAGCGGGAAACGGTCATTAATAAAGAAAACCGGATGAATTTTCTGATCTTATTCAAATATTTAATTTATTTAAGCTATTGCAAAAAAACAATTGAAAACATATATTTGCAAGTCAACAAAATTTTAACCTAACCAAAATCGATAAAAATGAGTAAACAAGGAAGTTCTTTCAAAGAGGCACTGTCGAATGTTTTCGCAGTAAGTGTCATTCTGATAGCATTCGTAATTTGCTATCTATTGTTCGTCAACGTAATGGGAAACCCGGTTAACTTCGAGGGTGGCAACATCAAGGGCCGTGCACTTGAAGGAAACTACCTGGGAATTGTTTACAAAGGAGGTTTCATTGTTCCCATTCTTATGACGTGCGTGCTTGTCCTTATCATTTTTGTTATTGAGAGGCTTCTCACTCTTTCAAGAGCAAAAGGAAAAGGCAGACTCAACACATTTGTCCGCAAGCTCCAGGGTCTTCTCGAAACTGACAAGATTGAAGAAGCTATCCAGGAGTGCGACAGGCAGAAAGGGTCACTTGCCAATGTTATGAAAGCCGGTCTTGCCCGTTACCGCGACCTTCAGAATGACAAGGAACTGGAGAGGGACCAGAAGATCCTCTCGATACAGAAGTCATTTGAAGAAGCAACAGCTCTTGAGCTGCCGATGCTTTCAAAGAACATGGTTATATTCAGCACGCTTGCATCAATCTCAGTGCTTATCGGTCTTATCGGAACTGTGCTCGGTATGATCCGTGCATTTGCCGCTCTTGCCCAGTCAGGCGCACCTGATGCACTCGCTCTCTCACAGGGTATTTCTGAAGCTCTTGTAAACACCGCGTTCGGTATCACAGGTTCTACCCTTTCAATTATTGCGTTTAACTATTTCAGCACAACCATTGACGCATATACTTTCAAAATTGATGAAGCAGGGTTCAGTCTGACTCAGAATTTCGCTGCTTCACTGAGAGGCAAGTAGTAATGAATCTTTTGGTTTAATCATTAAAAGAAAAAAAGATGCCAAAGATAAAATTACCAACAAATTCGCCCCACATCGACATGACGCCGATGGTTGACCTCTTCTCCGTGGTACTTATATTTCTTATGCTTACCACTACGATGAGGCAGCCCGAACCAGCCAATGTTGATACTCCTTTTTCTGTATCAGAAACGCCAGTGGAAGATTTCAATACGATGACATTCCTGCTGGCACCTGACGGCAGAGTGTTCATGAATTTCGACAACGGACCCGACACCATTCTCAAATACAGGCCAAAAATCCTTGCGGCTATGGGTGAAAGATACGGTATTGAATTCACTGATGCAGAACTCAGGACCTTCGAGAAACAAAAATCCTCGATGGGTATCCCGATTGCCCAGATGAAGCAATTCCTGAATACCAAGGACAATACTGAAAGAGACGCTCTGCAGGTTGGGATTCCGATCGACTCTGCAGACAACCAGCTTTCGTTCTGGATTCTGGCCGCACGCCAGGTCAATCCGAACATCAAGGCCTCCATTAAGGGAGATACCAAGACAAGCTTCGAAACGGTTGAAAAGGTCCTTGACATACTTCAGGACAGGAATGTAAACAGGTTCAATCTGATTACCAGCCTTGAAGCGGTTAAAATTAATCTAGAAGAAATCCAGCAGTGATATGGCAGAGATAATTCAGCAAGAACAGCAAAAAGGAGGTAAGAAGAAAGCTAAAAAGCATCCGCCTCACATTGATATGACCCCGATGGTTGACCTTATGTGTCTGCTTATCGTATTCTTTATGCTTACGACTGCTTTCAGCAAGGCCAAGGTAATGGACATTATCCTACCTGAAAAGATCAAGGATCCGACAAAACAGGAAGCTCCGAAGATTTCGGCAAGCCGTACAACCAACATCCTGCTTGGTCCGGACAACAAGGTCTATGTCTACCCGGGATCGGTTAAACCTGAGGAATTCAACGCAAAGCCACCAATTCTGCCGCCTCTCACGGCGACTGACTTCAGCGCTGATGGAATCCGTCGCATTCTTCTCGACAGGAACAGAGCCCTGTTCAAGAAAATAAACGACTTCAATGCGGAAGTGTTATCGGGGAGAATCCCGATCTCGCAGGATTCGGCAAAAAGCATGGTGGCTCAGCTGAAAAAGGATGATGATACTGGCCCTATTGTGCTTATCAAAGCACATAAACTGGCCAATTACGGGAACTTCGTAGATATTCTCGATGAAATGACCATCTGCGGAATTGCCCGTTATACGTTTGTGAAGATAGCATGGTACGAAGAACTGATGGTGGAGCGTGCAGCAGGCATTTCACCCACTGCCACAGCTTCAGCCAGATAACCCGTAAACCTTAAAAAAATGGCAAAAGATAATTTTAAAGCACCTGCCTTTGATGAAATTGTATTTGAGAAAAGGAATAAGGAGTACGGAGCCTACACGCTGCGCAAGAAGTATAATCGTAATGTGCTCATTGCACTTCTGATCGGTTCAGTTCTTATCGCGACTGCCATCATTACTCCCTATCTCAATGCAAAGGCTGCAGAAAGCAAGTCGAAAGCCGAGGAAAGACAGGTCATTGTAGAAATGGAAAACCTCGATCAGCCTGCTGAAACAGTGGCTCCTCCGCCTCCTCCCCCGCCTCCTCCACAGGATGTGGTTCAGCAGGCGGCATATGTTCCCCCCGTTGTTGTTGACTCAATTAAACCCGAGGATGAAGTTCAGCTTATGACGGCAGACCAGGCCGCTGTAGAAGTACAGGACCAGGAAGTGGTTGAAGAAATAGCCATTGTTGCCGAAGAGATTGAAGAAGAAGAGGCTGAAGAAGCCGAACCTTTCGTGGTTGTGGAGGAAATGCCTATGTTTCCCGGCGGAGAAACCGAGCTTCTGAAGTATATCATGGAACATACCCAGTATCCTGAAGTAGCTAAGGAAAACAACATCCAGGGAAAAGTAATTGTCAGATTTTGTGTTACTGCTAAAGGTGGCGTAGATAAAGTCGAGATATTAAAGGGTGTTGACCCCGAACTCGATAAGGAAGCCATCCGTGTTGTAAAGACTCTTCCTGCGTTTAAACCAGGTAAACAGGGTGGAAAACCTGTTCCTGTATGGTACATGGTACCAATAAACTATACTCTCAAATAATAAAGCTTCCAGAATAATTAAAAAGCCGGACCATTGGTTCCGGCTTTTTAATTTTATCCTAATTTACAATTGATTCACA
The DNA here is from genome assembly GCA_049294075.1 of Bacteroidales bacterium. Lineage (GTDB taxonomy): Bacteria > Bacteroidota > Bacteroidia > Bacteroidales > VadinHA17 > LD21. The sequence goes on along the minus strand of JBAQCK010000006.1, from coordinate 4,842 downwards.
GTCGCGGCCTGAAGTAATTACGGGAATGTGGCAGGCTTTATCTGCTGCTTCCGGCTCGCTGCAGCATCAAGTCTCTCAGCAGCCTTACAAAATCCTCAATGTCATCTTCCGTGGTGTCCCAGCTTGTCATAAGCCTGTATTCAGATGTCTGTTCATCCCAGGAATAGAAGAAATAGGACTTCATCAAGATCTCAGCAACATCATGCGGAATAATGGCAAACACTCCGTTCGACTGTACCTGCTGGGTTATCCGGATGCCCGGGATACCGTTTATCTTTTGAGCAAGGATCTGTGCCATTGCATTTGCATGCGATGCATTTCTCTTCCAGAGATCATCCCTGAAATAAGCAAGATACTGAGCCGATATATAGCGCATCTTGGATGACAACTGCATTCCCTGCTTTCTTATATACTTAAAATCAGGGGAAAGCCCCGGTTTCAGGAAACAGACCGCTTCACCGTACATCATTCCGTTCTTGGTACCGCCGAAGGAGATGAAATCCACTCCGGCATCGGTTGTAAATTCCCTGAAAGGCAGGTCGAGATAAACCGCTGCATTGGCTATCCTTGCTCCGTCCATGTGAAGCAGCATTCCTTTTTCATGGGCAAATCCGGCAAGCGCTTTAATCTCATCAACGCTGTATACCGTTCCCATTTCAGTTGCCTGGGTTATCGAGATAACCTTTGGCTGAGAATGGTGTTCAAAACCAAAGCCGTGAACATGCTTCAGCAGCATCGGCGGGCTTATCTTTCCATCGGTAGTATCAACCGTCAGCACCTTGCATCCCGTGAATTTCTCAGGTGCTCCGCATTCATCCTGCTGAATATGGGCAGTATGGGCGGTTACCACCGAATTCCACGACCTGGTAACACCGCTCAGTCCCATGGTATTGGCTGCAGTTCCCGTAAAAACGAAATATGCTTCGGCATCACTTCCGAAATGTTCTTTGAAGAGATCCTGTGCCTGTCGCGTGTATCGGTCATCACCGTATCCCACAACATGACCTTCATTGGCCGAAGCAAGTTCATTAAGAATCGCGGGATGCACTCCCGCGTTATTGTCGCTGGCAAATCCTCTCTTGTTATTCATTTATTGCAGTATAAAAGAATTTTAAGCCCATCCCTTGTTATGTCGGTCTGATCCAATAGACCGACATAACAGGGACAGTTATGCACAAATATATATTTTTCAGTGTTATTACCTGATTTTCGATCCTTTCACCGCGAAGAAAGTGATATAGGCATAATAAATAAACAGGCAGGCGATTGCAAACAGGAGACCGATTCCCTTCTGAATGGCACCCATCATTATCGGCAAAATGGCAGCCCCGATAACCGATGTTGCAATAACACCCGAGCCCACTTTTGAATGCGGACCGAGATCTTCCAGGGCAAGGTTATAAATACAGGGCCACATTATTGAATGCATCAGGCCGGTACCGAGGAACAGCACCAGGCCTATCCAGTTCATTCCCATTCCGCCAAGAACAAGTGAAAGCAGAAGCATCACCGCTCCGCCAGCGGCACAGAAGCTCAATATCTTGCTGGCTGAGTACTTCCGAAGGACAAAGATTCCGGCAATACGGCCAACCATAAGTCCGGCCCAGTAATAGGCCAGAAGCCTGGTCCTCATTTCGCCGTCGAAGTTGAAGCCCAGTCTGGCTGAATAATCAGCAAAGAAACTCGGGATCCCTATCTCAATCCCCATATAGAAGAAGATTGCAAGAGAGCCCAGCCACAGATGGGTGTATTTGTAAGCGCTGTCCTTGTATTTCTTCACACTGCCTTCAGCAGCCTCGCCTTCCCTGATTTCAGGAAGACGGAGGAAGAACATCACCACAACAATGACAAGGGTCACAATACCAATGCCTGCAAATGGTCCCTGAACAGTCTTCGGATCAGCCTCGGTGCCTGTATTGGCCGACACGATCAGCATCGAAACAAAAATCGGAGCAATGACGGTTGCCACGGAGTTCAGCGCATTTGTGAGCGTGAGCCTGCTGGCTGCAGTTTCGGGACTGCCGAGTGCATTCACGTAAGGGTTTGCAGCTACCTGGAGCAGAACAATTCCGATTGCAAACACCGATACTGCGCTCAGGAAGCCGTAATAACCGGCAGCAACGCCCGGAATACAAAGAAAGAAGCCAATGCTTATGAGTCCCAGACCAGTCAGAACCCCGTTCTTATAGCCGATCCGGTTCAGGAGATAGCCAACAGGTATTGACAGGATATAAGCTCCGTAGAAAAATGTGTTGGGAAGCTGCTTCTCAACCTCGTTAAGATTAAAGGCATCCTTCAGATAGTCTATAAGCGAGTTGTTCATGGTGGTGATAAAGCCCAGCAGGAAGAACAGCGTGGCCATCACGATCAGAGGGAACAGGAAACTGGAGTTTTTGTTTGTCATTTTATTAGGTTTAAGGTTATTTACAAGCTTAATAACGTGATCTCTTTCACTATTTTGAGGAAAATTTATAAATACATGTCTGCCTGTACTCCTCGCCGGGATTTACAACAACCGACGGAAAATGAGGTTTATTGACGGCATCGGGGAAATGCTGCGTTTCAAGGGCATAGGCCCATCTTTTCCCGTATTTCTTCCCGAACTTCCCCTTTTCGTTGTCGATCCAGTTGGCTGTATACAGCTGAAGGCCGGGCTGAGTGGTGTACACTTCCATCGTCCTTCCAGATGACGGATCCATGACTGAAGCAGCCAGACCCGCGACACCTGCTGCGTGATCGAGAACCCAGTTATGATCGTAGCCTGCCCCGAACCTGAGCTGTTCGTCATCATTGTCTATATCCTCACCTATTTTCTTAGGACTGGTGAAATCAAACGGGGTACCCCTGACAGTAATTATCTCACCTGTCGGTATATTCGTTTCATCAGTCGGAGTGAAAAACCTGCCGTTGATCATCAGTTCGTGGTTGTAAATGCTTCCTGACCCCTCTCCTGCCATGTTGAAATAAGTGTGACCGGCAAGGTTTACCAAAGTTGTTTTGTCGGTCGTTGCATTAAAATCGATCCTCAGTTCATTGGCATCTGTCAGGGTGTAAGTCACGGAAGTCTTCAGATTACCAGGGTAACCTTCCTCGCCGTCAGCAGAGAAGTACTCCATTTTCACTGCTGAACCTGAAGCATCAACAACATGCCATACAACCTTGTTGAAGCCCTTTATTCCTCCGTGGAGGTGATTTGGGCCATTGTTTACTGCAAGGGTATATTCCTTACCGTTCAGTGTGAATCTGCCCCTGGCGATACGGTTTGCACAACGCCCGCAAATCGCACCCATGTAAGGACTGTTCATGTTGATGTAGTCGGCAATATTGTCGTAGCCCTGAACTACATCGGCAAAGTTGCCTTTCCGGTCGGGAGCGAATATGCTGACGATTATTGCCCCGTAATTGGTTATCTGGGCCACAAGACCGTTATTATTCCTGAGAGTGCAGAGGCCTGTCGGCTTTCCGTTAAGAACACCCTTGAATGAATCTTCTTTTACAATATTCATCATAATATAATCTTGATTTCAATGGAATGATGGAACCCGAATTTTGTTAAAATTATATTTATCAGTGTGTCTGTCAGTATAACATGTGGGTTTCATAGTTACTTAAATATCAATACATTTGCCGATTAATATCAAAACCTGACCTTACCTGCTCCCTGATGTCTGATAAAGAGAATATGGCAAGATCCTTTACCGTAAACATGTTCGAGTGTGGAGACATATTTCTTCAGCAGCGGCCGGGGCACGAAGGCCTGGATTGTGCCGGCGAAACCTCCGCCATGGACTCTCCATGCTCCTTCGCCCTTGAGCACCAGTTCGCTGAGTGCAAGGGCTAGTGAAACGTTCTGTTCCCTTACATTGGTTATGGGATATACATTCTGGTTGTACATGAATGAACTGAACCCTGAGTCCACCACCATTCCGAGGAATGATTTGAAATCGTTTTTCTCGAGAGCAGCCACCTGATCCACCACTCTCTGGTTGTCGCCCTGGAAATGCATTGCTCTCAGGATGGCGCGGTCGCCTACTTTTTCACGTATTTCCGGAGTTATGTCAAGAATCTGTTTCAGCGTTACTTCCCGCAGCACCTTAGCTCCGAGCTGAGCGGCAACAGCCTTCATATCGGTTGGCAGTGAAGCATATTCATCATTCAGGTCGGCATGGCTTCCGCCTGTATCGGTGATGACCAGTGAGAAACCGGTGGCAACAAAATCGAAGTTCACCTTTTTCACTTTGGGTTTCGACGGGTCCTTGAAGTCGATTGTAATCAGTCCGCCCATGGCACACGCAGTCTGGTCCATCAATCCACATGGTTTTCCGAAGTAATTGTTTTCTGAATATTGTCCGATAATTGCATTTTGGATCGGATCGACCTTGCCTTTGTTGAAGAGTTCACTCAGGATAGCTCCTATCAGTACTTCAAAAGAAGCCGAAGAACTCAATCCGGAGCCCTTTGGAACACCTCCGTCGATACATGCGTCAAATCCTCCGATCGCATGTCCGAGTTCCTTGAAACGTGCGCAAATGCCTCTAACAAGGGCTGCTGAAGTATATTTCTCAGCTTTCACCGGACTGAGATTTTTCAGATCAACCTCAAACCGGGGGTAACCCTCTGAGATAATCCTGATCACATTGGTGCCGTTCGGGCCGGCGATACAAACGTTATCGAGGTTAACAGCCCCTGCCAGAACCCTTCCGTAGTTATGATCAGTGTGGTTGCCACCGATTTCGGTGCGTCCGGGTGATGTAAAAAAGTCAACATCTTTCTTTCCGAATGCGGTTTCAAATTGTTTCAATAGCCAGGCATATCTTTTCCCGTTCCTCTTCAGTTCAGAGG
>JBAQCK010000005.1:0-19448 GCA_049294075.1 Bacteroidales bacterium | reverse complement strand
ACCGAATACCGAATATCGGAGCGAAGCGGAGATCCCGATTTATCGGGACCGAATACCGAATATCGGAGCGAAGCGGAGATCCCGATTTATCGGGACCGAAACCCCTCTGTTTCAGTCAGCAATACTCTCCGATTCTGTCCGAAAACTCAGCCCATGAAGTGATCCGTATGTCATTTATTGTCATCGATTCCTGTCCGCCGTAAACAACCATTTTTCTTATATTCCCCCTGTTGTCTCCTGCCGGGAACAGCCGCAGGTTTCTCAGAAAACCATCATTAAAGGTTTGACCGGCTTTGATCTCGACCGCCATAAGCTCTCCTCCGTCATTTTCAATGATACAGTCAATCTCAACACCATTACTCTCACGCCAGTAGAAGACTGACGGACGCTTTCCCCGGTGAACCTGCGATTTGATTATCTCACTGATGACAAGATTTTCAAATAGCGCTCCATACAAATAATGGTTGTGTAACAATTCCGGGCTCGTAACCCTCAAAAGTGATGAACCCACCCCTGTATCATAAAAATAGAGCTTGGGCGACTTGATGATCCTCTTATTGAAGTTGCGATAATAAGGCTGTAACAGATAAATTATATAACTCGACTCCAGCAGTGAGAGCCATGCTTTTGCTGTGTTCACGGCTATTCCGGCATCATTGGCGAGAGAAGTAAGATTCAGCACCTGTCCTGTGCGGACTGCACAGATAAATCCTTTTTACGGGAATGGCCAGGATATTTTTATTCGGTTGTAATCGCAAATTATTATGTTTATTTTTGGTTACCCGGGATAATCTTACATCTCACCCAATGCCCATTTATTAAAAGGAAGGACCTTTACCGTCTGATCTCTGAAAGTAAAGATATCTTCCTGGTTATGAGTAATAATGATGCCTTTGTTCATTTTGAAGAATTCCATTGCCTCCCTGATGCCTGCCATTTCTCTTTCTAAGTTGTCACTGCTGAGATCCATGCAAACCTGAATGATTGCTACCGGCTTTCCCTTTTCACAAACGATGAAATCACATTCCTTTTTTTGCCTGAAGTAAAATATCTCAAGATACAATCGACGAAGCTGAAGGAAAACCATATTTTCCAGGACACGACCGTCATCACTGGTGAATGAGCGCGAGTTTACCCTTATCAGACCGGTATCTATCGTATAGACTTTTTTGGCATTGACCATCTGAACTTTCTGCGAAAAACTGAATACCGGAACGAAAAAGAAAAGATAAGCATCACTGAAGTAGGAAATATAATCCATGATACTTGATGAAGAGCCAATGTCAAAGATTTTCTTCAGGCTGTTACCCGTCACGGGTTTGCCGATATTCGAAATCAGCCATACTGCCAGTTGTTGCAGGCTGGAGGTATTCCTGATGCCATGCCTGACAGCAACATCACGTATTAATATATCCTGAAAAAGTCGCATCAGCACTTCCGGTTCATCGGTCTTAAGCATTTCGGGAAATCCGCCCCTCAGCATATAACTGTCTGCTGATTCCGGACCTCGTTTTTCACCTGTAAATGACAGGTATTCGGCATAAGAAAAAGGAAACAGCTCCCGCGTAATGTGTCGTCCTGTAAGCTTGGTCCCAAGCTCAATGCTAAGCATTTTTGCATTTGAACCAGTTATGAACACCCTGTAGCCTTCATCAAGGGCAAACCTGACAAAATTTTCCCATTTATCTATTATCTGGATCTCATCAAACAAAAATATCCCGGTCTCTCTTTCACGTGAGATACTATGCAGTCTGTTGAAGTCTGAAAGATCAAATCCCGCCAGTCGCGGATCTTCAAAATTGACATACATTGTATTTCCCGCAAGAGACTTATTGATCTGCTGCATCAAAGTGCTTTTGCCGCATCTTCTTACGCCGGTAATGATAAGCGCAAATTTCCTGAGCCTTTCCGGAGATTTCATTACTCTTTCAAGCCCCGTCTCAAGCTGATTGTAACGCTCTTTCTGAGAATCTATTACGTGCTCTATGGTATTCTGTGCAAGCACTGTTTGTTCTTTTCGTTTGTAAAATTAACTATTTTTCGTTAATAACAAACACTTTTTAGACCATAATCATTAAATTCGTTCCATCTCTCAGTCCCTCTTTCACCCCTCACACCTCACTCCTCACCCCTCACATCTCACATTTTCAACTCCAGCTCACTTTAGTTCACTCCCAACTTTAGTCACTTTTCATATCTCACCTCTTTCCCTGGGTGACTGGTGACTGGTGATTGGTGATTGGTGACTGGTGACTGGTGACTGGTTTTTGTGATCGAATACTGAATACTGAATACCTGTCACAAAATGGCTCCCTCGTACTTTCGCCTTGTTGTCTGAAGGTCTGAGGTCAGGATAAAAGACAATCCACCGTCAAGCCGGGTGGCTCACTTTGAGCAAGAACGGTGGCTCACTTTAGTCAGGTATAGTCAATAAAGACTGTTATCCGAGAACCAGATGTCATCAAGGCTGATATACAGGACTGAAGGGCCATCTTCGGAGTGGAGTTTTATATATTGAAGCATCAGTGTCGTTTTGCCCACGCCTCTTGCTCCCTTTATGGAGACGAGCTTTGCCCTCTGGGGCCTGACTGAAAGCAGGTCAGCCCTGGTATAGAGTCTCTCCCAGTCTATCCCGCCGCCACGGATTATTCTATCCGCTTCAACAACGATCATCAACCACCTTGATCACCTTCGGTATGTAGTACCAGGTAATGGCCAATGAACTTGCAAAGGCAAGTAAAATAGCCGGTAAACCTGTGATTACTATCTCTGGCATCGCGGTGGAAAGTTAATTCTTTTAGTTCCTTACATTAACATCAGTTACTAACAGCAGTCTTCCCCTTTCCGCCTTTTCTTCAAGGTAGCGACAATACCTCTGAGATCCGGTTCAAAATTAGTCTAAATATTCCGGACGGACAGGCAAATCTCTAAATATTTTATGAACAAGTTCCGACCCTGGAAACAGTATCACCCATGCGGTCAGGAACACCAGCATGAAGTCGGTTCTGAACGTCAGGTGTTGCTGGTACCATATCTCCAGCTCACCCTTATAAGGAGCAATATAATCCCTGTAAAACTCGTGTTTGTCCCCGGCATGGGCAGAGATCCACTTTTCTTCATCCCGGAAAATTATTGATCCTATACCGGTCATGCCAGGATGAACATCATAGATTATCCTCTGCACATGCTCCGGGTATTTCAGGAAATCGACCTCCATCTGGGGACGCGGGCCGACAACTGACATGTCTCCCAGGAGGATATTGAAGATCTGCGGCAGCTCATTGAGCTTGGTTTTGCGAAGGAAGCGGCCGAAGGGAAACACGCGCGGATCGTTCTTCACCGTCAGGCTTCCTGTTCCGAGCGACGGGCTGGCTTTCAGCATCGTGGCAAACTTCCATATCTGGAACAACCTGTTTTTATATCCAACCCTCTTCTGCCCGTAAAAGATATAGTGCTCCCCGGTCAGCAACAGCACAATCATCACCGGCACCAGCAGCGGCGACAACACCACAATCCCCACCGCAGACAAAACAATATCTAACAATCTCTTTAAAACCCTTCTGTACATTCAAAAACTCCAATTCACTATTGCCTACTGCCTATTGCCTATTGCCTGTTACTACATTTTGGAATCCAATCCCTTCCCCTTCTCAATATGCTCAAAGTCCGGAAGCCATTCTTTCAGCGTCTCAACTATATCCGCCTTGGAGACATTACCGGAAGCAAATATCTGCTTCAGTTTTGAGAAGATCTCATCAATCTCCCTAAAATCTCTTTTGACGGAATTCTTAACCACACCAAGGCTTGTGAACCTGTCATTGTCAATCACCTCCCTTTCCGTGAAGAACTCCTCGTAAGGTTTCTCGCCGGAAGTATCTGTATCAAAAAAATAAACCGGGTATGATTTTGAGCCTTCAGTCAGCAATAGCGCCTTCTGCCTCGCCTCCTCCTCCGAAGAGCAGGTATCTGCCTCCAGCCCCAGGTACCGCAGCAGGTCAAGGGCGATGGCATCAAACGATATCATGTCGCGCTCCTCGTCAAGCTTCGGGAAAATGATGTCACCCGACTCACCCAGAACGGAAGCTATCATGCAGAGCTCGCCCGACTCCTGCGGCGAGACGAAGAACCGCCTGATGCCCAGCGGGCACGACCAGGGCTGCCTCCTCCCGAGCCTCTCGAGGAACCCCTGCGGCAGGCTGCCGTTGGAAAAAGCCACGTTGGCAAACCGCGCCGTGGTGATATGCAGCCGACCTGAATATGCCATTATCAGCTCCTCCATCAGCTTCTTGCTGGCTCCCATGATGTTGACCGGATTGGCGGCCTTGTCGGTCGAAACACAAAAGAAATGTTCCGGCGGAAACTCCAGCAGGAGGTCGAGAAGCCTGCGTGCGCGAAGCACATTGTTCTCAATCATCGCCTCAATTGAGAAGATATCCTTCTCGCTCCTGACATGTTTGTGGGCTGCGAAATTGGCAACGATGTCAAACGGCGCCAGCGACCGGAACATCTTTTCAAACACCCTGTCGCCGAAATTCATCGGGTAGGTGATGAAGTCCACAGGAATATTGTACCCTGATGAGCTTCTCAGATCACGTACCAGTTCCGTCAGTCCGTTCTCATTGATATCAACTATTACCAGCCGGCTGACACTGAACTTCAGAATAGCCTTTATATACGATGATCCTATTGATCCTGCCCCGCCAATAACAAGTACCTTTTTGCCGTTGATCCGCCTTTCCAGCTCGCCCTGATTTTTCTCAAGGTCAGGCCGAAGCAGGCTCTCCGGGCGTTTGGTTACATACGTTTTTATAAAATAATCAGGATCAATATCTGTTCTCATTCTGATTTCTCAATTCGTTTGTTTAAATGTTCGTTTGTTACTCATATCTCACATCTCCATTGATAATAGTGTCCGTCACTAAACAACATTTTTATTTGCCGCTATCAAACACTTTGCATCTTTTGCCACTTCAGGCACTCTGGCTCACTTTAGTTCACTCCCGACTTTAGGCGCTTCTATCTCTCCCTCCTCTCCGCAAGCCATCTGCTGAAAAACGGGTCATCAATCTCATATCGGTCCGTCTTAATGACAAAACCATCTGTCATCAGTCTCTTAAGGCTGCTGAAAGCAGTGCTGGGAGCTCCTGTATTCCATGCCCGGTTAAATGCATCCGATAATGGCTGCAGTTCTGATAAAGAAATTCCGAGCAACATTTTCCGGTCTGTAGTGTTGAAACCTGTCCATATGCGTTCATAGTCCATATCGTGAATCAATAATTGCTCCCTGACAGCTTCAGAAACCAATTCTTCTGATTCACTTTTTAAGGCGGCCTTCTCCCAGACAGTAAATGCAAGTTGTTGCGTATAATACGGATGACATTTCGTCACCGCAATTATTTCATCTGCCAAAGCATCCGCATCTCTGCAGAGATCTCTGAAACCTGCCTTCAGGAATTCTCTGAATTCTGCAGCGCTGATCTTTGAAAGATTCATTACTATTCCGAAATGGTAAAAAGGCGATTTCTTTTTCTGAAAGATCTCCCGGATAAGTGATTCCTGTGAGCCCAGAAAAACATAATTCACCATTTTATGGCGCTGGATGATCGCCCTCATCTGATGCAGCAGGTCCGGGTGGATCCTTTTTGCATCCTGGAACTCATCAAATATCATGATGATCTTCCTTCTCTCCGTACTAAGCTTCTCTGCGAGATTCAGAACATCCTCCAGGAGAGGCAGGTGATCTGCCAGGGGCATAAATGAGACATCAATATTTCCGGTGACAGGATTAAGTGCCAGAGATGGAACTACCCTGAACTTTTTAATATGCTGTTTTAGTTTTTCGGCAGGCCAGAGGCGATATATTCGTTTCAGTATCTGTGCAGAGAAGTCGGCCGGGCCCGTTACAAGCTGCATATCAGTTGCTATTACAGGCCTGTCCAGATTACTGACCGCTTTGTATATGAGGCTTGATTTGCCGAAACGCCTTGGAGACATTAAAATCAGATGGTTCTCGCTGCCAAGCACAGATTGAACCTTCCCGATCTCACTTTTACGGTTGATGAAATAAGGCTCATCAACCACAGTCCCGAATTTGAATGGATTTTTCATCTCTGATTGCGGGAATTGTTGTTGCGAATTATTTCGTTGCGATAATTTTCGCAATATATTAAATTATTCGGGCCACTTATTAACTTTTGTTTTGTGACTTTTATCTTTTGTCTTTACTATAGTCACTTAAGCTCATTTTAGTTCACTCCCGGCTTTTTTCTCTCAAACAGCACAAAGCTTCCCATTTTCACAAATTCTGACAAGACCACCTGTATATCCTCCCTCCGTCGCCACCATTTTTCGGGACTGAATGAAGAGTAGGAGCTTGGACTGCAGCCGACATACACCGGTTCAGGAAGGTTGCGCAAAGCGACGCTGAAGATCATGGCGGACCTGCGCATGTGGGCAGGAGAGGAGACAAGGAGAATTGTGTCAATGCCGGGCGTCACCCTGAGATATTCCCTGACTGCCAATGCCTCATCGATGGTGCTTCGGGCATCACCGGGAAGCATCGTTATGCTGTCAGCCGGAACGCCCAGGTCCACTGCGGCATCATAGGCCTGCCGGGTGGTCCGGATAATCTCTGCCCCGCGTGACTCCAGCAACCGGTATGGACCCATACTCTCGTTTACTATCAGCATCCTGCCGGCCTTGCCTTCATGATAGAGGTCTGCAGCCTCGAGCACCCTCTCCGGAAAGCTGCCCATGAGCAGCGCCATGGCATCGGCATGCGGAGGAATATCCACCTTTACAAGCCATGTTCCCGCCCTCCGGCAGCCGCCAACATAGACCGTACAGAGTGCAACCGGTAAAATGAAGAAAATTATTTTTGGCCTGGTAAATCTCACTTCCTGTCTATTGCCTCCTTTAGCGTGTCGCATATATAATCCAGTTGCTCATAGGTCAGTTTCGAGAACATCGGCAGGGTGATCAGGTTATCGGTAACATACTCAGTCTTCGGCAGCGACGCGGCATAATCCCTGTATATCGAGAAGCGGTGCACGGCCGGGTAGTGCACGCTGGTCTGGATGCCCGCTGCAGCCATCTGTTCGCGGACGCGGTTGCGCTTCTCAACTGTGGAATCTTTCAGGATCACCGGGAAAATATAATTCGATGTAAAATACCTGTAGCCTGTGAAAGGAACGATGACCCCGTCAACACTCCCGAGCCTCTTCTCATACTGTGCCCTCAGTCCGGCGCGGATCTCAAGGTCTTTCTTCAGCTTGTCAAGCTGCACTATGCCTATTGAGGCTCTTATGTCATCCATCCGGTAGTTATAGCCCAGCTCAATCACGTCGTACTCGGTCGAGTGTCCCTTTGCCCTGTCGTATGAGAGCGAGGTCATGCCGTGTGAGCGCAGCAGCCTTGCCTTTTCCGCGAGGGTGTCATCATCGGTGATGATCATACCCCCCTCGCCGGTGCTGATGTTCTTGTTTGAGAAGAAGCTGAAGCAACCGCAGGCGCCGAAGGTGCCCAGTTTTTTGCCCTCGTATTCGGCAGCCGGACCGTGGCAGGCATCCTCAATGACTTTGAGGTTATGTTTCTGGGCTATGGCCATTATGCGGCTCATGTCGCATGCGAAGCCGCCGTAGTGCATCAGCATTATTGCCCTGGTGCGCGCGGTGATCTTTTTCTCTATGTCATCCGGATCAATGGTCAGGTCGTTCATGCTCCTGATGTCTGCGAACACCGGTATGGCATTGACATATCGTATGGCGTTGGCGGTTGCTACGAATGTGAGTGACGGGCAGATGACCTCGTCGCCGGGTTTGATGTCATTGAGAAGCAGCGCCATATGGAGAGCCACCGTGCAGTTGGTAAGCGCCACGGCGTGTTTTGCGCCTGTCATCTCCGCGAATTTTCTCTCGAACTCAGCATTTTTCGGGCCGGTAGAGATCCATTTTGAACGCACCGTCTCAACCACAGCATCCTCCTCAGCCTGGTCAAAGTTCAAGTCGAACAATAAGATTTTGTAATCCATTTATTTTACGGGATTATTGCAAATACATACTTTGAAGTCAATATCAACACCACACTGTATAAATGTGGATGTAACTACTCCTGCTGGCTGATTTCAGAACCTACCTATAAATGACGAACAATTGACTTTATAAGGAATGCCTGAGACAGAAAGTCTTTTAATTTTAAATTTTTACCGGAGAACTTTCCCCTTACGGCCTTTTCAATAATGCTTTAATCTTGGCTTGAAGAAACCCTTTATACTATCCGGATTAATAATACAAATCCGGATATGTGTTTTCTCATTAAAACCGGCACCGGGATAAATTGGCTCTCCCTCAACAAAAGCAGCTCTGACTGAATCAAACGGAGGCTCATTTTTTGATTTAAGAAAACTGTGTGTATATTCAATTACCGCACAATCCAAAAATCTCAAAACTTTGTCTTTCCCCGCGTCAGAAGGGTGATTAATGTTAGAAGGAACAGGTTTATCAAGCTTTTCAGAGTCAAGTTTAAAAAGAATATATGATTTCCTGAGTAATTCAATATTAGTTGAATCCAGAAGATCCAGACATCTGTTAAGATAGAGTACTGCTCCAACTACTGCCGGTTCTTTCAGTGTACCGGATTTCTTTTTTTGTTCAGCCCATGACATAGCTCTTTGAGGATTATTCTCCCAAAAGTACATACCATGACCAAGCCAATCGTAGGAGTTATTACTTGATCTCACATATGAAGGATCGTTTATTAACCGTGACTGTTCTGACAATTCACAGCCGTGAAACCCCAGGACCAGATTCGATCTTGAAGCATACATTCATGATTATTTTTCAGAAGGGATATAAATATCCTTATAAGGAGATTTAAGGTTCCCCTTTTCAGTAATAATCCCTGCGTCTTTGAATGTTTCAAAAGCTTCGTCCCTCGTGCGATTTTCTTTAATAGCCTCTGTCAGAAGCTTAATTATTCTGATGCTTTCTTCAGTGCTCATTGCTGTTTCGGTTTTTTCCATTGCCATCTTGCAGAACTTCAAAAATACGAATTATTGTTGATTATACTACCACAATACAGGACTCTTAATACCCTCATGTCTCATGTCTCACGACTGCCTCCTAAATCTCTTCAATCCAGCATCTTGTACATACTCTGCTCATGTATTCCCACTCTGTCAACCACCCATCCATTGCGTTCATAGGCTTTGATTGCCTGGTGATTGTCTTTATGCACGCTGAGATGTATTTTTCTGAAGCCCTCTTTCCGTGCCCTTGCCTCAAACTCCCTGAGCAGCAATGATCCGTAGCCTTTGCCCTGATATTCAGGTAATACCCCAATCACAACCAGTCCCATTGAAGGGATGAATTCCTTGTTCTCAGCTGGCGGTGTTGTGCTTCTTTTTGATTTACGGCCGGAGAATCTTAGCCTTATATTTTTTATGATCAGCGGTACATTTGCTCGTATTTCAGGGTGAAAGATCAGCCACGGTCTGATCATCAGATTAAACACAAGCGACCTGAAGGTGTGCTGGGTCATGCTTGTGGCCGAACCGTGACGGCCCGGGACTTTATTCCTCAGCCCCCCGCAATATCCCGGTATCTCGCCACTGTCTTCAAGGTGAAAAAGGACACCTCTGTCGTCGTCAAGGTAGAAGGAAAGCATCTTCATGCAATAATTTAACCCGAGTTTTGATGAAAGTGATTCCGGAAAAGCTGCCCTGTGGCATTTCGCAATTGCCCTTAGATCATTATGGGCTGAGTTTACTGTTTCCATGGTGAAGATCAGATGCTATCGGTTGACCTCTGCGGTGACAGGTTTATTTTTCATAATAAAGAACTTTACCAGACCTGTGAGATATCCCCATCCGTAGCTGAGGTGGATCAGAAAAAATACCGGTGGCAGCAGGAAAAACAGCAAAGCAGATCTGTGTTTAAAGGCTTCTTCGAGAGAAGCGATTACTGATATCAGCATATAAAGCACAAGAGCAGCAAGAAAAACAGGCAACACGACCGGAAACACGATACTCAGTATGGTTCCGCCAATGATCCCGGACACGAACAGTGGCGGGACAAACTGTCTCACTGTAGCCGGGGCACCTAGCTTCTTATTCACAAGAGGCTTAAAAAGGCCGTACTGATAATACATCTTACTCATTTTAGCAAGGTTCTCCCTGGCATAGTAATCAATCACCACCTCCGGGATTAAAAAAATCGTGCCTCCATTCTTGATTATCCGTGCATTGAACTCATCATCCTGGTTGCGGATGAGATCAGTATCAAAATAACCGATCCTGTCAAAAAGATCGCGCCTGAAACAGCCAAACGGAACGGTATCGGTTTGAACAATTTCAGAGGCCCCCGTCTTATGAAGAGAATTTCCGACACCAAAAGCACTGCTGGAAGCAACGGCTATTGCCTGGCAAATTATTGAATTACATGCAGGCAGAGTATTCCAGACCCCTCCCACGTTATCTGCATTCAGGTCAGCAAGTTTTTCTGCAAGGGTAGAAACATAATTTACGGGATATATGCAATGTGCGTCAATCCTGATGATAACTTCACCTGAAGAGGCTTTAATGCCCGTATTAAGAGCATAAGACACAATCCTGTCGGGGTTTTCCAGAAGCCTTATATTATGATGCTGGTCTGAAAAATTCCGAATGATTTGACGGGTTTTGTCGGTGCTCATACCGTCAACACATATCACCTCTAGTTCACCTTCCGGGAAATTCTGGCTTATAATTGATGTGAGGCACCGTGATATATATTTCTCCTCGTTATAAACGGGGACTATTACTGAAACCATACGAAATGCTGTTGAAATATCAGTTCAAAGATTTCCCTCTTCCGGTTATAAATGATTCTATTATCTGGGGTTTCCCCGAGGCAGTAGGCCTGATCATCTGCACCTCTTTCCACCTTACCTGCAATTTCTCTCCCAGCCTTTCAGCTATCCTGTCTTCGATCTCGTTCAGCACCAAAGGATAAAAATCCCTGCCGGGTATATATTCAATCTCAATGGATGCCAGTTCCCGCTGAACGACTTTAAACTGTTTTATCTGCGGGAAAAACTCGAAGACGCCAGTAAAGAAATGAACTATCAGGTATTTTCCTGATGGTGTATATACTATATCGGTATCACGGCCCACCACCATTTCAAGCAAAGGAAAGGCAAGATCACGTTTTCCCGGATACCTGTTTACAGGAAGTTTTATTGCCAGGTCACCGTTTGCATAGCGTATAAGTGGCATCGAATACCCGTCAAGACGGGTGACGACAACACGTCCAATGGTTCCGTCAGGCACCTCATTGTCGTTCTCATCGAGTATCTCAAGAAAGACATGCGGTGTGATGATGTAATAATAGTCCAGGTCTTTCTGCGCTGCTATCATCGTTCCCTCCGTTGTGCCATAGGTGTCGAAGATCCTGCATCCGAAGGCCTCCGATATTTTCCGCCTGTAATGAGGGAACATCTTGTCACCCCAGCTTATCGCTGCATCAAACCTGACATCGGAAATATTGTTTTCCATGGCGGCGGCGGCCAGCAGGTAGAGAGAAGAGGCATAACCGCCAAGATGAAAGTTTTGCAAACCAGCCTGTCTTTTAAGTATGCCTGTCAACTCATTCTGGTCAAGGTCAAAGGCATTATAATACCTTGTTTTGAAAAAGCTGTCTTTCAGTGACTTGACAGTTCCCCTGTCAGGGGTTATCCCTGTCTGCACAATCGGCTTCCCGGGATAATACCCGCTCCACTCCCAGAACATAGTCTGAACAGCCTGTGTGATTGACTGTTCCTTTTTGTTCATGTAGACAACCCCCTGTACACCTGAAGAGCCGCTGCTGTAGTTCGGAATTAACTTGTCCTTTGGTTCAGAAAGAAATGCCTCAATATTATTATTGTAGTCCGTCTTGTCTACTACGGGAAAATTCTTCAGCCATAATACAGGGTCATTCTTATCTCCGGCTGAATTTTTTTTATAAAAAGGGACCCTTCCGGTGGCAAAAACAAGTAACCTTTCAAGGTTATTGACTGAGAGCCTGTTGAGTTCTCTCTCATTTAACTGCGATATTCTTCTCCATCTTCTCAGTTCACTGATGAAAGAAGTTCCGAGAGCAAGATCACCGGCGGGAAGAATAACATTTTCAAGTATCCGGTTGTATAATGAAGTCATAAATGAAATTAAGATTACCTGAGCAGTTCAGTCCATTTTCCCCTGACCTGGTGCCAGTCAAAGCTTTCCGCCTTATGCCTTGCCGCCTCAGAGGGAGAGGCGACAAGATCATGATTGCTTAATATCTGACTGATTTTGTCAGCCATTGCCTTGTGATCACCAGATTTTACAAGGAAGGAATCAGTGCCGTCATTCAGCAGATAAGGTATGCCGCCCGGATCAGTTGATATAACACACATTCCCAGTGCCATAGCCTCTATAACGCTCACAGGCGTATTGTCAACATTGGTAGTATTAATGAAGAAGTCATAATCTGCAGACAGCCTGATCCACTCCTCTTTTGAAAGCCTTCCTGTTATCTTTACGTGGTCTTCAATGCCTTTCTGCCGGATGTATTCCCTGAACTCTTTCATGCTGCCGTCCTTGTCCGGCCCTACCATGCATAATTCAGCATCAGGGTAACTCTTCAGCAGTTCAGCAAGCACATCGGCTGCCATATTGGGATTGTACTGCCTGTGGAACGACCGCACCCATAGCAGTTGTGGACGGGTGTGATCACGAAGCCTGAAAGTGTATTCTGTAATGTCAATGCTATTAGGTATGACTGCTGTTTTATACCCGGCTTTTTCAAACTCATGCTCCAGGTAGCCCGAGACAGCTACATTGACATAAGACTTCAGGAAAAGCCTGTCGCATGCTCTTTTAGATTTTTTTATTCTCGATGGCAGATCTCCCCCATGAAGGATTGGTATATATTTTTTACCAGGCATATTAGCCAGCCTGCCAATAAGGTATGCATACCAGAATGCCGAAGTACTGTATGTGTCTATCAGAATATAATTCGCCTTGCGGCCCCGTGTCAGGGTTCTGAAAAGCATCTCAGCGAGACGAAGTACCTGGTTCTTTTTAGTGCCTGCATAAAAGACCCTGTACCCTTCAGCCTCAAGCAACGGTCCGAGCGTTTCGATTACCCCCGGGGTATAGCCAAGACGGCTAAGTTTATTGCCTGCGTAAAGAATTGATATCATTCAGATGGAACTTCTGTCTCTTCTTCTGAGACTGACAGCATTGACAATCCGATAAGTAACGGGCTGATATAAGTCCTCATGGCAGAATGAAAGGTAGTGAACAGCGCCAGTATGAACATGGCAAAAAGAACCGGGCCGAAGATAGTGCGCGAGGCACGTTTGAATACCTTGTAACCCAGAACACATAAAATAATAAAATATGTCAGCCCTAAAATGCCATGCTCAGAGAGCAACCTGCTCAGTTCAAGGTGCGGTGCAACATTCCGTGTGTTTTCCCTGAGGTACATTGAAGCACCGGCGCCAACCCCGAAAAGAGGATGCTGACTCCAAAGTGAGATATCATCTTTAAAAACATTAATTCTGTTCGAAAAGAATACATTAAGTGTCTTTTCTTTGTAACCTGCATGTGTACCCGGAGTCTCACCCTGATAGCGTAAAACAAGATTACCTCCAGAGATTTTATCTGAATATTTAAACACAAAAAAAAGAATTAAAATAATTGGTAAGGCTTTGCCAAAGTTAATAAGTACTCTTTTAAAATTCCAACTATAGTCACTGGCGATTATCTCATAATACATCAGAACAGCTATACCCAGTGCTCCTCCGATCATTCCTCCTCTTGAAAAAGTAAGCAATCCTCTTATGATAAACAAGATAAGTAAAGCAAAGTCAAGCCATCTGTACCCTGTCAGATTCCACCTGTTTCGCCAGAAAATATATGACAAAAAAGCACCAAGCCCAAAAACTGTAGAAACTTGGTTAGTTCCGAATCCTCCGGATGTTTCAAAATTAGCACCAAGAGAAAATTCAACATTTTCTAGTTCAGGAACTTTTATAATCACAAATGCCAGAACAGATACCGCAGGCAGAGCTAGCAGCCTGAGCAGCGATTGCAACTCTTCCCCGGATACTGTCTGTTCCCTGAAGTATATTATTGCCAGGGCTACATTTACAGGGCCGAGCAAATTAAAAACGACATTCTTGAACCACACCTGACCGGATTCATCAAACAGTATTGCAGGAATAAGCAGCAATAGCATCAGCCATCCGACCGTTCCTTCCCGGTATTTCAACATTATACCCGCAACCAGTAAAAGGAATAGCAGGTATTTGCCCATTTCATAGGGGATGAAGGGAGATGCCATAGTCATTCTACCCAGCAGCTCGAATGAAACAGCATAAACAATCAAGGCAGTGATCCTGAAGAAGTGGTTTTCATCCCTCTTCAGCAGACTCTGAACGGAAGTAAGCAAAACAAGGTAGAACCATCCGATAAGAATCCAGGGCGTCAGTATACTCAGTCCACCCAAAAAGGCATGAAAACCAATCCAGAAAAAGCGTGATTTCTTATTTAAAATAAAACTAATCACCTCTCAATTATCTTATCAAGCAGACTGTAGTATTGCCTCATAAATTGCACGGGGCCGTATTCATTATTTACATGTTTCCTGAAGGTGTCTCCCATTTGAAGCGCAGAGTCTCGATTTTGAATAATCCAAAATAATTCGTTTGCCAAAACATCAGCGTCACCAGGAGGAACAATCCGGCCGAATTTGCCGGTATCGACTACTTCAGCACACTGTCCGACATCTGTAACAACTACCGGCAGTCCTGCCATGCCATATTCAAGAAGGCTTACCGGCAGTCCCTCGGAAACAGAGCTAAGTACCCCGCAATCAGCCGATGCCAGCAGGGTGGCAGTATCCTCAACCTGACCCCTGAACTCGATGATCTCTTTGAGTCCCATGCTTTGTACTAGGGTCCTGAGTTCATTGAAATATTCATCTTCATCATATGAGCCGGCAAGGATTACCTGCAGCTTTTTCGGCAGTTTTCGTTCCGCGAGAATTCCTATAGCCTTTATCAACGTCGCATGATCCTTCTGCGGACGTATATTTGCCAGGCAGACAATAGTAAAATAATCCGGATCCGGATGATGTGGCAGTGTCGTAAGAAGGGGAAAATTATTAAGGAACTGTATCCGCTCGTCTGATACTTTCATATTTTTACGTGACCAGTCTGCCAGCTCGTCATTAACAGAAATGACCGCATCAATTTTGACTGAAAGTAACCTGTAAAAGGGGTTTTTTTTTCTGTCCCTTATCCTTACCCCCAGATGGTCATGCCATATAACCTTCAGGTTACGAAAAAAGAATTTTGCGGCGACTGCCCAGAAGAGTGAGCTTGAATGCGCATGAATAACATCAATCTTGTTTGATCTGATTATTTGTATAAATTTTCTGAAGGCTAATATATCTAGAGAACTCCTTTTGTTCAGAACAAAATAGTTTACATCCTTATCAATAAATCTTTCAAGCGGTCCGCCTGCACGTGTGGCACACAGATACACTTCATAACCATCTTCATGAAGTACATTGGCTATATTTACGCACATACGTTCCGCGCCACCAATTCCTAGTGAATCTATAAGCTGAAGTATCCTCATCAGGTCATAAATGTTCTTATCTTTTCTTCAAAAAGCTCTAATGTAAACCTCCGCGACCACTGCATCGCTTTTTCGGCAGTATTCTTATAATAAACAGGATCTTTCAGGTATTGAATTATTCCATTAGCCATGCTATCTACCGAATCCTCAACAATTGTTCCACGCTCTCCGTAACCAAGCATGTATGGCGTACAGGAGACAGATCTGACCAAAGGCACACAACCCCAAAACATTGCCTCTGCCACTACCTTGGGCCAGCCTTCATTGTCATGTCCGAAAAAGGTAAGGAAATGAGATTGTTGCATTAATAGTTTAACTTCTAATGCAGGGACATTGCCTAAAAGTTGAATGAAAGATTCTAGATTATTTTGGAGAATGTATTCTTTTAAGATATTACGCTCAGGGCCATCTCCCACTATAGCTAACTCAATATCAAATCCTTTGCCTCGCAGGTATTCTACCACTTTTATGGATTGTAACGGCCTTTTATCCTTGAGCAAAAAGCCACAATATATGCACTTGATCCTACCCGTAAGGTTTCTGACAGGTAGATCAACTATTTCATTCTTACTATATGAAGCTGTGAAAAAGGAAATAATATTTTTTGTCTGATTCGGCCATTCTCCATATACAAGAACTGACATATTTCTACTCAGTCTTTCACTTGACAAGATTGCACGTTGCAAATTATTCGTAGAAATTTTTAACATGTCAGGATCCCAGTTGCCTGCGTATTTGGCAGTCTTTCTCTTTTTGGGGAAAAAAATCTGTATTATACTTCCGAGTAATCCAACATTACCCGGACAACGTAAATGAACATGATCTGCTCTCTTAATAGCCCATATAATCCTGAATATAACGACTGGTAAAACAAATAATGTTCTTGTAAAAGATTTGATAGTTAAAATATCAAATTCGGGAATGCTAATAAATTCAATAAAAGAATGATTATACTTAAGGTCAATCGGCCCTGGCTCTTCATTTGAATGAAGAGGGGCTACAATTACGACTTTTGAGGTATACCTGATCCAAATATTCATTTCCCTGACATATGGGCCATATGAATAGTAACCCTCAATAGTCTTTTTGTGAGTTGCGTGTGTTACAATTGTGAAATTCAATTCTTTAGTACGCTCTTATAAAGTAAAATGTTCTGCTTTAATAGGGTTGTGATCGAAAATCTTTCCGCCACATCTTGCCTGGCTGCCAAACCCAGAGATATGCCAAAATTCGGATTTTTCAAAATTTCCAGTACTTTATCAGCGATATCCTGGGGGTTGTACGGATCGCATAAAAGACCTGTAATTCCGTGCCTGATAACCTCTGGGCCAGGACCTAGTTTTGTAAACACAACTGGTTTGGCCATGGCCATAGCTTCTGCTGCAGCAATTCCAAATGTTTCCATATGTGAGGGGAAGACGCATACTTCAGCCTTTTCAATCAGACCAGGGATTTCATCATTGGCTACTGGTCCAAGGAATTTTATGGACTCCAATATTTGGTCTGAAACACCTTGTTTCAGCCAATCTACATATGAAGAGCCATCCGGGAGTTTTGAATCACGTCCGGCTATGACAAGATGAGCAGCACTGATTTCTTTCTTAATCAGCGGGAGGGCGTTAATTAGTTGGCGTATACCTTTCTTTTCAATTAAAGTACCAGAGAAGAAAATACAGCCATGAACAGCTTTGCCTGGATCAGCTTCATAGAATTTATCAAGGTTAATAGGATTATAAATGACAGGTCCTTGTTTATTCTTAAAATCGATATAATCAGCAGTATGTTGCATTACATAGTGTCCGACACCAACGATGATGTCAGCTTTCTTTAAAGAGAGCCTTTCCTGGAATGCTTTCCATCTGTTTATGCCCCTTTTCTCTGCTTCAGAAAAAAAATAATGGCCTCCATGTAACCTTACAATATACCTGACAGTCTTCAGTTTTTTTATAAAAGCAAGGCCAGCTTCCGGAGCTTCAATAACATCAATCGGAGATACTAAGTTGATTTGTCTAATTACTCTATTTAGTTTATAACCGTTTATCAGCCAGCTCATTCCCCTTAGCCTGAATTGAGCTATACGATATATTATTATACTGCCCTCTTGTTCATATTCTGTAATATTTCCTCGGGTAATGACTAGTATGGAAACATGATGGCCTTGATTTGCTAGGGCAGTTCCCAATGTCTTTACAAAAGTGCCAATACCGCCATGAGGATATCCTGGCTTGGGATATTCACCAGTAATAAAACAAATATGCATGAAATCAGTATTTTACATATTGCCCTGAGCCTTTCATGCTTACTATCTTAGCAGGGACCCCAGCTACAACTGCCATGTCGGGGACATTATCAATTACCACAGCATTTGCTCCGATCATCACATCATTACCAATTGTAATAGGACCAAATATTTTTGCACCTGGACCTATGAAGACCCTGTTTCCGATTATGGGATATCCTTCTTTCCCATTTTTAATACCATAACCAATAATTGTATCGGGTCCAAGATTTATGTTTTCACCAAGAACGCAATTGCCATTTACTATTACTGTTCCAGAATGGCTTATAAGAATACCCTTCCCGACCTTTAAGCCAGGTGGTAGCGAAAGCCCGGTTACTATCTGTGAAATTTTCAGCCATATCAAACAGTGCAAACCCATAATTTTATTAAGAATTGGAGTTTTTTTAAAAATTAAATATAATCTATTATTCAATCGAAAAACTGTAGTAAAAATAAAACCCTGATTAAAAAATAAGATCTTAATTTTACTATTGGCACCAGTGGCAATGTATCTCTTAAAATCCGCTTTGATTAATTTTAAGGTATCCATATTTTTTAATAGTGTTATCAGGCTGTACAGATAAACCTTACAGTCTCTGTTTGAATATCTTTCACCTTAAAGCCCAGGGTTTCATTAATACAATCCTCAAAACCTTTTGGCTCTTTTAGTCTCATGTATATCTGATCAATAATAATTCCAACTTCTTCCTTGCAAAATGTTGGGAAAACAAAACCATACTTATGGTATGCTTCATAAAACGGAGCCATCCAGAAGTCTTGAATTTTACCTGAACTTTGTAATTCTACCCCTTCGCTTAAATAACATAAATTAATGACTGGCAGATGCTTAATTGAAGCCTCAACTGTCACAGAGGATGGAATATTAATGCAAATATTTGAAGATTCTAATAAAAACGAGAATTCTTCCAAGTCTGCATAATGTGTATAATTAAAATTAAAATTTCTATTCCAGTACCACATGGGTGTCTGTATTATTACTTTCTTGTTTTGACTAAAAACCTTTTCTAATGTATCCGTTTCATCCATTGGATTTTTTCTCAATATTATGCGATAATTAGACATACCTCGCAAGGCCATTTGATCAATAATATCTTTAAGATATTGGGCTTCATTTTTAATAACAAAAGGGGCTGCTGCGGTATATAGAATTAAAAATGTTCCCTTTTTTATTTTGTATTTAATTTTAAAATATTCCCTTTTGGTATTAGGGAGCACTTTTGCTAAATAACTATAATGAGAGTTGCCAATTATCACAACATTATCTTGATTTGCATCCGGGAGCTTAGTTATAAGGTCCTCTTTCATCTGTTGATTCCAAACGCCGTATGCATGATATTTAAAATTTGGCCTTTGCATCGCTGCTATGTCCTTATTTGTGTGGAACAATAATAAAATGGAGATTTTATGTCTAATTGCAGACAAATACAAAACGGGAGCCACTCGTGGAACATTAAATATGATTTTGTCAATTTTCAAATCTTCAAGAAGGTTGTCCCAATC
>JBAQCK010000004.1:0-19035 GCA_049294075.1 Bacteroidales bacterium | reverse complement strand
CCTTTGAGCCTAATATTGCATGGCATGGCAACGCCCGGTTTGGCAGAACCACCCCGGTTTGTCAGTCCCGTAGGGACGTAATATTGGTAGGGCGGGGCAACGCCCCGTTTAGCATTGCCGCACAACCAGTTAAGCCCCGGATGGGGCGAAATGATTTAGGGAGGGCAACACCCCGTAACTCTAAATTAAACCTGTCAACCAAAATTTGTTAAATTTGTATGGAGTCTGAATGCTTAACCGGCAAATGGACTGAATTATTCTCTTACAACAAGACGATGAAAAAATCAATGTTAATCCTGGCTATCCTGTTTATGACCCTTACTGCATGGTCACAGCAGCTTTCAGAGGCCAGCCAGAGGGTCTTCAAATCTGTGGAGAACATGCAATCCGTCATCAATCTCAACAAGATATCTCAGACAGGAATCACTTTCGACACCAGGTACGAAGGAGTAAAGGGAAGTCCAAGACTGACTGACACCCTTCTGCCATCGTTCCTTAAACTTGCCGGGCAGGATTATTATTTTGAGATCAGGGCCGATCTCGACCTTGTAAACAACGCCCTTATCTATGCCGGTTCAGGAAGCAGTCAGATGTACTCAATTCCGTCTTCTGATGTATCGGAAATTATTATAAACACAGGTGGCAATGAGCTGTTATTCAGGACCACCAAAGGTAAAAAGTTTGAAAAGGACATAAAGGAAAACCGGTTTTACCAGGTATTAAGCGAAGGAGTGTATGAGTTCATCAAAGTTCCCATGAAGGGCTTTCTCAGGGCCGACTACCAGGGGGCATATACCGCCGACAGAAGATATGACGAATATGTCAATGAAACCAAGTATTTCCTGAAAGGCAGGGATGGCACATTCTACCAGGTCCAGCTGAACAAAAAATCGCTCCTCAAGGTTATCCCTGAGAAGAAAGAAATCATTGAACAGGCTTTCAGCAAAGACTCATCCGACGACAAGGAATCGCTGGTGAGGTCGATTCTGGATCAAGACTGAAATTTTATAAAGTTGCTGGTTGATGTTACCCGGCGTGAGGTACGCGGTGCGCGGTATGCGGTACGCGGTAAGTCAGATTTTTTCCCTGAGAAGGATCTGACGGAGTTCGTTGGGTGTGACGTTCTCCCTGATCTCTCCGCTTTCTGCCACTGTTATATGCCCTGATTCTTCAGACACGACAACAACCAGCGCATCAGTATGTTCCGAAATGCCTATGGCGGCCCTGTGCCTCATTCCAAACTTCGCCGGCAGATTAACACTGTCGGTGATGGGAAGCGGACAGCGCGCAGCAAATATCTTTCCGTCCTCTATAAGAACTGCTCCGTCGTGAAGCGGCGTATTCTTGAAAAATATCGTTTCGAGCAGACCTGCACTTATAATGCCATTGATCTTCTCCCCTCCCTCGGAATAGATATCCAGACTGCTTTTCCGGCCAAGAACGATAAGCGCCCCTATCTTTTTTGAAGCCATCGATTCTGCAGCCCTGACTATCTCCTCGGCCTCCTTTGGATTCCCCTGCTCCTCCTCGGTTGTGAATATTTTGCCGAATGAGAACCTCCTGCGTTTCATGTAACGGTTCCCGATAACAAGAAGAAACCTCCTTACCTCCTGCTGAAACACAATTATAAGAGCAATCACACCAACCCCTATGACCTGCCCCATCAGAGCACCGATAAGCTCCATTTTCAGGGCCTTAACTATCAACCAGAACATGTAAATAATGAATATCCCGATGAAAATGCTCAACGCGGCTGTACCCCTTATCAGCCTATAGAGCTGATAGAGAATTATCGCCATCAGGACAATATCTATTATGTCAATTATTGTTATGTCAAGTATCATAATCAGTTACCGCTATTTTTCATTGATTGTACAAGTTTCACTGCCTGAACCGCTTCTTTTACATCATGAACCCTTAGTATATCGGCGCCTGCAAGAAGAGCAATGGTATTCAGTACAGTAGTTCCGTTCAAGGCCTCTTCCGGAGTTATCCCGAGCGTCTTCCATATCATTGACTTTCTCGAAACTCCTGCCAGCAAAGGCAATCCGGTTACCGAAAAATCCCCGAGACGTTTCAGCAGTTCAAAGTTGTGCCTGATATTTTTTCCAAAACCGAATCCGGGATCAATAATAATATCGTTAACACCCATCGATTGCAGCTTGACTATCCTTTCGCCGAACCAACGGGTTATCTCGGCTGTAACATCCTCATAAAAAGGATTTTCCTGCATAGTCTCGGGCTTCCCCTGCATATGCATCATAATATATGGTACCTGCAGCCGGGCGACAGTCTGGAACATAAGCCTGTCGGCTTCACCGCCGGCAATATCGTTGATCATCGCCGCTCCATATTCCAGAATGGCTTTTTCAGCAATCTCACTCCGGTAAGTGTCGACTGAAATGACGGCTTCAGGAAATTCACTGATTACAGCCCTGACTGCACTGATAACCCGTTTCTCTTCTTCTTCGGGAGTTATCTCCCCGGCACCGGGGCGCGACGACCACCCTCCGATGTCAATAAAATCGGCCCCTTCTTCAAGCATCTTAGCGGCCTTCCCGATAATCTCGCCTTCCGATTCTGCCCGGCTTCCGCTGAAAAACGAATCGGGAGTCACATTGATTATCCCCATTACCCTTGGAACCGAAAGATCTGTAAGTTTGCCCTTTACATTTATATATCGCGGTCTGGCAACCATCATTCGTACATTAAGGCTTCTAAATTACGATTTTTTTCCCTCAGCCCATTGCACCGGACCATTATCTTCTCCATTGAATGTTAAGTACATTGACTCAGAGATATAATAAATTAAATCCATATCAGTTTTCATCTTAAGCGATGATTATTACTTTTGCATCTGTTGAAATCAGAATTTATGAAGCTTTTTGTCATTGAAGGAGTCGACGGATCAGGAAAGTCAACCCAGCTGAAACTCTTGAACAAATATTTCGTCGGAATGGGTTACAGTTGTGAATTCCTGCATTTCCCCAGAACTGACTCACCTTATTTCGGAGAACTGATTGCACGGTTCCTCCGCGGAGAATTCGGTTCAATCGTGGATGTGGATCCATACCTTGTTGCCATGCTTTATGCAGGCGACCGTAGGGATGCCTCCGGGATGATAAAAAGCTGGCTCGATGAAGGCAGGATTGTCCTTCTCGACAGGTATACTTATTCGAATATAGCCTACCAGTGTGCAAAACTGGATGACTTTGAGTCACAGGAAAGGCTTATGAACTGGATACTTGCCCTGGAATTCAGTCACTTCGGAATCCCCAAACCCGACCTGAATATCTTCCTCGACGTGCCTTTTTCGTTTACAGAAAAAAAACTCCTCAAAGGGAGAACCGGCAAGGACAGGGAATATCTGAAAGGCACGCGTGATATCCACGAGGAGAGTCTGCTTTTCCAGAAACGAGTCAGGGACATCTACGTGAGAGTGGCGCTTGAAGATGAAAGTCATGTCATTATTGACTGCCGTAACGATGATGACCGGATGCTGGCCCCTGAAGTAATTTCTTCGCTAATAATTGAATCAATCAATGAAAAAAAAATGATCTGATATGAAGGCGTTAAAACTTGCAGGCAGAATTATAATTGGTCTGGTGTTCATGTTTTCCGGTTTTGTAAAAGCCGTTGATCCGCTTGGTTCTGCTTACAAGTTCGGTGATTATTTTCAGGCCTTCCACCTCGACTTTCTTCAGCCTTTTGCACTTATCCTGGGAATTATACTCTTCACAGCCGAGTTTATCGCGGGATTTTCGGTACTCAGCGGCTACAGGATAAAAACAGGCATCTGGGGTGTGATGATCCTGATGTTTTTCTTCACCCCGCTCACTCTTGTCCTGGCGCTTACAAATCCGGTATCCGACTGCGGCTGCTTCGGAGATGCAATCCATCTTACAAACTGGCAGACATTCGGCAAGAACCTGATTATCCTGATCCCGGCCATCTTCCTTTTCGTTAACAGGAAGAAATTTGCTGACGTGTGCGCCCCAATGAAGGAATGGCTTGCAATCATCGCCGTAACAATCCTGTTTGTAATATTTTCGTTGCTGAATCTGAAATACCTCCAGCTGATCGACTTTCTCCCTTACAAGACCGGGAATAATATCCCTGAGGGAATGATTATCCCTGAAGGCAAACCTGCTGACGAATACCTGACAACTTTCATCTACCGGAAGGACGGAGTGGAAAAAGAGTTCACCCTCGAAAACTATCCTGCCGATGATACAACATGGACCTTCGTTGACCAGAAATCTGTCCTGGTTAAAAAAGGCTACGTCCCTCCCATCCACGACTTCAGCATTACGACAATGAATGGAGAGGATATAACAGAATGGATCCTTTCAAATCCGGGTTACACGCTGCTGATGATATCTTTAAAACTCGACAAGGCTGATAAGGAACATCTCGAAAAGGGATTTGAACTGGGAAACTGGTGTGCTGAAAAAGGAATAGGCTTTTATGTGGTAACGGCATCCGCAAGCGATATGGTCCTCAGTTATGAAAACGGACTTACTTTCTGCACTGCAGATGAAACAACGCTCAAGACCGTAGTAAGGTCCAATCCCGGATACATGCTGCTCAGGGAAGGAAGCATTGTCGGGAAATGGTCATGGTCAACCCTGCCTCCCAAAGAAACATTCGTAAATGAAATTACCGGAGAGCAGCTTAAGAAGATGACCCGAAGGAGTCCGGTGCTTGTTGGCTATTCCCTGGGACTTGCTGCTGCAGTGCTGTTCCTGCTGATCAGTGTTCTCCCACGGGGGAAGGAGCCAATAGCGGGAGGCTTTCATTAAAAGAGACTATTGTTAAACTACGTTATAAACCAAAAAACTATGAGAAAGAAAATTGTTGCCGGCAACTGGAAGATGAACATGGAACTGGCTGAAGGATTAAAGCTTGCTGAATCGGTAGATATTTATTTCAGGTTAAAGCCATCAAAGGCTGAAGTTGTACTCTGCACACCATTCATTCATCTTGCCGGAGTTTCGCAGATACTGAAGGACGGGAAGGTATGCCTCGGCGCCCAGAATTGTGCTTCGGAACCTTCCGGCGCCTACACAGGCGAAATCTCACCCGCCATGATACTTAGCACCGGAGCCGGGTATGTCATTATAGGTCATTCAGAAAGAAGAAGTTACTACCACGAGGACAATGCTATCCTGAACAGGAAGACAAGGCTCGCCCTCTCGACCGGTCTGAAGGTAATCTTCTGCTGCGGCGAAGTTCTGGGGGAAAGGGAATCGGGCAAGTACTTTGATGTTGTGAAGAACCAGATTGAAAACGGACTGTTCAATATTCCTGCTGAAGACATGAAAAACGTTGTTGTTGCATACGAACCGGTATGGGCCATTGGAACCGGACTTACAGCAACACCTGAGCAGGCACAGGAGATGCATCAGTTTATCAGGGGTTTGTTCAGCGAAAAATATGGCAAAGAAATTGCGGATGATCTTACAATACTTTACGGAGGGAGCTGCAAGCCTTCAAACGCGGCTGAGATATTTTCAAAGCCTGATGTCGACGGTGGCTTGATTGGCGGAGCAGCCCTGAAGAAAGATGATTTCACGGCTATCGTTGAAGCCATCTGATAATTAAATCAATCCGGGTTAAAGGTGATGAGTTTTGGTTACTCATAATCACCTTTAACCCCGGATTAATATAATGTTTTTATGGTAAGGAAGTTCATCATTTTGGGTATGCTTCTGCTTCTCCTGCCGCCAGGCAGACTCCTTTCGCAGGCAAAACCGATTTTCAGCGGAGATCCATCAAAATTCAAGGATGAACTTATGACCTTCATGGGTCCGGATATATCTGAGAAGAATAGTGCAATCCTGAATACATTCATTGCCAAATGGGACAGTTCAGCCTTCAGCAAGGAAAATATGACTATGATCCTTGATCTGTCATCCCAGCTTACAGGACGACAAATGAGGGCTAATCCTCATTTCAGCCAGTTTTTAAAGACACTAACTGATTTCTCCACTTACAAAAGGGATGATTCTTTTTTAAGCTACTGGTTGACAGGTCTTTCAGAAATGTTGTTTAATCCACGGATCAGGAATGAGTCACTGATCAGGTATATTGAGAACACCAGCCTGATTATAGAAGAGAACCTTCTGATAAATACAGGATCGGTCAGGTGGAAGGTAAAGGATGCAGAGATAAAGTTCACCCATGATACTTCTTTTCATATATTACTGAACGATATTACCCTTACCTGCTACTCACAAAGAGACAGCACTGAAATCTATAATGCATCAGGAATCTTCTATCCTGACCTTCAGGAATTCCACGGGACGAAAGGCACAATCACCTGGGAAAAAGCCGGTTATCCCAGGGATGAAGTGTCAGCTGAGATCTCTGATTATGTAATCGACATAACGAGGAATACGTTCTCATGCGATTCTGCCCGCCTCACTCATAAATCCTGGTTCAGTCAGCCGGTTTACGGTTTGCTCACCGATCAGGCTTCCACAATAATAAGCAAGGAGAAAGCAACCTACCCGCAGTTTAAAACATATACAAGTCAGTTCCGGATAAAGAATCTTTATAAGGGATTGGAGTATCACGGAGGTCTGTTGTTTGAAGGCGCTCTTGTAAAAGGAAAGGGAGAAAAGGCATTCCCTGCAATGATAAGCCTTTTCCGCCGCGACACTCTCTTTATTAATGTTGCCGCAAACGACTTTGTGTTCTCAGCCAGCGGCATAAACAGCCAGGAGACCGAGGCTACAATCTATCTCGGACAGGATTCTATTTATCACACAAACCTGGGATTCTCGTTCAACGGGAAAATCAGGAGAGTGAATCTGTTCCGGACCAATAACCCTGTTTCCCAAAGCCCCTACTACAATACATGGCATGATGTTGACATGTATTTGGAAAACCTGTCATGGAATATGGACGACAAGAATGTGATTATTTCGAGACCTATGGGGGCTGCAATGGGACAGGCAATTTTCGAGTCGTCAACATTTTTTGATTCCAATGACTTCCTGAAACTGATGAACCTCGACAACGAACATCCGCTGACACGACTCAAGAAATTCAGCGAGTGGTACTACTCTGAAACCTTTCCTGTAAGTGAGTTCGCCAAATGGCTCAAGAAATCAGAAGAATATGTTACCGGTCTCTGCATTGACATGGCTAAAAAAGGATTCATTTTTTACGATCCGGCTAACCAGGAAGTTACAATCAAACAAAAGACAAAAGACTACATTGATTCCTATGCCGGCAAGAAGGACTATGACGTAATTTCCATCTTCAGCGAAACCAAAGCGCCGGTTGACAATGCTGTTCTGGACCTTGACGATTTCAATATCACCATTAACGGAGTTGAAAGCATTTTCATAAGCGACTCACAGAAAGTGGCAATCTTCCCTTCAAACAAACAGGTTATTCTTGGAAAGAACAAACAGGTCAAATTCGACGGCGTAGTGCTTGCCGGCCTTTTTACCTTTTTCGGAAAAAATTTCCAGTTCAGTTATGACACCTTTAAAATCAATCTGCAAAGCATTGACTCCATCCAGATGGCTGTGGAAACCGAAAAACTCGATGAATATGGCAAAGCAATAGCACTGTATATAAACAGTGTTGTTGAACTGGGCTCCGCTCAGCTATACATTGACGATCCACTTAACAAATCGGGGCTTAAAAGTCTGCCACAATATCCTATTGTCAATTCAACAGCCTCATCCTATATATTTTACGACAAGATTGATGGTTTGGAAGGAGTCTATAAGCGAGATGATTTCTATTTCAGGATTGACCCTTTCACATTTGAGAACATCGATCACTATTCCAGCTCCGAGCTGAGGCTGACGGGGAAATTTTATGGAGGAAACATAATTGAACCATCAAAGCAGTACCTGACGGTCCAGGAGAACAACTCCCTCGGATTCCAGATGATAATTCCAAAGGAAGGGCTGAAAATCTACAGTGGAAATGCGGTACTGTTCGATCAGATTCATATGAGCAACAAAGGGCTCATCGGAAGCGGAGTACTGAAACACCTCACCGCCACAACCACATCAGACGAATACAGGTTCTACCCCGATTCGATGCTTGCAAAGGCTTCCACTTTCAATATTGCCAACGACGGCTCAGGCCGGTTCCCCGAAACATCAAGCCAGGATGTCGATATAAAATGGTTTACTGCCAAAGACGATTGGCATGCAACTAATCCGGCCGGAAAAAATTTCAACCTGTTTGCAAATGGCACTTCACTTGACGGAAGCCTTAACCTTAAAAGCGAAGGTCTTAAGGGAAGCGGTATTATCGACATGCCCGATTCGAGGATAAGCTCAAACCTGTTTGCATTCTCGGCAACAACAATCAGGGCCGACACTGCTGACTACAACCTTAAATCACCCTCCACAAACGGATATGCATTTATTGCCGACAATACCAATGCCGACATTAATTTTGCAACCCGGCTGTCGAGATTCCATCTGAATACCGATTCGTCGGTGGTGAAGTTTCCTGAGATTCAGTATATCTGCACCATGACCGATTTTGAGTACAACCAGGCAACCAGGATCCTCTCCATGGAACAAAAGGGGCTCAAGGGGTCCGGTCTGATGCCGGCTGACGAGCTTTTGCGGGTTAGTTTAAATGCACCCGAAAAACCCACTTTCACAGCCACCAACAACCTTAGCGACACAATATCATTCACCTCTCTGAATGCCAGATACCACGTTGACGAGGAATTCATTGAGGCTGAGAATATAAACTATATCAGGATCGCTGATGCCCTTATTCAACCCGAAAACGGCAAAATCACTATAAAAAGAAGAGCCGAAATTGACAAGCTGAGAAATGCACTTGTTGCTGTTAACAACCGTCATATCCTGCACTCGGCCGACATTGCTATCGAATCATCAAAGAAATACTCGGGAAGCGCACTCTACGATTATATTGACGACAGCAAGGAGATACGAAAGATCAGTTTCCCGGAGATAACAGTCGACACGATGGCGACAAGCGCAAAGGGATTCATTGCACCAGAGGACGAATTCATGCTAAGCTCCGCATTTACATTCTCAGGTGATGTGAACCTTTATTCAAACTCGGCTGATCTTCTTTTCACCGGGTCGGCTGGCATTGTGAATGAATGCGAAGGTATTAAAAGCCGTCCTGTCAAGTTCAAGTCGTTCATCGATCCTAAAAACGTGATGATAGCGATCTCTGAAAAACCAAGGGATCCCAATGACATGATCCTTTTTTCCGGATCATTTATAAATGTCGATTCCCTGCATATCTATCCGGCCTTCCTTTCCGAACAGAAATCCTGGACTGATGTCGGACTCGTCAATGCCAACGGGGTACTGTGGTACGACAAAGCAAGGAGCAGGTACCAGATATCCTCAAAAGAGAAGATCGCTGATCCGTTGCTCTCCGGAGAAATGGTCAGTTTCGACCGTAACCTTTGCACAATTAACGGTGAAGGCAGACTGAACTTCGGAGCCAATTTTGA
Organism: Bacteroidales bacterium; assembly: GCA_049294075.1. Lineage (GTDB taxonomy): Bacteria > Bacteroidota > Bacteroidia > Bacteroidales > VadinHA17 > LD21. The sequence continues at coordinate 9,554 of JBAQCK010000004.1, read as the reverse complement.
TCATGTTCTGATGGGAAGTTCAGGTAATTTCGTCCATAACACCGACTCGGGCAAGATTGAATTAAAAGCCATCCTCGGGCTCGATTTCTTTTTCTCACCCGAGGCTATGAAAATGATGAGCGATGAAATCAGGATGATGCCAACACTAAAGCCTGTCAGCCTTAATTCGGAATTCTACGTCAAGGGGATGAATGATCTTCTGGGGCAGTCTGCCGCTTCGCAGATCAGACAGGAAACCGGCCTGTTCGGAGCCTCGGGAAGCATGCCAAAGGAATTCACCTATGAGCTTCTTCTGAACGATCTCACACTTTACTGGAATGAGGCTTCCTCTTCTTTCCGGTCAAAGGGCAAAATCGGGATCGGTTACATTGGCGGCCAGCCCGTCAATGTGTATGTTGACGGATTCGTGGATATTCAAAGGAGAAGGACCGGCGATATGATCGACATCTATCTGAAAGCTGACGGTTCAACATGGTACTATTTCTCGTATTTCAGAGGAATTATGATGGCCCAGGCCGGTAATATTGAGTTCAACAGGCTGATCAGCTCCATAAGGCTCAGGGACAGGAAACATCCTGAAGATACTGAAAGAAAGCCTTACACATATATGATAGCCGTGGAAGACAGGCTCGACAGGTTCCTTCGGAGGATGGCAGGCACGGAAGAAGAGGAAATGGGACAGATGGATGGTCTTGTCAGATAAGCAATCAGGAAACACCCTGGCATAATGCAGATATTCTATGTACCCAGTATCAGCGGCAGTTCATGCGTGATGGATGAAAATGAATCGCGGCATTGCATTAGAGTATTGAGGATGAGTAGAGGCGATAAGGTGACTATTGTGGATGGACAGGGAGGCTTCTTCGAAGGAGTTATTACCGATCCTGATCCTTCAGCCTGCAGGATAAAAATCACTGAAAGCGCTACCGGATTTGAAAGAAGGGGATACAGGTTGCATATGGCAGTTTCTCCTGTTAAAAATCAGGAAAGGTTTGAGTGGTTCATTGAGAAAAGCGTGGAATTCGGGATTGACGTGATTACCCCGCTCATATGCAGATTCACCGAAAAGCAAAATGTAAAGACTGAGCGGATAAACAACATCATAATTTCGGCTATGAAACAATCGCTTAAAGCATACAGACCACTGCTTAATAAACCTGCCCGTTTCAGTGAATTCATGGCCGGCGATCATCCCGGAATAAAGATGATAGCCCATTGTAACCCCGGATACGCCCTGAAAAACATAGGCCAGGTCTATGAAAAGGGAATGGATGCTTTGATTCTGATTGGTCCGGAGGGCGATTTCAGCAGGGAGGAGATTGACATGGCTCTGGCCGGCGGTTTCACAGGCGTCAGTCTGGGCAACAGCAGGCTAAGAACAGAAACGGCAGCCATCGCTGCCTGCCATTCCGTGTATTTCATCAATCTTTAGGCTCACCCTCCTCACGTTCCGCCACATCATCGCTCTTCCCCTTCAACCTTCCTGCCTTGCGCAGAGCCTGCTCAAGAATGTATTCGATCTGGCCGTTGGTGCTGCGGAACTCATCAGCTGCCCACTTCTCAAGAGCCTTGACAGTACGGGGATCGATCCTGAGCAATATAGATTTCTTCTGACTCATATCAGGCATGTAAAGTTCCGGTATTGACAACAGGGGTGGCGTCCTTGTCGCTGCAAAGCACAACCATAAGATTGCTTACCATGGAGGCCTTCTTTTCCTCATCAAGGTCAACTATGTTCTTATCCGACAGTTGTTCAAGCGCCATCTGAACCATGGAGACCGCACCTTCAACAATCTTGAAGCGGGCTGCCACAACTGCAGTTGCCTGCTGCCTTCTAAGCATGGCATTGGCAATCTCCTCGGCATAGGCAATGTAGTTTATCCTGGCTTCAATTACATGAATGCCTGCGATTGCCAGACGTTCCTTTATCTCCCTTTCAAGCTCATCATTCACTTCCTCTCCCCCGCTTCTGAGAGTCATGACAGCGTCATGGTCCTCCAGATTGTCGTATGGATAAAGCCCTGCCAGTTTCCTGAGGGCTGCATCGCTCTGAACGAGTACGAAATGCTGGTAATCGTCGACCTCAAAGACAGCCTTATAGGTTTCGGAAACCTTCCATACAAGAACAAAACCAATCTTGATGGGATTCCCGATCTTATCGTTAACTTTTATAGGCTCACTGTCGAAGTTGCGTGCTCTGAGAGAAACTTTTCTCGTGGTGTAAAAAGGATTTACCCAGAAAAAGCCATTATCCCTGATTGTTCCCTTATAGGTGCCGAAGAGAACAAGAACACAGGAGTTATTTGGGTTCACTATCGTAAGACCCTTAACTGTAAGTAAGAATAACAAGATCGAAACAATTCCCAGCCAGATTATTTCATAATAAAATCCGGCAACTATCGCGACAAGAAATATCAGAGCCGCAAGCAACGCGAGGTAACCGGAGACAGGTTTCACAGTAAATTCTTCTTTCATGGCATTATTATATTGGTTAGATAATGCAAATATATGAAGAATATTTCAAAACAATATATTTTTGATATTTTTTTATATATTTTTGATATCATTTTGATATATGCAGGGTTATGAAAAAAGCACAGGATTTGTATCCTGTGCTTGCTGATTTTCAGTTCATCTGCCTGACCCGCTCAATTAGTCGTTTAGTCAGTCTTTTCTTTGGAACAGGTTTCAACTGGTCCAGAAGGTTAAACACATCACAGAATTCCTGGCAGAGGCCGAACGCATCCTCATAGATATCAATATCATCAACCTGAATTTCGTGATATGAAAGAAAAGGAGTAGATTTTTTTGCCATAGGCTGTTAGTTTTTATCTTTACAATAAAAACGGCCTATGGCAAAAAATATTGCTATGAGATCAATTAAATGTGAGGGTGATTTTTTTCTCCTCCATCATTTTCCTTATGTTAATGAGGGCATATCTCATTCTGCCAAGGGCCGTATTGATGCTAACATCAGTTATATCAGCTATTTCTTTAAAGCTCAGTCCGGAATAGTGGCGTAATATCACAACCTCTCTCTGGTCTTCGGGCAGCTGGCTGATCAGTTTCCTGATATCTTTCTGGATCTGTCTCTTGATCATATTATCCTCGACGTTTGCCTCAGAAAGCTTTCTGGAATTGAAGAGGTCAGATTCATAGTCGTCATTTGAAACAGTGTTAAGCTGCTTAACCCTGCGGAAATGATCGATAATCAGGTTATGGGCGATACGCATCACCCAGGAAATGAATTTACCGTTATCGTAGTATTTTCCTGACTTGACTGACTGGATCACTTTCAGGAAAGTATCCTGAAACAGATCTTCGGCCAATGCCTGATCGCGGATATAAAGACTTATATACGCAAATACTTTACTCTTGTGACGGCGGATTAATTCTTCGAAGCAGGACTGCTCACCCTTTACAAACTCTTCAATAAGTTCGTAATCGGACATCGATTTTCTCATAGCTCTCTCTTTGTTTAAGTGTAAAAGAGTAGAGTTGTTGAATAGGCAGTCCTCCGGGTTTTAGTGGTTATTTGAACTGCAAAGAAAATTGTTTTTTTCTAATTGCAACATAAAATGTTAATTTTTTTTAATTTTTTCGTCAAAAATATTTCAATATCCGTCAACAGGTATCAGCTGTCTGCCAAAATTCCCCGGAATATTGAATAAGGAAAACGACTCCCCATGGCTATGCACTGCCCATGGCAAATGGCTTCTTTTGAATGTGCAGTGCCCTTTCCTGAGATCCCGCATCCCGTGGTTTTGGAACAATCTGTTATCCCTGATAATTATTTTGCGTTGATTGTTTTGTAATTCTCAGTCAGGCGGGATGATATCGTATTATGGGAACTATCCCCACATTGTAAGACAATCAATGCGGAATACGAGTATTCAGGGACCACTCAGGCGAGGGATCTCATTCAACGTTTTCCTTTGAGTGTGCAGTGCCCTTTCCTGAGATCCCGCATCAACCCTGCGATGCTTTGGCGCACCTATATATATTATGGAGATTTCCAGATTTTTTGCCACCTTTGAGCAATCAAAAATATGGGTAACCTGATTAAGGAGATGGATAGTTTTATTGAAGTAAAGGGTGCAAGGGTAAACAATCTCAGGAATGTAAGTCTGAAAATTCCAAGAAATAAGCTGGTGGTTATTACCGGAGTATCGGGATCAGGCAAATCATCTCTTGCATTCGATACTATCTATGCCGAGGGACAAAGGAGATACGTTGAGAGCCTGTCATCCTATGCCCGGCAATTCCTTGGCAGAATGAACAAACCGGAGGTCGATTTCATTAACGGCATCCCTCCTGCCATCGCCATCGAGCAGAGGGTTAATTCCAGGAATCCCCGGTCTACAGTAGGTACATCCACGGAGATTTACGACTACATGAGGCTTCTTTTTGCAAGGGTGGGCAGGACGTATTCTCCGGTTTCAGGCAGGGAAGTGAAAAAACACAGCGCCGACGACCTGGTGAATTATCTCACCACCCTGCCTGAAGGAACCAGGGTGTCAATCGTCGCACCGGGCGTCATTCCCGAAACAATAAAAATATCTGAGTATTTTGAATTCCTTGTCAAACAGGGTTTCACCAGGATTGAAACGGATGGCCGGATGGACAGGATAGATGAATCAATACCAGAAAACACCTGGCAACAGGGTCAGAAGATCAATATAGTGATTGACAGACTTGTGATAAGTCATGATGCCGATAACCTGAGCCGTTCGGCAGAATCGGCAGCCTCAGCATTCCAGGCCGGCAAGGGTCACTGCCAGGTTATTATTCATTCGGACGAAGGACTTGAACGCAGGAGTTTCTCAAATAAATTTGAAGAAGACGACATCGAGTTTGAGGAACCCAATGAATACTTTTTCAGCTTCAACAATCCGATCGGAGCCTGCCCACTCTGCGAAGGCTACGGCAAGATCATCGGGATTGATGAGAACCTGGTGATTCCGGATCAGAATCTTTCGGTTTACCAGGAAGCCATTGCATGCTGGCGCGGCGATTCGATGAAAAAATGGGTGGAGCGGCTGATATCCACTGCCGACCTTTACGGATTTCCCATACACAAACCATACTACCAGCTCACTGAAGAACAGAAACAGCTCCTGTGGACCGGGAACAGGCATTTTTACGGACTGAACCGCTTCTTCGAACATCTTGAGGAAAAGAAATACAAGATCCAGTACCGCGTGCTTCTGAGCAGATACCGCGGAAAGACAATATGCCCTGAATGCAAGGGGACAAGGCTTAAGAAAGAGACCTCCTATGTAAAGGTTGCCGGCAGAAGCATCCAGGAACTGGTCTCGATGCCGGTATCGGAGCTGAACGGCTTCTTCAATAGTATTTCCCTTGAAGAAACGGATATGAAGATAGCCGGGCGCCTACTCACGGAAATCAAACAAAGACTGAAATTCCTGCTCGATGTAGGTCTGCCCTATCTCACCCTTAACAGGCTGTCGTCCACCCTCTCGGGAGGTGAATCGCAGAGGATCAACCTGGCCACATCGCTGGGCAGCAATCTTGTGGGATCAATGTATATTCTCGATGAACCAAGCATAGGACTCCATCCCCGCGACACCCACCTTCTGATCGGTGTTCTGAGGGAACTCAGGGACCTTGGCAACTCCGTCCTGGTTGTGGAACACGAGGAAGAAATAATCAGGGCTGCAGACGAAATTGTGGACATGGGTCCCGAAGCTGGAAGGCTCGGAGGTGAGATCGTATTTCAGGGCATGGCCAGTCAGACCGACTTGAATCCTTCATTAACTTCAGGATATCTCTCGGGAAGACTCGAAGTGAAAGTTCCTTCCAAAAGAAGGAAATGGAACAGCTTCATAGAAATAAAGGGAGCCAGGGAAAACAACCTTAAGGACATAGACGTAAAGTTCCCCCTTCACATCATCACGGCTGTAACCGGAGTAAGCGGGTCGGGCAAATCGAGCCTGGTAACCGATGTACTGTACTCAATTCTATCAAATAAAATAAACGGCAACAATCTCAAACCGGGACAGTTCAGGGAACTTGGCGGCGACTTTTCAAGGCTGACAGGAATCGAACTGGTTGACCAGAATCCGATTGGAAGGTCGACCAGGTCAAATCCGGTAACATATCTGAAAGCTTATGATGAAATAAGGAAACTGTATGCAGAGCAGCAGCTTTCGGTTCAGAACAGCTTCAAGGCCTCTCATTTCTCATTCAACATAGAAGGAGGAAGGTGCGAGGAGTGCCAGGGTGAAGGGATCATCAGGGTTGAGATGCAGTTCATGGCCGATGTGGAGCTGACATGCGAAAGCTGCAAGGGGTTGAGATTCAAAAAAGAGATCCTTGAGGTAAGGTATCAGGGAAAGAATATTCACGATATTCTCGATATGACTATCGATGAAGCCATAGAGTTTTTCGGCAGTCATCAGGGCAAGAGTGAGAAAAGAATTATTGAGAAGCTCAAACCCCTGGCCGATGTCGGACTGGGATACATAAAAATGGGACAGTCATCAAGCACCCTCTCGGGTGGAGAGAGCCAGAGGGTGAAGCTTGCCTACTTCCTGAGCCAGGAAAAGGGGAGCGGGCATATTCTGTTCATTTTTGACGAGCCCACTACCGGCCTGCATTTCCATGACATCAACAAGCTGTTGAAGTCGATCAACGCCCTTGTAGACCATGGTCATTCTGTTATATTGATTGAACACAACGTGGAGGTTATAAAATGCTCCGACTGGGTAATAGATCTCGGGCCCGAAGGTGGTGAGGCGGGAGGATATGTTGTATTCGCGGGACGCCCCGAAGATCTGGCCCTGCAGAAGAATTCACATACGGGCAGATTTCTTGCCCACAAGCTCGGTTTATGATTTTATCCTGAAGCCGAACATAATGGACACGCATCCCTGTGGAGGCGCTCCGGTATTCTGACCCGATGGAATCTTAAGGACTATCCTGAGCTGCTGGCTCGACTGGAGCTTGAAATCCCATGTACGGGCATTGTTGTTATCCTTGCTTGAGTAGAGTATGTTTCTGTCGGCATCGAGAACCAGGAATTCCACAGGAGGAAGGTTTTCATCGCTGCATACCGACATGCGGTATTCCATATCGGAAAAAAAGGTTTTATATAATTCTGCCTCCTCTCCTTCCGAGAGTATTGTAGCATGGTAATTACCATCGTGGGTATAAGAGCCCAGTTCGGGAAGACATGTTTTTTTCGCGAAAGATTTGCACTGGGCATTTATTGCTGTTCCGGCTGTTAAAACGAGAATGACCAGCGTAAAGGCGATTCTATTTATTTTCATCAGTATATAATTTTGATTTTAAAGGTCTGATGGAACCCACATGTTTGAAAATTATATACATACGTGTTTGTGTATTTGATACATGTGGGTTTCATATTACCAACTATTTAATCAGGTTACTTCTGATGGCAGCCACTGTTTCGGAGAGTTCCCTGAACACTTCAGGCGTAAGGTCGGCCTTGACCTCCGATTTCAGGATAGTTGTATTGGTTACCTGGTCATACTCAGGTCTGACAGGGGTTGTTTCCAGAGTGATCTTGTCGAAAACAGTTTTGACTTTGGCAACCTGGCCGATAAGTTCATCGATCGCGGGATGCCCCTTGCTGCTGGAAAGGAGGTCAATCAGGATATCGATTGAAAGCTTCTGGTCGATGATTCTGCCAACCAGCTTATTGCCGTTAAAGTCCTTCATATCGACAAGCTGGGTGGAGATATACAAACCCTCGAGCCATCCTCCGGCAAGCACCATTGCTGCAACGGCAGGCTGACCGTTATCCTCGAGATAGGAATTGGAATTGAGGTAAGTCTGGGAAACAATATCCATAATTACCTCGGTATTGTGAATGTTCTCTTCAAGTTCGTCTATGTCCTCCTCCGAAATAGCATTCAGGATTCCAAGTCCGTCAGCCATCTGTTTGGCAGCATTCATATAATTGATTATATGCTGTGTCTGGTCGTACAGACTGGCGAAGCTGAGATCGGTTGTATAAATTCCCAGGTTAAGGGCCATGCTCCTGTTTGTATTATAGTTTCTCGAGTTATCGATAGGATTCAGGAGATTATCGTCGAACAGGGCTCCTGCCGATTTGATAAGCATCGCTGATTCGATCGGAGATGGCAGGGTATAGAAGATCTTTTCAGCCTGCCTGATGTCTTCATAAATGGCAGCATTTGCTCCGGTAACCAGAGTATCCGCATCCTTTTTCACATCCTTCACGCCCGAACGGCATCCTGCGAGCATCAATGCCGTAAAGAAAGCCAATGCAAGAATACTGTTGCTGATTTTAAGAAGTCGCTTCATAATTAGGTAAGTTTAAATCCTTTCCGGTTCAAAGAATAGTTTATTTATAATTATTTGCCCATGCAGGCTGTAAGCTTCCAACCGATTTCTAACTTTGCATCAAACGATTAAAAATGAACAGCCCACAGAATAAACGCAAAGAACTTGAACATATTTTAAACCAGGGTAACTTTGTTAAAATCAATGAAGCTATAAAAAGACTAAGGGAAGCATCCCCGTTCAGCGGAGCGATAGGACTTCTGGTTTCACACTATGAATCAACCAGTAATCAACAGGTTAAGGAACTTATCACGGATTTTCTCGACGATCTCAGGGATCAGTCGTTGTGCGGGGAAGTGGTGGAAGAGATCCGGAAAGATTTTACCTGGTCTACCCGATGCATGCTGATCGCTTCGTGCTGGCAGTCGGGACTCAATTACTCCGGTTATGTGGGCGATTTTGCAGAACTGTTCGTCAGCGGTGATTATGCAACTGCTGTTGAATGCTTTACAGTTATTGAGTCGTCATCCGGACACTTAAGCATAGATGAAAAAGATACTCTCATTAAGCTGATAAAAGAAAACACATCGAAGGTTACCGGGGAAAAAACAGCCCTGGCAATGGAACTGCTATACTTTCTTGAACAGACTGTTTAAGGAATCTTTACCCCTGTATTTTACTCGTAGGAGGAGAAGTATTTCATAAACTGAGTCCTTTCGAAGGCTCCCCGTTTATTGTAATTGGCATAATTGAGTTTACCCCTGAATTCGTCTACACTCCCGAATCCCTTTGAATCCATCCATCCTTCGATCTGCCGGTTCATTGTTTTAAGGTAACCAATACCCTTATTATAAAGCGCCGAGCAGACCTGCACTGAATTGGCTCCGGCCAGAAGATACTTCACCGCATCCTGCCCGGAATAAACTCCTGTGGAAGCGGAAATATCAATTTTCAGTTTTTGGGCGCTGGCCATTCCGATCCATCTCAGGACATATCGGCGTTCGATTTCCTGGCTGAGTACCGATGCCGGAATAACCTCCAGTTTATCAATGTCGATGTCAGGTTCATAAAACCTGTTAAACATTACCAGGCCATTGACTCCCCTGTTATAAAACTGGTCGACCATATAAAGGATGTTAGAGAACCTGAAGCCTATCTTTAAGGCAACCGGGATATTAACAGTTTTTTTGATGTTCCCGATAAGCTCAAAATAAAGCTTTTCGGATTCAGCCGATGTTTTTTTCCTGTCGACAGGCAGGAAG
>JBAQCK010000003.1:0-6946 GCA_049294075.1 Bacteroidales bacterium | reverse complement strand
TATCCATGGTTCTTGGAGAGCCATGGAAGAACTATACAAAGCCGGAAAGATCAGGGCAATTGGAATCAGCAATTTTCAGCCTGACCGCGTCATGGATATTATAACATTCAATGAAGTTGTACCAGCTATGAACCAGATTGAAACCCATCCATTCAATCAACAGACAGAGGTTCATCAATTTCTGAAGGAGAATTATGTTCAGATTGAGTCATGGGGTCCGTTTGCTGAAGGCAAGAACAATCTTTTTCAGAATGAAGTACTGCGTACAATTTCAGAAAAGCACAGCAAAAGTGCTGCTCAGGTTGTTCTTCGCTGGCTCATCCAGAGGGGTGTGGTGGCTATTCCAAAATCGGTCAAAAAGGAGAGAATTAAGGAAAATTTCAACATTTTCGATTTCGAACTGAGCCCGGCAGATATGGAATCTTTCGGGATCCTCGACCTGAAAGTCAGCAGCTTCATTGATCACCGTAATCCGGAGATTGTAAAATGGATGGGCAGCACAAAACTCGATATATGATTGTTTACCTTTTGGAATCAAGATGAACATTATGGAAAGGACAATTACCGGAGGGAATAAAACCTCAATTGAAGTGAAAAGAAGACAAGCCTTCAGTCTGCTTCTTTATTTACTTATTGTATTAAGCTCCGCACAATCTGCTTCTGCGCAGAAGCCAACCAGGATAAAACCTATTGTCATTGAAAAACAAGGCAGTTTTGCTGTTGGAGGTACTGTAATTACTGCTCCGGGTACATTCGATCCATATAATCCATCTCCGGCAGGACAAACTTTTCATGGTGATCATGCTTATGTCTTTTATCAAATCCCTGGGAAGGCACGCAAATATCCGCTGATTATGTGGCATGGTATAGGGCAGTTTTCAAAAACATGGGAAACAACACCCGACGGAAGGGAAGGCTTTCAGAGTATTTTCCTGCGCCGGGGTTTCGGGGTATATCTTATTGACCAGCCACGAAGAGGCAATGCAGGCCGGAGCACGGTGGAAGGGACTATTTCACCAATACCTGACGAACAGGGCTGGTTTGGGACTTTTCGTGTAGGCATCTGGCCGGACTACTTTGAAGGTGTTCAGTTCGCCCGTGACCCTGAGACACTGAACCAGTATTTCCGGCAGATGACCCCCAATATCGGTCCTATCGATATTAATGTCAACACAGAAGCAGTATCAGAGCTTTTCGATAAAATCGGTCCGGCCATTCTGGTCACTCATTCACATTCGGGAGGTATGGGATGGATTGCAGCCATTAAAAATCAGAATGTTAAAGCAATAGTCTCGTATGAACCTGGAAGCGGCTTTGTGTTCCCGGAAGGTGAAGTGCCTCCGCCTTTACGCAGTTCAGGCAGTATCCTCGAGGCTGCATCAGTGCCCCTGGCTGATTTCATTAAGCTCACAAAAGTCCCGATAATCATTTATTACGGCGATAACATTCCTGAAAAACCGAATACAAATCCGGGGCAGGACGGATGGAGAGTGCGCCTTGAAATGGCGAGGTTATGGAGGGATGCTGTTAACAAACACGGTGGTGACGTAACTGTGATCCATCTGCCGGAAGTTGGTATCAAAGGGAATACCCATTTCCCTTTCTCTGATTTGAATAACCTGGAGGTTGCAGATTTACTTTCAAACTGGCTTAAAGAAAAGAAACTGGATTAACCTTAAATGAAAAATTCAATTGCAAAGATTAATATTTCACAAATATGAAGACAGCATTATTAAGTTTGGCGATCATATTGTACTGCTCTTGCAGTGCTCAGAGGACATCAGTAAATTCTGCTAAGTATGAGCCTGTTATCCGAACTGCATCAGGTATGGTACGTGGTGTTAACGAAGGGGATGTGGACATTTTCAGAGGTATTCCCTATGCTGCACCTCCTGTAGGCGAATTTCGCTGGAGACCTCCCCAGCCGGCCGCTTCCTGGGAAGGACTTCGTGATGCAATCGAATTTGGCGCAACCTGTGCGCAGGCAGGATGGGGTTCCGCTCCAGGTTCAATTCAGTCAGGTTCTTCGGAAGATTGTTTGTTTCTCAATATATGGAAACCTGCCGGAGCTAAACAGGGAGCAAAGCTGCCTGTTATGGTTTGGATTCACGGTGGGGCATTTGTCGGAGGGTCGGGAAATACTTCCGGAAATGGCTTCGCTACGAAAGGGGTCATCCTTGTAAGCTTTAATTACCGTCTAGGCCGCCTGGGTCATTTTGCCTTTCCGGCATTGTCTGCTGAGCATCCGGAGGAACCAAAAGGCAGCTACGCATTCATGGATCAGATTGCAGCTCTGAAGTGGGTTAAGCAAAACATTGTAGCATTCGGTGGTGATCCAAGGAATGTTACAATTTTTGGTTTCTCTGCAGGTGGCGTCTCGATACATTCACTACTTACAATACCATCAGCGCAAGGTTTATTTCATAAGGCAATCAGTCATTCCGGTGGTGGCCGCGATGGCGTTTTGACCGGCAGGCCGATCAGTAAAGAAAATGCAGATAAATACTACCCGGTTTCAGCGGAAACCATCGGTATAAACTTTGCCCGTAAACATGGGATCGAGGGCACAGATGAGGCCGCACTAATCAGATTGCGTGCTCTGAAAGTTGAAGAGATTGTGGACGGAGGACTGGAAAATGATGGACAAGGTGGTCCGCGTATCTATTCAGGCCCGATTCTCGACGGGAAACTGGTGGTTGAGACTTCTGAGAGTGCATACAAGGCAGGAAGGCAGGCACGTGTTCCGCTCATGATTGGGAATAACAGTGCAGAAATAGGTGGAGGCTTTGTAATTGACAGCAGATCCAAGGAAGAACTGTTTTCAATGTTCGGAGAACTGAAAGATGAGGCAAAGGCTGCCTATGACCATGATGGTACAAAAGATTTTGCAGAGGTTCAAACCATGTTCAACACAGACAAGGTTTGGGCTGAACCTGCCCGCTTTACAGCCAGTGCTTTTGCTGTGGCTGGTGATCCGGCCTACATTTTTCTTTTCTCCTATGTGCCCGCTGCTATGAAAGAAAGGATGCGATATGGTCCCGGACACGGAACAGATATTTCTTTCGTTTTCGATAATCTCAGAGTGCCGGAAGGAGGGATTGTAAATCCTGAAGACAAAGAGGTCGCCCGGATCATGAACTCCTACTGGGTAAATTTTGCAAAAACCGGCAATCCAAATGGTGACGACTTTCCGAAATGGCCGCTATACAATCCGAAAACAAATGAGATACTTGATATACAACCTGATGGTAAACCAGTCGGAAAATTTGATCCCAGGAAAGCAAGAATGGATGTAATTGAGAAGGTGGTGAACAATGCGGACAAGCTGCAACCGAATGGTATTTAACCTGTAGTGTGAAACAGTGATAGATAACGAATCGTAACGGTAATAAACTGGTATTAATCAACTTAAAAATTACTTACGGATGAACAGAAAAATTAAATCCAATTTTTTGATAGTTATGTACATTACGGCAACAATTATTACCTCGGCGCAAATAAGGCCTGCCAATCCTTTCGGACTGGTGTACCAGGATGCGATTACACAAAATGTATCAGGTAAGGTGAATATTCACCCTGTAACTTATAGATTGAATGGGATTGATATTGCAGCCAATATTTACACTCCTGCCAATTATGATCCTTCAAAGGTCTATCCGGCAGTGGTGGTAGCTCACCCCAATGGTGGTGTAAAAGAGCAGGTTGCCGGATTATACGCACAACGGTTGGCTGAATCGGGTTACGTAACGATTGCAGCCGATGCGTCGTACCAGGGAGCCAGCGGCGGAGAGCCTCGTAATGTGGATAAACCCGCTAATCGTATTGAAGACGTCCGAGGGATGGCCGATTTTATTACACAATATGCGGGTGTAGATGCAGACCGGCTTGGAGTGTTAGGAATCTGCGGTGGCGGGGGCTATACATTGGCGGCAGCTCAAACCGACAAACGCTTTAAGGCAGTGGCCACTCTGAGCATGTTTAATTCCGGACTGGTAAGACGCAACGGATTCATGAATTCCGGATTGTCCACCATTCAGGAACGACTAAACCAGGCTTCAGAAGCCCGTGCCCTGGAAGCTGCAGGAGGAGAGGTTCTTTATGCCGCCGACACAAAAACGACAGATGAATCAGCAGACAAAATGCCATATGATTTGTATCGGGAAGGTCATTATTATTACAACAGAACACATGCCCATCCCAACTCCACATTCAGGTACACCATGAGCAGCCTGCTCGACCTGATGGCCTTTGACGCGGCTGCCAACATGGAGCTGATCAATCAGCCTCTTCTGATGATGGCCGGAAGCAAAGCAGACTCCTTTTATATGACCGAAGATGCTTTCAGGCTTGCTTCAGGCACTGATAAGAAAGAATTGTTTCTGATTCCCGGGGCTACTCACATCCAGACTTACTATGTCACCGAATATGTAAATCAGGCAATGGGCAAGCTTAAAGAGTTCTTCGGTAAATATTTATAATGCATTACAATCATCACTAATATGGATAAAATCATGAAAACAGCAAAAATTTATTTCCGAATAATGGTAGTAGTTCTCTTGTTAGGTAGCATCAATCATATTAATGCACAGGAGATTAAGGCCTATGTGCCAACCTTGAAACTGAACAACGGAATGGAAATACCCCAGCTGGGAATTGGCACTTTCGCAATCTCATACGCAGATGCAAAGATGGCATGCCTTGAGGCATTCAGGAATGGTTTTCGCCACGTGGACTGCGCTACAGCATATCGTGTAGAGGGAGCCGTTGGAGAAGCAATGAAGGAAAGCGGCTTACCGCGTGAAGAATTTTTTATTACAAGCAAATTATGGGTTTCTGACTATGCAGATGGCAAGACCCTTCAATCAATAGATACAATATTGAAACGCTTTCAGACTGATTATATTGACCTGCTTTATATCCATCAGCCTATTGGCGATTATATCAATGCATGGAAAGAGATGGAAAAGGCCGTTGCATCCGGGAAGGTCCGTGCATTGGGTATCAGTAATTTTGACGCCAGCGACGAGCGTTTCCATGCAATTGTGGATAACATGAAGATAAAACCTGTTGCGTTGCAGATTGAATGTCATCCCTACGCTCAGCGAAATGACATCCGGGAGAAGGTAAAACCGTACGGTATCATTATAGAGTGCTGGTATCCGCTGGGTCATGGAGACGAGGGATTGTTATCCGATCCGGTTATAAAAACAATTGCTGATGCGCATGGGAAAAGCATAGTACAGACCATACTCCGTTGGCATATACAGGAAGGTTTCTCCGTTATACCGGGATCGAAAAATCCTGCTCACATCAGGGAGAACATCGATATTTTTGATTTTGAGCTGAGTGCCGAAGAAATGACGAAGATGCGTTCACTGAACAAGGACAAACGCTTCTTCAATATGACTTTGGAACAGCTTGACAGAATGGCTTCAGGCAGGTTCTGATTAATTTAATTGTAAACTGTCATGTACACCCGGAGACTTTTTTCAACAATTGTGGCAACCTGCTTTTTAACCTGTCATCTCATCGCACAGGATGAAATGAGCCCAAAACAGACTTTATCAGAAGGTCAGCGAAGTATTATTCTCATTTCATCTTACACTGCCAAAGGCGAGCTTCAGGATTTAAAACCTGCACTCAACAAAGGATTAGACGCAGGATTAACAGTCAACGAAATCAGGGAAGTGATTGTACACCTGTACGCATATTGTGGATTTCCACGCAGTATACGGGGATTGCAGACTTTTATGGAAGTGCTCGACGAACGAAAAGCCAAAGGAATAAACGATAACCCGGGAGCTGATGCAGCTCCGATAAATCTAGAAGCTGACAAATATGAACGGGGTAAAAAGGTTTTAGGGGAACTTACCAAATCACCTCAGGACAAACCGCTGTCCGGATACGGAGCCTTTGCACCGGTGATTGATACTTTTCTTAAAGAGCACCTGTTTGCCGACATTTTCGAGCGGGATGTTCTGACATATGCGCAAAGGGAATTGGTTACCATTACTGTCCTGAGCGCAATTGGCGGAGCGGAGCCGATGCTTCGCAGTCATCTGGCCATTTGCCTTAATGTAGGGTTAACTCAGGATCAGTTGACTGAAGCCCTTTTGATTGCCGGATCCACCAATCACACGCCTGAGGCTGAAAGTGAACAGGCATCAGAACTTGTTTTCCCCAAAGGGGATAAGATTACGAGTAATAATTTCACAGGTGTTGTCTGGCTTCAAATGCTCGTAAACAATGACAGCACATACAACACCTCAATAGGAAACGTTACTTTTGAGCCGGGAGCAAGGACCAACTGGCATAAACATCCGGGAGGACAAATCCTCCTTATTACAGGAGGTCAGGGTTTTTATCAGGAAGCCGGCAAGTCCCCACAGGTGCTGCACAAAGGCGATGTTGTCAGGATTCCGCCTGAAGCAGTGCACTGGCATGGTGCCACGGCCAATACGGGTCTGTCCCATATTGCAATAAGTCCAAATACAGATAAGGGAAGTGTTATATGGTTAAACCCGGTCTCGGATGCAGAGTACAACAATATTAAGGTCAGGTGAAAAAATCTCTCAGCATTTAAAAAGAGATCCATATTGACTCTCGTGAAACTGGTTCAGACATGGGTAAAACCAAAGGAAGAAGCTGCGGCCTGATACCTGGCTTCGAATAACAGATAAGAAAAGGTTGCAACTTTTGTCCGTTGGGGGTACCCAGGGGCACAAGAGGTCAAAACCGACCTTTTGTTTCTTTTTATGACATTCTGAAGCCCTCACCAGTTCAAAGGATGAGATGTGCAGTGATTTTCAGGGAGACGGTTGCAACTTTGCAATGACCGGAGACCTAGACCACCTCTCACCGGTGTAAACTGACCAACCAAAACCGGAGTTAATTCAATGATTTATAGATAAATATATAAATGTCCATTTTATCGACGGAATGTGGT
>JBAQCK010000002.1:0-2397 GCA_049294075.1 Bacteroidales bacterium | reverse complement strand
TAAATTATTCTCTAAAGTCTCTTTTAAAGACCCCCCTTGTCTCCTACGCTCAATTCTGTTTTACTAACAAGTTCCTAAGCGAGATTCCCATCTCGCCTGGTTGATGCTTCAATCTGTCAAAGAACTTTTACCTCCCGATTCAGACCTGGTCACGCTGACCAGTTCTCAGGCCGGATTTTTCCCTTTTCGCATTGGGGCGATAAAGATAGTAATTCTTTATCTCCTTACCAAAAAATCAGAGATAAATTTTCCGGCTGTTTCAACTCCACTTTCCTTTCTGCTCCAAGCCGGAATCCTATCTCTTCTTAACCCTTCAATCAACCTTTTCGCTCCAAAAGCGGGTGCAAATGTATTCAACAATTTTTACAAACCAAATCTTTTTATGGATATTTTTTCAAATAATTCTTGATCTATTTTTATGTGGCTGATTACTTGCTATTTCCAATGAAAAGATTTTTTCAACCTTGTCAAATTATTAATATGTGGCAGATTTTATTGGAGACAGAAGACAGAAGACGGGAGACCGAAGACACCCGCCTGACCAATGAAGTGACTTTAATCCCTGGAAAAAAGCCAAAGGGGGCTGAAGCCCCCGGAACGCGTGGGGTGTACCTGTACCGTTGGCTGAAGCCAACGGTAAGATGACTGCATGTATCAGATTATTACTTATTTCGAAAACAATCAACCGGTGTGGGGTGAGTTCTCGTCTTCGGTCTTCATTCTTCGGTCTTCGGTCCTTTTCATAAAAACCTCAAATTATTTACTACATTTATAGTATTAATAAAATAATTATAGTGTTTTTGAAAAAAATAAGTTAATGAAAGAGATCACAAAAGCCCAGGAAGATGTGCTGAAAGCCATCTGGGAAGCTGAAAAAGGTGCGGTTTCAGATATCCTCGACCGGCTCCCTGATCCGAAACCTGCTTACACCACCGTCGCAACCGTAATCAAGGTCCTCGAACGCAAAGGCTATGTCGCCCATGAAACCTACGGCAAAACTCATGTTTACCATGCCCTGGTGCAAAAAAAAGATTACGCCAGTCACGTGGTAAGGGAGGCATTTGCCGGTCTTTTCAACTCCTCGCTTAATCAGCTGGTGTCACCTTTCATTAAAAACAGGGATATCAGCATCTATGAACTGGAAGAACTGAAAAGGATGCTTGAGTCTGAAATTGAAAAACAAAGGAAACAGGATGGAAATAATTAAATACCTTCTGGCATCAACAGTACTGATCAGCATTTCATACCTGGTATTCAGGCTGGCTTACAGAAACGCGACAAGATTCAGGCAACAGAGATTCTTTCTGATCGCAGTCCTGGTCCTTTCTCTCATCCTACCGCTCACCGGGATTAAAATTCAGACAGGACAAAGGCAGGAGAAGGAAATTATGACAACCGGAAAAACCGGGGCAAACGACTCCGGATACATTATTAATATATTATCATCAGAGAGGCAGGGTTATCTTTCCCGCGCGACCGGGACTGCACTGAAGCTGTACCTTATTATTACAGCCATAATTATTTCTGTTTTTGCAGCTCACTTTATCCGCATCTTCAGACTGAGACGCTCATCAGTGAAGAACGATCATGACAGGTTTACAATAATAGTTAACCCGAACGTTGAAAGTCCGTTTTCCTTCTTCCGGTGGATATTTATACCAAAGGATATCGAAGACCGGGAGGAAATGGAAAGCATTATAATTCACGAGAGCGTACATGTAACGCAACATCATTCGGCAGACAACCTGCTTATCGGATTCACGGCAGCGTTAATGTGGTTCAATCCGCTTGTATGGATGATGAAGAAGTCGTTTCACCTGATACATGAATACCTGGCGGATGAAGGAACGATCGGGTCAGCAGGTTTGAGCAAATCGAAGCCGGTGATATTGTTTCAATTGAAGTATTCAAGGATAGTGTAAAAACAGTCACTGACGGGAATTATGACGGAGTTATAGTAGTAAAAACGAAATAACTCTGATCAAGCCCGAGTAGTCTGATTGGGCAGGTTTACGCTGTTCCGAGATTATTCGGAACGATTACTGCGAATTTTTTCGCAATAGTATTTCTGCATACCCTCCCTTTCCGCTCATGGATTCCTGATGCATCAGACCTGCAAGTCAAATTTCTGTGTAAATCCGCGGTTTGATCTGCGTAAATCCGCGAGAACTTCTTCATCATAACCAGTCACACACACAAAAAAGCCCCCTGGTTTCCCGGGGGGCTCATTTGTAAGTTGGGCGACTACCTACTCTCCCACAATTAGCAGTACCATCGGCGCTGACGGGCTTAACTTCTCTGTTCGGAATGGGAAGAGGTGGAGCCCCGTAGCTATAGTCACCTTAAGACTTTAAGACTTCTGACCTGCATGACCTGCATGACCTTCTTCGGTCTCCG
>JBAQCK010000001.1:0-6735 GCA_049294075.1 Bacteroidales bacterium | reverse complement strand
AATCTTCATCTGTCGAAAATGTTTTATTGAATTTAATTGAGTTCACTCCTTTAAATTGATTTCTCTCATTCATGCTACAAAAGTAGCCATTATTAATTTGTTGGGCGGCCTAAGCGCCTATACCTATTAGTTCATATACTGACCCAGACGTTACCTTTCTTATTTGACTCTACAACGGAGTGTATGAACTTCATCCCCCGAACTCCGTCGTGAACTGTCGGGAACTCTCCCGGATCAAATTTCTGCCCCCTTATTGATTTGGCAGTTCCCTTGTAAATATTGGCAAGAGCCTCATAAATCCCTTCCGGATGTCCCGACGGCATTGTATGACTGGCTTCTGCAAGCTTTTCATTGTAGCCGTGAGCCGGCTTGTAAACCCTGGTGGGTTCAGTGTCGCTGAGCATATAGAGGTAATTGGGATTCTCCTGGGCCCACTTGAGACTAGCCCTCGATCCGTAGATGGCGAGTGTGATGGCATTCTCCTCACCGCCGCAAACCTGACTGGCCCTGATCACCCCTTTAAGGTTCTTTCCGAACCTCAGAAGCACTGTGCCGTCAAGGTCGAGGCTGACATCATCCTTTACACTGCTAAGGTCGGATAGTATTTCCTTAATTTCCAGTCCTGTAGTGTACTCAATGAGGTTAAAGGCATGAACACCTATATCGCCCATGCAGCTGCTGACACCTGCATGCTTCGGGTCGAGCCTCCATACTCCGGTGATCCTGCTCTCAGTGCCGTGGATAATCGAGTTAATCCATCCCTGATAATACTGGGCATCAATACGCTGGATCGTTCCAAGAACTCCTGATGCCACAAGGTCCCTCATCTGCCGCACCATCGGGTATCCTGTATACGTATGAGTAAGGGCAAATGTAAGCCCCGTTTTTGCAACCAGTTCCTCAAGCTCAACAGCTTCCCCGACTGTCATTGTCATTGGCTTCTCGCATACCAGGTGGAATCCGTTGCGAAGGAGCTTTGTTGCGAACGGAAAATGCAGGGCGTTGGGTGTAACAATCGATACGCTCTGCATCCGTTTGTCGGCCGGTAATTTCAGCTCGGCTTCAATCATGGCGTCGACGCTCTCATAGCAGCGGCTCAGGTCGATCCCTTCCATCGCGGCAAATTCTTTACTTCGTTCATAATTGGCATCAAATACACCGCAAACCAGTTCGAAATCGTTGCAGATACGCGAGGCTCTCCGATGAGCATCTCCTATGAATGCCCCTAAACCACCTCCGATCATACCCATTCTGATCTTCTTCATAATCTTAATTTTTATTTGATTCTTTTCTCTTATTTTGATTTATTTTCAAATATCCTTCTTGTCAGGCGCCTTTTTAATTTTCCATTGCCGCAATCATGCTTCAACAGAGGAATCCCTTATGGCAAAAGCAAGTGCAGTAACTACCAGTGCAACACAGCTTGCATTGAATAGTTGTGTTTTCTCGATTGTGTCCATAAAAGTGGTAATTAAGTTATCAATAGGGTTAAAGGAAAAATACTTGCCACAAAATTCCACACCTATTTATCAAAGGCTGAGTCAAAAGCAATATTTGACGCGGGAAAGTCCACTGACCTTACAAACTGGCAGGCTTCCGTCGCCCCATGCTCACGGTCCATTCCGCTGTCTTCCCATTCCACCGAAAGGGGACCGTCATATCCTATCCTGTTCAATGCCCTGATTATCTCTTCGAAATTTATATTTCCCCTGCCCGGGCTCCTGAAGTCCCAGTAGCGTCCTTTAGTCCCGAATTCCGTATGACCGCCGAAGACTCCCGCTTCAGCAGGTCCGTCCGACCAGCCTGCATCCTTCATGTGAACATGGAATATCCTCTCGCTGAATGCGTAGATGAATTCCACATAGTCAACCCCCTGGTATCCGAAATGCGACGGATCGTAATTGAATCCGAATGCGGGGTGGTTCTTGAGTGCAGCAAGCGCTTTCCTGGCTGATGCGATATCGAAAGCTATCTCTGTCGGGTGAACCTCGAGCGCAAATCTTACCCCCATTTCCTTGTAGGCATCAAGTATGGGCTTCCATCTTTTGGCAAACTCCCTGAAGCCGTCGTCTATCATTTTAGGAAGGTTGGGAGGGAAGGAATATGCAAGGTGCCATATAGGACTTCCGGTAAAACCATTGACAATTGAAACTCCAAGCCTGAGGGCGGCCTCGCCTGTCTTTATCATCTCGGCGGCAGCACGCTTCCGGACTCCTTCCGGATCGCCGTTTCCCCAGACATAATCCGGAACTATTGCCTTGTGTCTCTCGTCAATCCGGTCGGCAACGGCCTGCCCAACCAGATGATTCGATATTGAAAAGACCTTAAGCCCGTATTTGTCGAGAAGTTTTCTTTTTGCCTTGCAATAGGCATCCGTTGCCTTGTCGACTTCAAAATGATCGCCCCAGCATGCAATTTCAAGTCCGTCATATCCGAACGATTTTGCCTTTTTGCATACTGTTTCAAATGGTAAATCTGCCCACTGGCCCGTGAAGAGTGTAACTGGTCTGCTCATATCTGTTGTATTATAGAATTATGAAATTTCAGGTGGATGGATACATGTTGCTAATATAGTAAATTCATTTGCATCAGTTCCACCAGGTGAGTGAGAATTTGTTTACTTTGCATATAATCTGAAGCTTATTACTATGAAAGTCGATACCGGTTTTCTTCTTCAAAGGAGAACAATAAGAAAATATAAAAGCGAAGATGTCACCGACGATCTTCTGAATGACATCATCAATGAAGGATGCAGGACTTCCACAACGGGGAATATGCAGGTCTACAGCATTATAGTAACCCGCGACAGCCAGATCAGGCAGCAGCTGCTTCCCCTTCACTTCAACCAGCCTATGGTAACCGAAGCCCCTGTTGTCCTGACTTTTTGCGCCGATTTCAACAGGTTTAACAAGTGGTGCGTGTTGAACGATGCCAAACCCGGTTATGACAACTTCCTTTCGTTCATGACTGCAGCCATCGATGCCCTTCTGGCAGCCCAGACCATCTGCATATCCGCCGAAGCCAGAGGACTGGGTATCTGTTACCTGGGCACTACAACCTATATGGCTCACAAGATAATCGATGTGCTGCGGCTGCCGTTGGGGGTGGTCCCGGTCGCAACGGTTACTCTTGGCTGGCCTGCTTCAATTCCAGAACAGCCCGACAGGCTGCCTGCAGGGGCAATCATCCACAGGGAGGTTTACACTGATTATACCGATCAGGAAATCCGCGATTACTATTCTGCAAAGGAAGCAAGAGAGGATTCAGCTCAGTTTGTCAGGGAGAATAACAAAACTACACTGGCTCAGGTTTTTACCGATGTGAGGTATAAAAAGGAGGATAACGTATACTTCTCCGGCATTCTGCTGCAGGTATTGAAGGATCAGGGATTTATGAATCAGTAATGAGCAGGACAAATGGCTTCTGCCTTATCTGAAAGGAATATCCAGTGACTTTGCAACTTCCTCCAGGTCCTTCTCAATTGCCGGAACAAGCTCTATGCCTTCGGCGCTTATCCTGAGCTCTGCTTCCCGTTCCGGATCACCCGGGATCAGGACTCTCTCCTGTCCCTGCGCAGGCTTTGCAGAACGGAAGGTTTCAATCCATTCGTCCATCTTTGCCTTGAAGGCATCTGCAGGCTGAAAGGCATCAATCCTCATTGCTCCGAAGAAATGTCCGGTTCCCTCACCAACTTTTTTGTCGAGAAGCGGAAGATATGCGACGCTTGGAGGAACGAAGGGGCCGAAGTTGGCTCCGCTGAAAACGGCTGAAAAGATGTCAACAAGTGATGAGAGGCAATATCCCTTATGGCTTCCGTGAACCCTGTCGCCTCCGAGAGTCAGCATTGAACCTCCCGATTTGAGTATAGAGGGATCATCCGAAGGAAAGCCATTCTTGTCCTGGACAAACCCGAACGGCACTTTTTCGCCTTTTTTCTCGGCAACGGCCAGTTTCCCTCTTGCAACAGGTGTTGTTGCAAAATCAGCAACAAGCGGAGGCTGTTTTCCTGCAGGTATCGCCACAGCAATGGGATTAGTACCCATCATCCTGCTTATGGAAAAAGTAGGAGAAACCAGAGGATTGGCATTTGTAAGGCAAATACCTGTCATATCGTGTTCGAGAGCCATCATAGCGTAGTATCCTGCTATGCCGAAGTGATTCGAATTTCGCACAGCCACCCATCCGGTGCCTGCAGAACGGGCTTTCTCAATTGCAATTTCCATCGATTTGCGGGCCGTTATCATTCCAATCGCATTATCCCCGTCGACAACCGCCGTGCTGGGTGATTCATGAACGATCCTGACCTGAGGTCTGACATTGATTCTTCCTGCCTTCCAGAGTTCATAATAATCCTTGATCCTGATCATACCATGTGAGGCATGTCCCCTGAGCTCGGCTGCAAGAAAAACATCGGCAATGATCACGGCATCGGTTTCACTGCATCCCATCCTCGTGAAAACCGTCCTTGTGAAATCGAACAGAAAATCCTTTGTGTACATGTGAATTTTGGTTGATTGGTATTAGTCCTTCGATTCAGGAATGATATTGTTTATCAATAATTAATTATCGAATTGCAATAAAAAAATATTATTTTACAATAGGTATTTGTTGTTTCTTAAAGTTTAATCATAGGTCCGTTTCAAGGTTCATGGCAGGCACTGCCCTTTCAGACCTTTCTGTTGAGATATCCTGCGCTGGCCTGTTGTGTGGGAGTGATTGTCAGATCATTTATACAGACATGTTCTGGCAGGGTTGCGCAGAAATAAATCACTTCCGCGATGTTCTCTGCAGTCAGTGCCTTAACTCCCTTGTAAACAGCATCGGCCTTTTCCCTGTCGCCCTTGAACCTGACGATGGAGAATTCAGTTTCAGCCATCCCCGGGGCAATGTTGGTAACCTTAATGCCATGTTTCAGCAGATCGATCCGCATTGCTTTTGAGAGTGCGTCGACCGCGTGCTTTGAGGCGCAGTACACGTTTCCGTTCTCGTAAACCTCCTTTCCTGCAATCGATGATATGTTGAAAATATGCCCGCCGCCACGTGCAACCATAAGGGGCGTTACAGTCCTGGTAACGTACAGAAGGCCCTTCACATTGGTGTCGATCATCCGGTCCCAGTCTTCGGTGTCACCGTCGTCAATGTGGGAAAGCCCGACGGCAAGTCCGGCATTGTTAACCAGAATATCAATGTTTTTCCATTCAGGGGGAAGATTTTCAACGGCCGATTTAACCGCAGCAAGGTCTCTGACATCGAAATTCAGAGACAGAACTTCAGTACCTGTATCGGTAAGTTTTTTTTCGAGCTCCCGCAGTCTTTCTTTTCTACGGCCTGTGATGATTACACGGTATCCTTTTTCTGCGAATATTGAGGCTGTTGCTTCGCCGAAACCAGCCGAAGCACCTGTAACCATTATTGTCTTTTTCATGATTCCCATGGAGATTGTGGTCGTAAAAATAGAAATTAATTTATTGCAATAATATTATTCTCAAATAAACCGGTTTTAAACGTTTCCGCAGCAAACAAATTTAGGTTCCCTGTCTGCCAACAGACATCAGATTTTTAAGAATCAACATTGCAAATGGTAAAATATTAAATGAATTTCACATAACGGCATACGTCTTTTTTATATCTTTATAATGTCTCTGTGTAAATCCGCAGAGCGCTTTTGTACTCGCTGTTTAAGTTTTAAAAATCCTTATTACACCTTGGCAACATGAATGTTGTTGCTGGTCACGTAATATTTTATTTAATAACTTAGTTTAAAATGCTATGGGAAACACTTACACAAAGATCCACATTCAATTGGTTTTTTCGGTACAGAACCGTTTTTGTCTGATAACAGACAAGTGGAAAGATGAGCTTTACCAGTATATAGCTGGTATTATCAGGAATAATAACCACAAGCTTTTAGCTATAAATGGTATGCCTGATCACATACATATTCTTATCGGTCTTCGTCCTACACAGTCAATTTCTGAATTGATGAAGGACATAAAGGGAGATACATCCAGATGGATAAATGACAAAGGATTTGTAAACGGGAGATTTTCGTGGCAAGAAGGTTATGGGGCATTTTCGTATTGCCGCTCGGAGGTAAAAATGGTAACGGATTACGTTAATAATCAATTGATTCACCATCGGGGCAAGGATTTTCTGGATGAATATATGGCTTTATTGGATGAGTTTGGAGTGGAATATGATGAAAAATACCTGTTTAAAAAGGTATGAATCAATATTGTGTCCCTGACGGGACAGGTTCCGTACCTGACGGCACGTGAGGAGGGAGATCGATATCCGTTTCTACCGATATTATGTCCCTGACGGGACAGGTTCCGTACCTTACGGCACGGGACGTGGGAGGCCGATATACGTTTCTACCGATATTGTGTCCCTGACGGGACAGGTTCCGTACCTGACGGCACGGGACGATATGGGCGATATTTTCTTCTACCGATATTGTGTCCCTGACGGGACAGAATATGTCCCTGACGGGACATCGTACCCGATGCCAGGGGTCCCGTAGGGACTAAATATTGGTAGAACCCCGTTACCGCCTCCTCGGTACCGTCCTGTAGGGACGGAATATTCCGTACCTGACGGCACGGGACGTGGGAGATCGATATACGCTTCTACCGATATTATGTCCCTGACGGGACAGAATATGTCCCTGACGGGACATCGTACCCGATGCCAGGGGTCCCGTAGGGACCAAATATTGGTAGAACACCGTTACCC